>CAZRGU010000463.1:0-1505 GCA_964599705.1 uncultured Ectothiorhodospiraceae bacterium | reverse complement strand
GCGGGCGCGGGCGGTCTCGTCCTTGAGGGTCGCGACCAGCCCCTCGAGCTCGGCGACGTCCACGGCCGGCACGCCTGCCGCAGTGCCGCCCGGCTCCGCAGCAGGCGCCGCGCCGCTCAGCGCGAGCAGCGCGAGGAGCAACGCGCGCAGCGCGCGCCGGCACCGCTCAACGGCGGCGCGAGCGGACCGGCGGTCCCTCTCTTCCATGCCTCCTCCCCCGCGCGAGCGGCCCCGGGAGGGGCCGCCTCGGGGCGAGAGGATACACACTTGCGGCCGTCACCCCTACGCCCGCGGCGAGGCGCGGCACCGTGGCGGCGGGATGCTGCTCAGGCGGCCAGCAGCTCCGGGACCACCGCCCAGGCGACGCTCCAGCCTCGCCCCTCCCCGGCCAGGCAGACCACCCCGGCGTTGCGGAAGCGCACCACCTCGCGGGTCTCGTCGCCGGCCACCAGCAGCCCGGCGAGGCGGGCCAGGAACGGCAGGTGGCCGACCAGCATCAGCCCGTCGGAGAGCGCGGCGACGGCGGGTGCCACCGGGTCGTTGGGGGCGAGCCCGGGCGCCTCGATGACCCCGCCGGGTGGGGCCAGGGCGACGGCGAGCCGCTCGGCGGTCTGGCGGGCGCGCAGCTTGCCGCTGTGGCGGATCTCGGCGACCGCCAGGCCGGCGGCTCCTGCCCACCGCGCGACGCGCTCGACCTCGGCGCTCCCCGCAGCGCTCAACGGGCGGCGCGGGTCCTCCTCGCTGGCCACCGCCAGCCCGTGCTGGACCAGATAGATCGTCTCCATCTCCACCCTCCCATGCGAATCGACCCGCCCCATTGTAGTGTCCGTCGTAGTGTCCGCCGGACCGAACGACGGGCGACGGAGCGGGCGGCGCATCGTGCGGAGGCCCGTAGGGCGGCCCCCGGCCGCCCGCCGGGAAGACGGCGCACAGTGCCCGCCCTCTGTCGAGCCGGCTGCAGGGAGTACGTCCCGTCAGGACGCGTGGATCGGCGCCCGCAGCCGTAGGTCGCCGAGATATGCAGGCAGCTAGCCCGCGCCGCGCCGGGCGATCGCGGCCTCGAGGTCGCTGCGCTCCTTGCACCCCGCGGGACAGAGGTACTTGAGGCGACCGAGCTGACCTCGGGCCTTATCGAGATCGCCGAGATCGAGGTAGAGCTCGCCGAGATACTCGTTGGCGCCGCGATGGCTCGGGTCGATGGCCAGCGCCTTGCGGTAGGCGGCCATCGAGGCCTCGAAGGCACCGAGCTTGCGGCGGCTGAAGCCGAGGTAGTTCCAGGCGTCGGCGTTGCGCGGATCGCCGCGCACCACGCGCTCGAGCAGCCGGGCAGCCTCCCCGTAGGCGCCCGAGTCGACCGCGGCGACCGCGCGCTGGTAGTCGTCGGCGGCGCTCGGGCGAGTCGAGGAGCTGCTCGATCCGGCGCCGAGCGCGGCCGGCGCGATGGTCACGAGCAGGAGCAGGACAGTTCGCTGGATCATCGTTCTCCCTCCGGATCGGGACATGGG
>CAZRGU010000462.1:0-1507 GCA_964599705.1 uncultured Ectothiorhodospiraceae bacterium | reverse complement strand
CGACCCGCTCAACATCCGCCGGACGCTGATGCCGCCGGGGTCATGATGCGATGTCGCTGCTCGCCGAGCTCCGCGCGGCCTACCCTCAGTACGACGATCTGAGCGATGCCGACTTCGCTCGCGGGCTGCACGCGGTCTATCAGGAGCGGATCGGCCAGCAGGTGCCCTGGGAAGGGTTCGCGCGCTCGGTCGGGCTGCTGACCGCCGCCGAGGAGGCGCCTGCCCCGCGGGGGATGGTCCTCGACAGGACCTCTCCGGTCACGATGCCGCTGCCGGAGGTCCGCTCGGCCCGGCACATCGCCCCGGCGACCACCGCCGACCCGCGGCTCAACATGGCGGCGAACCTCAACGCGCTGGCCGCGCTGCGCCCGCCCGAGGAGCAGCCCGGGCTCGAGCGGCCCGCCCCCGGGGTGGTGGAGATGCCGGATCTACCCCCGCCGCTCGACCCTCAGCAGATCCGTCCTCGCCCGCAGCTCCCGGTGCGCGGTACCGCCGAGGGGCGGTTCGTCTCGCAGAGCAACGCACGCAACGCGCTCGCGGCGATCACGCCGGGGCCGGGGCGCGCCTACAGCCCGGCCCCGCCGGTCTCGAATCTGAGGCGCACCCTCGACACGCTCCTCGGCTCGCCGACGGCCGCCGGCACGCCACAGGCCGAGACCGAGGCGCTGCTCGAGGCGGCCGCCCGGCGCAGCGTGGCGCCCGGGGAGGTCGCCCCGACCGGAGCGCAGTACGCGCGCCAGATCGGTGCGCGCGAGGGCGTGCTCGAGCGCGGGGCCCGCGATGTCGCCTCCGGGGCCGTCTCGACGGCTTCCGGCCTGCTCGGGTTCCTCGCGAGCGAGACCGGCTCGCGAGCGCTGCGCTCGGGCCAGGTGAAGGTCGACGAGCTCGCGCGCGACCTGCTGCCGGCCGACCCGGGATTCCTCGACCAGCTCGCCTCCGGCTTCGGATCGACCGCGACGTTCTTCATCCCCGGCCTCGGCATCGCCCGCGGCGCCCAGGCCGCCGCCCTGCTCGCCCCGCGGATGGCGCTCTGGCTCGGCTCTGGGGCCGCGGCCGGGATGGAGGCGGCCGTCGAGGCGGGCAGCGTCTACGGGCAGCTCCTCGACCAGGGGCGGTCCGAGCGGGAGGCGGCGCAGGCCGCCGAGCGGGTGTTCTGGAAGAACGCGGCGCTGGTCGGGCTCACCAACCGGCTCGGGCTGTTCGCCGAGAAGGGCGGGCAGCTCGCGCGCCGCTCACTGGCCGCGGCCATGGAGTACGGCCAGGAGGCTGGCCAGCAGGGGATCTCGAACGTAGAAACGGGCCGGCCCGTCGGCGAGGGCACCGGCACGTCCGGGACGATCGGAGCGATCGTGGGCGCTGCCCTGGGCGGGGGGCCGGTCGTTCGCCGCCCGCGCCCCGAGCGGCTCGGCGAGGCCTTGGCCGACAAGATCGAGAGCACCCAGTTCGCGCGCCCGGCCGAGGCGGTGGCCGCCGAGCGGCTCGACCCGTCCCGCGCGCAGCTCCAGGG
>CAZRGU010000461.1:0-1508 GCA_964599705.1 uncultured Ectothiorhodospiraceae bacterium | reverse complement strand
GTGCGCGGGGCCACCTCGCGCCCCTGCCCGCCCGCAGGCGGCCGATCCGCCCACCCCCAGTGCTCGAGATCGACCCCGTGGGTGAGCAGGGTCGCCTCGCGCCCGAGGCCGGCAAGGCGCTCGCGCAGGTGCTCGCTCACCGCGACCACCGCGTCGACCCGCTCGAGCAGGCGCCGCTCCATGCGCTCGAGGCTCGCCCGGTCGAGGCCCGGCCACGCGGCGAGATCGTCGACGCAGTAGTAGACCCAGCGCGCGACCGGCAGGACCCCGACCAGGTCGGCGACGATCGGCAGCGTGGTGAGTGCCACCGCCGGCCCCCCTGCGGCGAGCCGCGGGGCGATGGCGCGGGCGAGCAGCGCTCGGTTCAGCGCCCGGGCCGCGCGCGAGCGGAAGCTCGGCCACATCGCCGGGGCGATCACCCGCGGGTTGCTCCCGGCTCCCGGCTGCGCCGAGCCGCGCGCGGCCGCGCCACCGGCCAGCCACTCGCCCAGCTTGCCGGCGCCGCGGCGCAGCGTGTACCAGTCGAGGCTCGGGCGGCGGGTGCCGATGGTGTTGACCCAGAGCACCCGCCAGCCCCCGAGCAGGTGCGAGACCAGGTGCTGGCAGCTCGAGGGGTGCCGGCCCCAGTCGTCGGAGAAGACCAGCAGCACAGGCTGTGCCGAGCCGGCCTCGGCCGTCCCGGGCGCGGCCCCGCGCTCGCCTTCGCTGCTAGCCCGCATACCTCACCGATTCACGGCTGCGGCCGCCGATCCCCTCGCTCCGACGGGAGGCGCTCCCTCCCTCGACCGGCTCGACGTAGGGGGCGGACACCACCCGCCGCCGCCTGCCGTCCACCGGCGGCCGGTGGCCGCCCTGCCCTCCTCCGGCCCGCGCTTCCCGCCACAAGCGGCGTCTCGGCGCCCCGCTGCGCGCAGCGGTGAGATGCGCGGGCCCGATCCGGTCACCGACCCGCCGCCGTTGCCGCAGCGCCTCCCGGGAGCATCATCGCCGGTGCAGCGCGCCGCCCGCAACGGGCCCGGAAACCAGACGCCTCCGGGCGAGCACGAGGCGGCGCGGTCGCGAGGCGGGTGCTCCCGCTCGTCCCGGTCTGCCCGCACCGGGGGGGCGCGTTGATCCGCGATCGCTTCGCTCTTACGATCTCGTCAACGACGCCGAATCCGTCCTACCTCACGGAGAGCCGCATGCAGACCACCGTCTCGTCGAAGTTCCAGGTCGTCATCCCACGGGCGGTGCGGGAGGCTGCCGGGCTGCGGCCCCGCCAGAAGCTCGAGGTCTTCGAGAAGGGCGGCATCGTCTACCTCGTCCCCCTGCCGTCGCTCGCGGAGCTGCGCGGCATCGCCGCGGGCGCCGAGGTCGGCGAGGTGCGCGAGAAGCGCGAGCGCCTGCGGTGAGACTGGTCGACTCGTGCGGCTGGATCGAGGTCTTCACGGACGGTCCCGCCGCCGGGCGCTACGCCGAGCTGCTCGAGCGCCCCGAGGAGCTCATCGTGCCGAGCATCGTGCTCCACG
>CAZRGU010000460.1:0-1508 GCA_964599705.1 uncultured Ectothiorhodospiraceae bacterium | reverse complement strand
CTACGCCCGGGAGGGAGCGTGGGATGGCGCTGGGCAGTGCGCAGCAGCGCTATCATCCATCGACCGGCGCAGGACAGTGAGCCACAGTGAGCAAGGGAGGAGAGCGATGACGACGGTGGCGATGGTCGAGTACGAGGAGGCATCCCCGGACGTGCGGGCGGTCTACGACGACATCATGGAGACCCGCCAGATCGACCGGGTCAACAACTTCTGGAAGGTGCTCGCCCACCATCCGCCGACCCTGCGCCGGACCTGGGAGTCGCTCAAGGAGGTGATGGCTCCGGGGGCGCTCGACCCGCTGACCAAGGAGCTCGTCTACATCGCGGTGAGCGCCACCAACGGCTGCAGCTACTGCGCCCACAGCCACGCCGCGGCGGCCCGCGCCAAGGGCATGAGCGAGGCGATGTACGGCGAGCTGATCGCGGTGGTGGCGATGGCCAACGAGACCAACCGCCTCGCCGAGGCCTACCAGGTCGAGGTCGACGAGGCGTTCCGCTGAGCACAGTGGCGGGCGAGGAGGCAGGGATCGGCGCGGGCCGCCGGGCGATGCGCTCCCTGCCGCGCCGCCGCGACGACCGGAGCCGCTTCGTCGTCGAGGGACTCGAGCCCGCCTACCTGGCGCTGGCCAGAAGCGGCGAGCTCGAACGGCGTGCCGCGGCGGCCCGCGCCGAGCTCGCCGACTGCCGCGCCTGCCCGCGCGACTGCCACAGCGACCGGCTCCGCGGCGAGGTCGGGCCGCTGTGCCGCAGCGCCCGGCACGCGCGGGTGGCGAGCGCCTTCCCGCACCACGGCGAGGAGGCCTGCCTGCGCGGCTGGCGCGGCTCGGGGACGATCTTCTTCGCCGGCTGCAACCTGCGCTGCGTGTTCTGCCAGAACTGGGACATCTCGCAGCGCCCGGTCGGCGAGGAGCGCGGGCCCGCCGAGCTCGCCGAGCTGATGCTCGCCCTGCAGCGCCTCGGCTGCCACAACATCAACCTGGTGACCCCCGAGCACGTGGTACCGCAGGTCATCGAGGCGCTCGCCGAGGCCGTCCCCCGCGGGCTGCGCCTGCCGCTGGTCTACAACACCAGCGCCTACGACGCGCTCCCCTCGCTGCGCCTGCTCGACGGGCTCATCGACATCTACATGCCCGATTTCAAGTGCTGGCAGCGCGAGAGCGCGCGGCGCCTCCTCAAGGCCAAGGACTACCCGGAGCGGGCCCGGGCGGCGATCCGCGAGATGCACCGCCAGGTCGGCGTGCTGCGCATCGACCGCGACGGGCTGGCCCGCCGCGGGGTGCTGGTTCGCCACCTGGTGATGCCCGGGGCGGGCGAGGAGACCGCCGCGATCCTCGCCTGGCTGGCCGGCGAGCTCTCGCCCGACACCTACCTCAACCTGATGGACCAGTACCGTCCCGCCTACCGGGCCGCGCCCGGCACCCCGGGCGCGGAGGGGCGCTACCGCGACCTCGCCCGCCGCCCGACCGGCGCCGAGCTCGCCGCCGCCCGCGAGGCCGCCGCCCGCGCCGG
>CAZRGU010000459.1:0-1509 GCA_964599705.1 uncultured Ectothiorhodospiraceae bacterium | reverse complement strand
CGCAGCGCGCCCGCAGGGACCGGGCCAGGGAAGGCCCGGAACAGCGCAGTCCGGGGCGACCAGGGGCGTCCGCAGTAGGTGCGCGATTTTTTCACAAACTCTCACCGCTGCGCGGAGCGAGGGCGTCGAGACGCTGTCCTCTGACGGGGACGTCTCCACGCGCCGGGTCGGGCAGTGGGGTAGGGTCCGGAGCGACCCGCTGCGAGCACGTCCGTGTGGCGCTCGGCGCTCGGCATCCCTGCCTCGCGACGGTCGCTCCGGCCCCCACCCCGCTGCCCGACCCGGCTTGCCGTGGCGGCGGAAGGAACGTTCGCCCCGCCCGGGCGCCGTCCGGGAAGCTCGACTGTCGGAATTCTTTACACTCCGGCGAGCCGCCTCTCGGGCGGAATAACCCATTGATCACACGTGCAAAACGGAGCTCTCCCGGGGCCCGGTCCGAGGCCCGGGAGAGCTCGCGTGGGCCGCGGTCCGTCGGAGGACTTTACACTCCCACCGGGTCGGCGCCGTGCGATCCGCTGGCAGGATGGCCAAGGGATTGAAAGACAAGGCGAACTCTACAACGGCTCGTTTCTTGCATTGCTCGAGTCGAAGAAGGCTGCGACGACCTTGCCGGGAGAGCTCGAACCATGCAAGACCGCCTGTCCGTGGTGCTCGGCGCCCTGTTCGCGGCGCTCCTGCTCCTCCTCGCCGGGGCGCCTGCAGCCCGGGCGGTACCGGCGCTCCAGCTCTACGTCGAGGGCGCGAGCTACGACCCCGCCCACGAGTCGTGGGTCTTCGAGTCCAGCGGCGCGCCGATCCGGCTGTGGGTGATCGGCAACGTCGACGGTCCGGGGGGGGCGGGACCGATCTACGACGTCAGGCTCTCGGTGGTCTACCCGGACCCGGTGCCGGGTAACGGTGGGCCGGACGTCTCGATCACCCTCACGCCGAGCACCACCAGCGGTCTCGGCGGCTTCCTCGATCCGAGCACGCCCGGCGCGCCGGTCTGGCTGCAGGTCAACGACGACGGCGCCCTGCCGCTGCTCGGTGACGGCAGCGCGCTGGCGGCCCACGGCACCTACGGGCCGGGATTCGAATGGCAGGAGTTCGCGCTCGGTGACTTCACGGCGAGCGACTCGCCGGTGGCCGACTTCATCGACGTGTTCCCCTCGGCGCCGGCTGTGACCGGTGGCCAGATCAACGTCTACGAGGTCGGCTTCATCGGCGATGTCACCGACCTGCACTTCGACGTCTACGATCACGTCGTCGCGGGCAATCACGCGCGCTACCGGTTCGCCCCGTTCTCGCACGACGCCGGCACCGGGACCAACTCGCCGGTGCCCGCTCCCGAGCCGGGGACCGTGGTGCTCGCCGGGCTCGGGATGCTCCTGCTCGGCGGCGGGCTGCGCGCCCGCAAGGTGCGCTGAAGGACGAGGCGCGCGCCCCGACCTGTGCGGTCGGGGCGCGCGCCGGGCGGCTCAGAACGGGCCGTGCATCGGACCGAAGCCGCCGCCCGGGCCGAGCAGCCCC
>CAZRGU010000458.1:0-1525 GCA_964599705.1 uncultured Ectothiorhodospiraceae bacterium | reverse complement strand
CTTGACCAGGGTCTGGGCGCCGAAGCCGATCGCCAGCCCGGCGACCCCGGCGCCGGCCAGCAGCGGCCCGATGTCGACCCCGAGTTCGGACAGCGAGGTCAGGGCGACCATCACCGAGAGGGTCACCAGCAGCGCCTTGCGGGCCAGCGGCAGCAGGGTGAGCAGCCGGGTGCCGCGGCCGCTGTCCTCGGCCGCGATCCGTTCGAGCTTGCGCTCGATGAGCGAGCTCAGCAGCTCCCAGACCAGCACCGCGCCGAGCACGATCAGGGCCACCGTCGCCAGCCGCGCCAGCACCACCCGCCCGGCCCCCTCGACCAGCCAGCCGAAGGCGTCCACCCCCCAGGCCTGGGCGATGGCAAGCAGCGCCACCGCGCCGATGAGCGCCCGCGCGCCGCGCCCGAGCAGGGGCACGTAGCGGTTGGCGCGCGCCTCGAGGCCCGGGTAGCGGGCCTTGAGCTCGGCGCCGAGCGCGAACAGGCGCTCCAGGGAGTGCTGCACCAGGGCGTTGGCGGCGCTGGCGATCACGGCCACCAGCACGGTGAGCAGGCTGGCCCGGGCGAGGAAGGCGAAGCCGCCGGCGACCCCCAGGGCCCACACCAGGTAGGCGGCGATCAGGTAGAGCACCGCCGCCACGTGCCACAGATCGGCGATCCGCTGGCGGGTCGCGCGCCAGCCCACCCGGCCCTCGCCGTCGCCACAGATCAGCGCCGCGACCGCGGCCCGGTTCTGCAGCACCAGCACGATCAGCATCCCGGTGATCGCGAAGCCGAGCAGATCGAGCAGCAGCCCGTGGAGCGCGGCCGGTGCCCCGAGGGCGAGCAGCGCCTCGACCGTGAAGTAGCCGTAGATGGCGATGTTGACCAGGCGGCGCGCCCAGAGGTACCAGTAGTTGGCGGTCTCGTCGCCGATCGCCGCCACCCGCAGGCCCGGCGCCCGCGGCGCGAGCAGGGCGCGAGCGAGGGTCAGCAGGGCGCGGGCGAGCACGCTGGCGTTGACCAGGGCAAGCGCGGCCAGCCGGGTCCCGGCGCGCGGCTCGGCGAGCGAGAGCATCCCCCAGGCCGCGGCCGCGAAGGCGCCGATCGCGGCCACCTCGAGTAGCGTGCGCAGGGCGAGCAGGGCGATGCGCAGCCACGGCCCCGCCCCCTCGCGGGTGGCCAGGGCGTGCAGCGGGCGGCGCAGCAGCCGCCGCGCGGCGAGCTCGGCGAGGAGGCCCGCCAGCAGCACCAGGGCCAGCTTGGCGGCGACCAGCAGCCAGCGGGCGCGCCGCTCGGGGTCGGCGAGCGCCTCACCGGCCTGGACCACCAGGCGCGGGAAGGCGACCAGCGCGGCGGCCGCCTCGACCATGCGCCGGCTGAGCTGCTCGAGGCGCAGCGACATCGCCTCCAGCGCGCTCGCCCCGAGGCTCTGCGGGGTCTCGGCCGCGGTGGCCTGGCGCTGGGCGGCGATCAGCGCCTCGAGCTGCGCGACCAGGCGGGCGCGGGCGGTCTCGTCCTTGAGGGTCGCGACCAGCCCCTCGAGCTCGGCG
>CAZRGU010000457.1:0-1558 GCA_964599705.1 uncultured Ectothiorhodospiraceae bacterium | reverse complement strand
AGAGCCCGGGCTACGGGGAAGAGTCCGGGCGGCGAGGACAGGTCCCCCGGCGGGCACCGGCGGGGAGGCCGGGGAAGCGCGCGACCGACGGTCGCCGGGGCTCTCAGATCACCGCCGCGAGGCTCTCGTCGAGGATCGCCACGGCCCGCTCGAGCTCCGCCTCGCTGACCGTCAGCGGCGGGATCAGGGTGAGGATCGAGCGCATCGTCACCTTGAAGCTGAGCCCCCGCTCGAGCGCCGCGTAGAGCAGCGCCTCGGCGATGTCGGCCGCTGGGCGGCCGCTGGCCGGGTCGTCGCCGATCTCGACCCCGAGGAGCAGCCCGAGGCCGCGGGCCTCGCGCACGCAGGGGTGGCGCGCGGCGAGCCCGGCGAGCGCCTCGAGGGTGCTCCGGCCGAGCCGCTCGGCGCGCTCGACCAGCCCCTCCTCCTCGATCACGGCGATGGTGGCCAGCGCCGCGGCGCTCGCCACCGGGCTCTTCTCGTGGGTGTAGTGGCCCAGCGCCCGCTCGGGTGCGCAGTCGAGGTCGCTGCGGGCGATGAGCGCGGCGAGCGGGAAGACCCCGCCGCCGAGGCCCTTGCCGATCACCAGCATGTCGGGCACCACGCCGTAGTGCTCGCAGGCAAACATCCGCCCGGTCCGCCCCAGGCAGTTCGGGACCTCGTCTAGGATCAGCAGGGTGCCGTGGCGGTCGCAGGCCTCGCGTACCACCCGCCAGTACTCGGGCGGCGGGATGAAGGGGGCGGTGCGCACCGTCTCGCCGATCACGGCGGCGACGTCGCCCTCGCGCTCGAGCACGTACTCGATGTAGCGCGCGCAGCGCAGGTCGCAGCGCGCTCCGCAGCCGAACGGGCAGTGCCCGGGGTCGGGGGGCGGGACGTGCTCGCAGCCGGGCAGCAGCGGCCCGACCCCCTCGCGGAAGATCGCCTCGCCGCCGATCGAGATGGCATCGAGTGAGGCGCCGTGGAAGGCCTCCCACATCGACACGGTCTTGTAGCGCCCGGTGGCGATCCGAGCGAGCTTGAGCGCCATCCCGATCGCGCTGGTGCCCCCCGGGGCGAGCAGCACCTTGCCGAGCTCGCCGGGGGCGAGCGCGGCGAGCTTGCCGGCGAGCTCGATCGAGGGCAGGTTGGTGTAGCGGCGCGGGCAGAAGGGGAGCCGGTCGAGCTGCTCCTTGATCGCGGCGATCACCCGCGGGTGCCCGTAGCCGACCTGGTGGACGGAGTTGCCGTGAAAGTCGAGGATCTCGCGTCCCTCGAGGTCGACCAGCAGCGAGCCGGAGCAGCCCTCGAGGACGTCGAGGCACGGGGTGGAGAGCGACTGGTGAAGAAAGTGGCGATCGTCGGCCTCGAGCCACTCGCGGGTGCGCTCGTCGAGCTGGCGCTGGCGCCAGGCGCGGCGCCGCGGCGAGAGGTTGAGGTCGCCCTCGGAGAGCAGGCGCTCGCGCGCCGGGTCGCGGCTCTGGTCGTTCATAGCTCGCTGCGCTCCGCTCGGGACCGGGAGCGCAAGCATCGATCCGCGCGCCCGGGTGCCGCAAGCTTTCATCGAGCATGGGCTAAG
>CAZRGU010000456.1:0-1559 GCA_964599705.1 uncultured Ectothiorhodospiraceae bacterium | reverse complement strand
TCGGGCCAGGGACCGCCGTAGCCCGGGCTCTGCCCGGGGTGGCTCGTGGGATCAACGTCATTGCGTCACCTTTGAAATCCGCGGCTTGGTCCCGGTTCGATGAGAGGCTCAGGTTTTGAGCCTGGGGCGGTTGTAGACTCGCCAGCACCGGCAACCCAACGGGGAGCTACCGGCATTGGGCGAGGAGCTCGCACGCAGCGGCGGGGTTGGCCTGTGGGGGAAACTCTCCCGGGCCACTGATGACAACCTGACCGGCTGGCTGTCGCTGGCCGATCACTGCACCGACGTCGGGCAGGTGTTCCGGGCGCTCTGCGCCCTGCCGGCACCGCGCCGCGCGCTCGTGCGAGGCGCCGGGATGGAGCTCAGCGATACCCATCTCGATCGGCTCGCGGTGCTCGCCTTTCTCCACGACCTCGGCAAGTGCAACCGCGGTTTCCAGGCCAAGGCGCTGCCCGGAGCGGTTGCCACAGCGGGCCACGTCCGCGAGCTCGGGCTGTTCTTCCACGACGCATCCTGGCAGCAGAGACTCCTCGAGGCGGTGCAGTTCGCCGACCTCGCGACCTGGTTCCACGACCCGGAGGACTGCCTGCGGATGCTCATCGCGAGCCTCTCCCATCACGGCAAGCCGGCCGAGTTCCCGGCCAGCGAGTCCCACCTGCTGGAGCGCTGGTGGCGATGCGAGGGAACACGCGACCCGCTTGCCGACGTCGCCGATCTCGCCGCCCGGGCGCGGCGGACCTTTCCGGCCGCCTTCGAAACCGAGGTCGGGCCGTTGCCGGCCCCGCCAGCGCTGCAGCACCGCTTCGCCGGCCTGGTGATGCTCGCCGACTGGATCGGATCGGACGCCGAGGGCTTCTTCCCGTTCGAGCATGGCTCGGAGCGGCGGGAGGATTTCGCGCAGGCCCGGGCGGGACGAGCCCTCTGCGGCATCGGCCTAGATATTCGCCGAGCGAGGTCGGGGCTCGACGAGGAAGTGGCCTTCGCCGATCTGTTCGATTTCCAGCCAACCCCCTTGCAGGAGGCGCTCTTCACAGGGGTGGATGCCTCGCTCGTCATCGCCGAGTCGGAGACCGGCTCCGGAAAAACCGAGGCGGCGCTCGGGTACTTCTACCGGCTCCTCGCCCGGGGCGAGGTTGACGCCCTTTACTTCGCCCTGCCGACACGGGTGGCGGCCCGCGAGATCTACGGCCGCCTGCTCTCCTTCGCCGAGCAGGCCTTCGGCCCCGATCACCCGCCGGTCCTGCTGGCCGTTCCCGGCTACGCGCGAGTCGACGGCCAACGCCGCGACCAGCTCTCCGATCCGGATAGCCTCTGGCACGAGGAAGACGGGGCGCAGCTACGCGAGCGGGCCTGGTCCGCCGAGCGTCCCAAGCGCTTCCTCGCCGCCCCCATCGCGGTCGGCACGATCGACCAGGCGTTGCTCTCGGTGATGCAGGTCAACCACGCGCACCTTCGCGCGGTGTGCCTCGAGCGCTCGCTGCTGGTGGTCGACGAGGTGCACGCCTCGGACGTCTACCTGCGCGGGCTGCTGCGCGCGCTGCTCGCTCATCACCGGGAGG
>CAZRGU010000455.1:0-1565 GCA_964599705.1 uncultured Ectothiorhodospiraceae bacterium | reverse complement strand
TCAGGTGCTAGTGGGGGTAACCCCGTGGAGGTTCAAGTCCTCTCCTCGGCACCATCTTCCTAGCCCGCATCGCCGGCCGGGGCGCGAGGCGAGGGCCCCAGGAGAACCGCCGCCGCCCTTCCGCAACCGCCGGCGAGCAGCGACGATCAGCGGCCCATGCCCGTCCAGCAGGTCATCACCAGCGCTCGAGTGCCGGTCCGGATCTACACCGACGACGTCGACCCGGAGGCGCTGCGCCAGCTCGAGCAGATCGCCCGGCTCCCGATCGTCCATGGCCACGTCGCGGTGATGCCCGACGTGCATGTCGGCATCGGCGCGACCGTCGGGGCGGTGATCCCGACCCGGGCGGCGATCATCCCGGCCGCGGTCGGCGTCGACATCGGCTGCGGGATGAGCGCGGTGCGCCTCTCGCTCGAGGCCGGCCGGCTGCCCGACTCGCTGGCCCGGGTGCGTGCCGCGATCGAGGCCGCGGTCCCGGTCGGCTTCGACCGCCATCCCGAGCCGGTCATCGAGCCGGCGCTGCTCGCCGCCCTCAAGCCCCGGCTCGACGCCCTGCTCGAGCGCCACCCCGAGCTCCGCGCGATGCTCCGCCGGCCCGAGGAGACCTGGGCCTGCCAGCTCGCAACGCTGGGCGGCGGCAACCACTTCATCGAGCTGTGCCTCGACGAGCAGGCCCGGGTCTGGGTGATGCTGCACTCGGGCAGCCGTGGCATCGGCAACGCCATCGGGCGCTACTTCATCGCCCTGGCCAAGCGCGACATGGAGCGCCACATCGGCCAGCTTCCGCACCGCGATCTCGCCTACCTGCGCGAGGGCAGCGAGCACTTCGACGACTACCTCGAGGCGCTCGGCTGGGCCCAGGAGTACGCGATGCGCAACCGCCGGGCGATGATGGCGCGGATCCTCGCCGCGCTGCGCGCCGAGCTGCCGCCCTTCTCGGTCGGCGCCGAGGCCATCGACTGCCACCACAACTACGTGGCCCGCGAGCGCCATTTCGGCGAGCGCCTCTACGTCACCCGCAAGGGCGCGATCCGCGCCGGGCGCGGCGAGCTCGGCATCATCCCCGGCAGCATGGGCGCCCGCTCCTACATCGTGCGCGGTCGCGGTGATCCGACCTCGCTGGAGTCCTGCGCCCACGGCGCGGGGCGGAGGATGAGCCGCAGCGAGGCCAAGCGCCGCTTCAGCGCCGCCGATCTGGCCCGCCAGACCGAGGGCGTCGAGTGCCGCAAGGACCGCGGTGTCGTCGACGAGATCCCCGCCGCCTACAAGGACATCGACGCGGTGATGGCCAACCAGCGCGATCTCGTCGAGGTCGTCCACACCCTCGAGCAGGTGGTCTGCGTCAAGGGTTGATGGCCCGCATATCTCACCGATTCACCGCTGCGGCCGCCGATCGATCTGCGCCGTGGCGTGCAGCGGGGTAGGGCGCGGAGCGACGCGCTGCGAGCACGTCCCTGTGGCACTCGGCGCTCGGCATCCCTGCCTCGCGACGGTCGCTCCGCGCCCTACCCCGCTGCACGCCACGGCTTGCCTCGGTGCTGGGGGGAGGCCGTCGTCGGCGCGGG
>CAZRGU010000454.1:0-1573 GCA_964599705.1 uncultured Ectothiorhodospiraceae bacterium | reverse complement strand
TCCCGCCAGGACAGATGGATCGGCGGCCGCAGCCGTGAATCGGTGAGATATCCGGGCTAGCCCCGGCCGTGCTCCGGCCACGAGGGCGCGCCCGTGACCCGCCCCGAGGGCGCGCGCCCGCTGCTCGTCTGCGCGCTCGCCGACCCCTCGCCAAAGAGCGACATGGGCAGCATGGCCCACCCCTTCTTCGCCCTTCGCGCGCCCGACACCCGCGCGCGCCACTACGAGCGAAACGGCAACACCCTCGACGTCATCCCCGGCCCGCGGGGGCTTGCCACCGTCCACGACAAGGACGTCCTGATCTACTGCGTCTCGCAGCTCGTCGCCGCCCTCGAGCGCGGCGCTGAGCCGACCCGCACCGTGCGGGTGACCGCCCACGCGCTGCTGCGCGCCACCGGGCGTCCGACCTCGGGGGTGGGCTATCGGCGCCTTCGCGAGGCCTTCGACCGGCTGACCGGGACCCGCTATCGCACCAACATCGCGAGCGGCGGGCGCCGCGTGCGGGCCTGGTTCGGGCTGCTCGACGAGGTCGTGGTCCGAGAGCGTCGCGCCGGGGCGCTCGGCGCGGTGGCCATCGACATCACGCTGTCTCGCTGGCTCTTCGATGCGGTGCTCGCCCGCGAGGTGCTCACCCTCAGTCGCCGCTACTTCGCGCTGCGCGGCCCCCTGGAGCGAAGCCTCTATCTCATTGCCCGCAAGCACTGCGGCGCGCAGCGGCGCTGGAGCATCGGGCTCGCGCTGCTCCACGCCAAGACCGGGGCGCGGGTCGCGCTTCGCGAGTTCCGCCGCCAGGTCCGCGGGATCGCGCGGCGCGACCCGCTGCCCGACTACGCGCTGCGCTACGCCGAGCGCACCGACCGGGTCGTCTTCGTTGCACGTCCTGTGGATAACGGCTCGGTTCCTGTGGACGGAGCTGTGGATTGACACGTACCTTCATACACGCTCGGGGCCGTGCGAGGCACGTACCTTCATCCACGCCCCGCGCCCCTCGAGGCACGTACCTTCATCCACGCCCCCACCGAGAAGCTGCCGTGTGATCAATGAGTTGCGGCGCTTTCTCGGGGCGTAACACGCGCGCGCGCGGGCGCGTCTTTAACCAAGAGAAGATCAAGATCTCTTAACGCCTCGCGGGCGCGCGGCCCGGACCTCGGCCGAGGGGCCGCCAGGCGGGCTACTTGGGCGGCCGGCAGCGCTCGCGCAGCGCCTCGGGCACCGGCCCCTCGCCCACCAGGGCAAGCTCGGCATCGCTCATCGCCTCGCCACCGGCGCAGTAGCGCCTCCAGGCGCGCTCGCGGGCGGACTCTGCGTTCCGGGCATGACCGCTCGCCACGGCGGGGAGCCCGGCGGGCTCGCCACCGGGACTACCTGCGGCGGGTATGGCAGGCTCGGGCTCGGCGGAGCCGGGGGGCTCGGGTTCACCAGGCTCGGCGGTGACCGAGCCCCCGCCGGGCGGCGAGGCGGGAAGCAGCACGTGGCGAGGTCCCGCCGCGCGCCAGGCGGCCCCGCCGAGGGAGCGCTCGACGGGCACCACCCCGACCCGCCAGCGGGGCAGGTGCACGACGCCGGGCGCCTC
>CAZRGU010000453.1:0-1599 GCA_964599705.1 uncultured Ectothiorhodospiraceae bacterium | reverse complement strand
CCCGGGCTCTGCCCGGGATCGAGCGTGGGATCAACGTCGCTGTGGAGCCTTTGGACTCAAGGACTTCGTCTATGTTCGATGAGCGGGCCCGGGTCCGGGATCCTGGAGGTCGTGTCGCGGTATGGCAGTAACACCTATCGCGTCGTATACACGGTGCGACTCGGGGCTGCCGTCTACCTCCTGCACGCCTTCCAGTAGAAGGCCAAGAGAGGCATCGCGACGCCGAAGCAGGACATCGAGCTGGTCAGGCGCCGGCTGAGGGCCGCCCTTGGGCACCACGAGGCGACCGGCACAGCCCCTCAGCGCCCCGCCCCCCGCACGAGCTCATCGGCACCGGGGTCGGGGGCTGCTCCCTGCGGGCGCAGCTCGCCGTCGATGTCGGCGGTGACCTCCGTGTCCGCGACCCCGGCATCGACCGCCGGCGCCCCGGGCACCAGGTGGAAGTCCCCGCCGGCGATGTCGCGAAACCACCCGGCGCGCGCCGTGGTGAGGTTGCCGGCGAGCAGCGCCGGGCGGCGCGGCACCGGGCGGCGGCGCACGATCGGCCGGTTGGTGAGGTTGTTGCGGATCACGGCCGTGGTCGGCTCGAAGCGGTACTCGATCGACCAGCCCACCGCGTGGGCCAGTCCCGGGGCGTAGTAGACCGTGTTGTGCTCGATGCGCGAGCCGACCGCGAAGTTGCTCTCGATGGCCGCGTCGGCCGGCTCGGTCAGCGCCAGGACGACGTTGTTCTCGACCACCCCGTCGCGGTGGTCGTAGCCGACCGCGGCCCCGCCGCGCGAGCCCGCGTTGGGCCTCGCCAGCCCGAGCGCGATGCCCCGCCAGCTATCGACGATCACGTTTCTCACGATCCGGGTGTCGCGCGCCGCGCGCCAGACCAGGATCGCCGGACCGGCCGGCCCCTCGCGGCTCCTGATCCGCCGGATCCGGTTGTCGCGCACCACCCAGCCCCTCGCGGCCAGGATGTCGATGGCGTTGGTGTAGCTGCCCGGCGTCACCCCGGCGCCGCGGTTGTAGTCGCTGTACTCGAGCAGCGAGCAGGCGATCTCCCCGTCTCCGGCCGACTCCCCGCGCGCCCCGTCCCCGGCGCTGACCTTGATGATCTGCTGGCCGCTGTCGAGCGCGTGGACGTTGTAGATCCGCGTCCCGCTGACCCGCCGCTCGCCGCGCACCTGGATGGCATGGAAGCGCGCGCCGCTCAGCGTCAGATCGGCGATGGTGACGTTGTCGGCGTTGATCGCGATGCCGATCGCCCCGCCCTCGATGCGCACCGCCTCGCGCCGCCCACTCGCCGAGCGGATGGTGAGGCCGGGAACGGTGATCTCGATGGAGCGGCCACGGGGCAGACGATAGACGCCATCGGCGAGCGCGATCGTCGAACCGGCCGGCGCACCGCGCACGGCACGCAAGAGACCGGCAACATCGCCCGCACCGACAAGCACCGCCCCCGGCCCTGCACCAGGCAGCGGGGCGCACCGCAACGGAGCCGCCGGCACGGCCGCGGGGCCCGAGGCAAACGTCACCGACAAGACGAGCCCCGCAAGATGGCACAGGCGGGCGCTCATCGAGCTACCGGATGAGGTTCACGGGGCGCACCCC
>CAZRGU010000452.1:0-1603 GCA_964599705.1 uncultured Ectothiorhodospiraceae bacterium | reverse complement strand
CTGCAATCGGGTGTAATGCCTGGAAATCCAACAATATAACTGTAAAAACAGCATCTTAATGAACTCCCCCGGGCGGCACGCGGTGGGTTCCTGTTCGCCAGCCCGCGGGGGGATGCCCCGATCCAGGCGACCAGCGTCTCGCATGCCGTGCACCGGCACACCTGCTTTGGTCTTGAGCGATGGACGCCGCATGATCTGCGGCGCACCGCTGCGACCCACATGGCAGCCCTCGGCGTCTCCCGGCAGGTGCTCGCCCATCTGCTCAACCACGCGGAAAGCGGTGTGACCGCCATCTATGACCGCTCGAGCCACGACCTCGAGAAGCGGGAAGCGCTGGACGCCTGGGCCGCCCGGCTGGGAGAGCTGCTCCCCGGGCGCGAGCGATAGCCGCGCGCAACGTGCCAGGCGGCGCAGGGCTCCCTTGCGCGGAATAAGGGCAGCGAAATCGCACTTATTTCCCGTCCGGTCGGAGGTGCAACGGCGTCATCCTGTCTTCACGGCCCGCGCATTCGGAGGCATGCAATGGAGCACCCAAGAGCTATGGTCGAGAGCATCCGTCTCCTTACGCTTCGCGAGCTCGAGGAGGCCGGCCACGGTCATCCGAGCACCATCTGGCGCAGACTGCGCCGCGGCACATTCCCGCGCCCACTCGATATCGAAGGCAAGCCACGCTGGCGCGAGGCGACGATTCGCGCCTACCTGCTGGCGCTGGCCGATGGCTGCGGCGCGGCCGAGGCCGCACGCAGCGCCGAGGCCTTGGTCCAAGACTCCGATCGCAGGGTGCTTGCCGCGTTGGGTGCGCCAATGCCCGCAGAGGGTCACTGAGCCGTGTCTGCGATCAGCCGATGAACGGGTCATGTTCCCGGCTTCGCCCCACCGCGGCTACCTGGCGGCGCTCGGGTCGATCAGCTTGAGCTTGAAGTACGAGAGGTAGCCGCGATCCCGTGATATCAGCCCGAGCCCGGCGACCGCCGCGTGGGCGCCGATGAGGAAGTCGGCGAGCATGCGATTCTTCTTGCCGCGTCGCATCCGATAGCGCCGGAAGGCCTTGCCGGCCAGGTAGGCGGCCTCCCACGGGATCGGGTCGCGGCGAAACAGCGTCTCGGGGAGCAGCTCGTCGAGCTCTTCCATGGTCTCGATGAAGGCGCCTACCTCGGAGTAGATCAGCGGGTTGATGACGAGGGTGCCTCGCTCGGCGCAGCGCGCGAGAGCCGATCTGGATTGCTCCCCGTGGAGAGGGTCGGCGCCAACGACGTCGAGCAGCACGTTGGTGTCGACCAGCCAGCCCTTCACTTGCGGAGCAGCGCCATCAGCTCGTCGGTGCTCTTGCGAAACCGCTTTCGGCCGTAGAGCGCGTCGACCGCCTTGCGGCGCGCCCGTGCGCTCGGAACGAGCTGGATGCCACCGTCCCTGGCGACGAACTCGACCTCGGTGTTCGGAAGCAAGCCGTACCGCTCGCGGATGGCCCGCGGAATGGTCACCTGGCCACGTTCACTGATTCGCATCTCGGCTATCGAATGCTCGAAGTGGTAAGAATATGAACTCACATTCTTACACTTGGCGTCGCGGAGATCACCTCGATACTCCCGGGCGGTTCATGGCT
>CAZRGU010000451.1:0-1615 GCA_964599705.1 uncultured Ectothiorhodospiraceae bacterium | reverse complement strand
CCGAGGCCGGGCAGATCGAGGCGCCGCCGGGGTGGCCGTCGGGCCCGGAACCTGCGTGCCGAGCCGGAACCGGCGGGGGCCCGACTCGATCGCCGCGCTCGGGGGGGTGCTTGCCGCCGAGGAGCGCCCACTGCGCCGATCGACACCCGTGACGAGGCAGGGTCGGCCAGTCCGGGAGGCCGGAAATGTAACCGCCAGGTAACGCTTTGATCGAAATTGTGATCGCATCCACCACCACCGGTACCGCAGGGCACCATGCCCTCCCGCGTCATTCCCCGCATCCCGGAGACGTTGGCAACCTGCTGATTATTCACGGCTCGCTCCGCCCCAGGGCGTGACGCCTCCTCCTTGTAGGCTGGTGGCGACGACGGCGTAGGCCGCGCCCTTCGGGAACCGCCTTCCCGCGCTCCCGCCTTGACGCTTACCCGCCCGGAGACTAGGGAATTACCGGAAACCCGCGCGCGCTGCCCCGTTACCGGCCAGCGCGCCTCCGGGGGCGGCGCATCGCTGCGCGGGTCGAGGGGGGATCATCGATGAACCCGCCACGGCGCAACCGGCACGCCCGGCTGCTCGCGCTCGAGTTCCCACCCGAGCGCGCCCAGTGGTGCCTCGTGGCCGTGTGCCGGCTCCTCGAGGCGCCCTTCGACCCCGCGCTGATCGAACGCCGGATCGCACCCCGCTGCTCGCTCGCCACCCTGGCTCAGAGTCTCGAGGCGCTCGGGCTGCGCGTCCGCCTCGAGCCCGGGGCTCGTTTCCGCCCGCGACCACGCGACCTGCCCTGCCTCACCCTGCGGCGCATCAAGAAGCCCGAGGAGGAGCCGGAGCTGGTGCTCGCGGTGCGCGCCGACGGCGACACCGTCACCTGCTTCGCGGCCGGCGCGGAACGCCCCGAGCAGATCACCGTCGACGAGTGGAGCCGGCGCTTCGAGCCAATCGCGCTGGTCGTGGAGCGCTCCCCGGCGCCCCTCGAGGACACGGGCGAGGACGCCCCGGGGCAGCGTTTCGGGTTCCGCTGGTTCGTCCCCGAGCTGCTCCGCCACCGCGGCATCTGGCGAGACGTGCTGCTCGCCTCGTTCGCCATCCAGCTCCTGGCGCTGGCCACCCCGCTGCTCACCCAGGTCATCATCGACAAGGTGCTGATTCACCACACCGTGAACACCCTGATGGTGGTCGCCTCCGGGATGGCCATGTTCGTGCTCTTCGGCGCCGCCATGAGCTGGGCGCGCCAGCATCTCGTCCTGCACACCGGGAACCGGATCGACGCGGTGCTCGGGGCGCGGGTCTTCCGCCACCTGCTCGCCCTGCCGCCGCGCTACTTCGAGCACCGCTCGACCGGCACCCTGGTCGCGCGGGTGCAGGGGGTGGACACGATCCGCGAATTCATCAGTGGCGCCGCGGTCACCCTGCTGCTCGATGTCCCCTTCCTGTTCATCTTCCTCGCCGTGATGTTCTACTACAGTGCGCTGCTCACCGCGGTGGTGGCCGCGACCCTCACGCTGATCGCACTGCTCAGCCTCACCGTCACCCCGCTTCTCCGGCGGCGGCTCGACGAGCAGTTCCGCCGCGGCGCCCGCAACCAGGCGTTCGTCACCGAGCACCTGAGCGGCATCGAGAC
>CAZRGU010000450.1:0-1651 GCA_964599705.1 uncultured Ectothiorhodospiraceae bacterium | reverse complement strand
CAAGGCACAGGTAGAGGCGCTCGGCGCGGGCCCGCGCGTGCAGCACCACCCGGTGGGCGAGCTCGGCGAAGGCCCGGTCCTCGGCCTCCCCGGCGATCTCGGCCACCCCTCGCGGGTACCAGCGGCGCAGCTCGGGGGCACGGCGCGCGCCTCGCCCGGATAGCGTCTCGGCGCCCGCAGCCGTGGATTGGTGAGCTATCCCGGCTAGCGCCGCGCGCCACTCGCCGAGCCGCTGCCAGGCCTCCCCGGTGCCCTCGGTGGTCACGATCCAGATGGCA
Organism: uncultured Ectothiorhodospiraceae bacterium; assembly: GCA_964599705.1. Classification (GTDB taxonomy): domain Bacteria; phylum Pseudomonadota; class Gammaproteobacteria; order HK1; family HK1; genus CAZRGU01. Next base: position 1,373 of record CAZRGU010000450.1, on the reverse strand, counting down.
TCCACCGGGGCGATCCCGTGGCGGCGGCGCAGCGCCGCGAGCTCGCTCGCGTAGGGGGCGCGCGCGTAGAGCGGCAGCGCGTCCGGGTTGGTGAAGCCGTAGACCTCGGGGACCACCTGCCAGGTGCCGCCGAGCGAGCAGAGCAGGATGTTCACCGCCCGCGGCTACGAGAGGAGGCGCGAGAGGAGCCGCTCGAGCTCGCCGGCGAGGCGCTCGGGGCGCTGCAGCAGCTCGCGGGTGCGGCGCCGCTCCGGGGCCGAGCCGTGGGCCAGCGCGTTGCGCAGCGCCTCGAGCGCATGGAAGTCGTCGGCCTCGGCGTCGCGGCGTGCCTCGCGCATCGCCGCGAGCAGCCCCTTCCTGGCCCGCTCGCGGTCGCGCTGGCGGTTGACGTCGCCCTCGCCGCGCTCGGCCATCCAGCGGGTCAGCACCGCCTCGTTGGCGAGGATCGCCGCGCGCAGGTAGTCGCCCTTGGCGAGGTGCAGGTGGGCGAGGCGGCGCTGGTGCTCGTAGAGGTTGTCGCGGCGCACCCAGGCGATGCGCTCGCGCAGGCGCCGCGCGAAGAGCCGCCCGGCGCCGGGCAGCGGCTCGTCCTCGAGCACCTCGAGGAAGCCGAGGAGCTGGCGGCGCGCCTCGGGGACGTTGAGCACCCCCTCGAAGTGGGCGGCGCGGCGTAGCAGGTTGGCCTTCTCCCAGGCCAGCCCTTCGGCCTCGAGCAGGTCGGCGAGGCCCCCGTACTCGCCGCGGCGCTCGAAGCGGTCGAGGGCCTGGACCCAGCGCTGGAGCCGGATCAGCCCGTCGAGCTGGAGCACCGGCACCTCCCCCGACTCCCCGCCGAGCTCGAGCGCTCCGTACCAGATCTGTTCCACCGAGAGCCCGCCCGACATCGCCTCGAGGTAGTGGCAGGCGACCAGCGAGAGCATCGACAGGTGGCGCAGCCCGTGGGTGATGTCGAAGTGCACCGAGCCCTGGCGTCCGACCGCCGCCCAGAGCCGGTCGAGCAGATCGATCTGCTCGGCCAGGTCGCGCCCGTACTCGATCAGCACCAGCTCGCAGGGCAGCCCGAGGGCCTCCTCGACGAGCGGGCGCAGCGCCTCGAGCTTCGCCTCGTCGACCGTGCCGGCCTCGGCCGCCTCGATGAGCTCGAGGCGCTGGGCCTCGAGCGCCGCCCCGGCCGGCCTGGCCAGGTGCTCGATCAGCACGTCCCACATGCTCCCGGCCGTGCCCACCACCACCAGGCGCTGCGCGCCGATGTGCTCGGCGAGCACCAGGCCGAAGAAGGCCGACTCACGCACCGTCCCGTCCGGGAACCGGTAGCGCGCCCGCCGGTAGCCGGTCTCGGGGTCGAGTCGCGCCCGGCCGAGAAACGTGATCAG
>CAZRGU010000449.1:0-1659 GCA_964599705.1 uncultured Ectothiorhodospiraceae bacterium | reverse complement strand
GCGGCGGCCCGCTCGCCGCGAGAATGGCGAGGCGCAGCGCCAGGGCCCCGGCGAGCACCGCGAGCAGCCAGGCGCGGCTGCCCAGCAGTCCCACCGAGGAGCCCTGTACGACCCCGCTCACCGGTCGAGGAACTCGCGCTGCCAGAGCTCGAGGATCAGCAGGGCCTGGAGAAGGTAGCTCAGCGAGCGCTCGCCCCGGCGGGTGCGCTCGATGACGGCGCGCACCCCCTCGGGGCGCAGCAGCCCCCGCTCCCGGGTGCGCTGCTCGAGCATCACCTCCGAGAGCCGATCGACCAGCCCCTGCTGCATCCAGGCATCGAAGCTGTGGTAGTGGCGGTAGCCGCGCACCCCGAGGCGGCGCAGCACGCTGTTGAGCTTGTCGAGCACGAACTCGAGGGCCGGACCGGCGTTGGCCGGCGCCCCGGTGTTGGAGTTTCGCACCCGGGCGAGCGCCGGGGCGTTGCGCTCGATGATGTGGCGGTGCACCGAGGTGTCCTCGTGCCAGGCCGCAGGCGCGGAGAGCAGCACGGCGAGGAAGGCCGGGTCGACGAAGGGCATCCGCACCTCGAGCACCTCGCGGAAGATCTCGAGCGAGGCGATGGTGAAGCGGCGGTGGTGCTCGACCAGGTAGAGGTAGGCGCAGGCATCGGCCGGGGAGAGCTCGAGCCCGGCGAGCGAGCCCTCCAACCCGGCCACGGTGCTCTCGGCCAGGCCCGCGTAGGCATCGGCGCTGAGCACCTCGCGGAGCAGCGGCTCGGTGCTGACCAGGGCCATGCGATCGAGCAGGTAGCGGGCCAGTCCCTCGGTCGAGCCCATCGCGTGGATGTGGGCATCGGTGTGCAGCGGCCAGGCGAGCGAGAGCTTGGCCAGTTCGCCGCCGTGGCCGCGCAGCAACACCTCGTGACCGGCCTCGGCGAGCCGATCGACGGTGGCGATCTCGGTCAGCCCGTGGGTCAGGTACATCCCCTCGGTGAGGCGCACCATCCGGGTGATCCCGGGCAGGAACCCCTCCGGGTCCTGGGCGCCGGTGTCGAAGAAGGCGTGCTCGAGCCCGGCGATGCGGGCCAGGCGCTCCGCGATCACCTCGTCGGCGCACCCCGGCACCCCGATGGTGTAGGTCTGCACCTCGCAGCCGGTAGCCGGCACGGCACTCAGGATCGCCCGCGAGTCGAGCCCTCCCGAGACCGAGAGCACGAACCGGTGTCCGCCCGCGAGGCTGCGTGCCACCGCCTCGTTGAAGCGCTCCCCGAGCGCCTCGAGGTAGTCCTCCCGCGACCCCTCCCAGCCCCCGAACAGCGTCACCGGGTGGGCATAGCGGCGCACCTGCGGCTCCCCGCCGGCCAGCGGCTGGACGAGCACCGAACCGGGCTCGAGCAGCCGGATCCCCTCGGCGAGCGTGCGCTCCCCGAGCACGAACCCGAGGCGCAGAAAGTCCCCGGCGGCGGCGAGATCGAGCCGCGGGCGCTCGCCGGGCAGCGCAAGCAGCGCCTTGACCTCACCGGCAAACGCCAACCCCCCGCCCCAGCGCCGCCAGTAGAGCGGATACGAGCCAAGCCGGTCGCTAACCAGCAGCAGGCGTCCCTTGCGGGCGTCGATGATCGCCGCGCAGAACGCCCCCTCGAGGCGCTCGACGAACCCCTCGCCCTGGCGCGCGTAGAG
>CAZRGU010000448.1:0-1672 GCA_964599705.1 uncultured Ectothiorhodospiraceae bacterium | reverse complement strand
TGGCGACGGTGCGCGAGCGCGGGCCGCTGGCGATCCTCGCCGCGGCGGCAGGAGCGCGCTCGTCGCCGCCCGGCTCGGCCGGGGAGCCGAGGTGACAGCCCGAGGTGCCCGCCTCCGAGCGCGGCGAGCAGCCCGGCGCCCGCGCGCCTCGAGTGGCCACGCCCGCGGGGACGTTCCCGCGGGAACGTCCCCGCCATGGCACGGGCGCAGCGCGGCACGCACATCGGCACGGCTCCGGGCTGCCAGGCGAACCCCGAGGGGAGCCGGATCTCACGGCGCGGTGCCCTTCTCGGCCCGCACCGCGTGCCCGGATGCGCCGAGCTCCCAGAGCGCGGCGACCGGCAGGGCGTGCAGTCGCGGCCCGAAGGCCAGCCGCTCAGCGCCGGTGTAGAGGACCACGCCGCGCTGGAAGTGCTCGGCGGCCAGATCGGCGAGCGCGCGCAGGCCGGCGAAGTCGGCCTCGCCGAGACTCGCGCGCGCCTTGACCTCGATCCCCACCACCCGCCCGGCGCGATCCTCGAGGACCCAGTCGACCTCGCGGCCCGCCGCGGTGCGAAAGTGGTACAGGCGGCAACGGGTGCGGGCCCAGCCGATCTGCTTGAGAAGCTCGAGGGCCGCGAAGTTCTCGAGCAGCGGCCCGAGGTCGCGGGGGGCGCGGCGCAGCCCCTGCGCGCTCATCCCGCGGAGATGGCCCAGCAGCCCTGTGTCGCAGATCACCACCTTGGGCGCCTTGACCAGACGCTTGCCACGGCTGCGCGTCCACGCCGGGATGCGGCGCACCAGGAAGGTCTGCTCGAGCAGCGCGAGGTAGCGCTGGAGGGTGGTGTGGGCGAGCGATGCGCTGCGCCCGATCTCGGCCACGTTGAGCAGGGTGGCGGCGCGCGCGGCGAGCAGCTCGAGGAGGCCTGGCAGCTCGCCGAGCCCCTCGATGCGGGCAAGGTCCCGGACCTCGCGCTGCAGGACCGTGGCGACGTAGGCCTCGAACCACGCACCCCGGCGCCGCTCGGAGCGGCCCAGCGGCTCCGGGAACCCTCCGGCGAGCACCCTCCGTACCAGCTCGGCGCGCTCCTGCCCGCCACCCGACCAGGGCGGCAGCCGGTCGCGGAACAGGGCGTCCACGAAGCCTTCGCGGCGCCGCTGGCGCTCGCCCTGCGAGAGCGGCCACAGGGTCAACACCTCCATCCGCCCGGCGAGCGCCCCGGCCAGCCGTGGCGCGGCCAACACCTCGGCCGAGCCGGTGAGCAGAAACCTGCCCGGGCGGCGGTCCTCATCGATCACCTGGCGCAGCACCGGGGCCAGGGCCGGCGCCTGCTGGACCTCGTCGAGGACCGCCGGCCCACCGAGATCCTCGAGAAAGGCGACCGGATCGCGTTGCGCCGCGGCCAGCGTCGCCGGGTCGTCCAGCGACAGGTAGCGCATCCCGCGCCGCGCGCGCGCCACTGCGCGCACCAGCGTGGTCTTCCCGCACTGGCGCGCCCCGACCACCAGGACGGCCGGCGTGTCGCCCAGCGCGGCGCCGAGAGGAGCGCTCAGGTGGCGCGGAATCATGCGTGCAAATTACCCACTTTGCGGGTGTATTACAACCACTCTCTCGGCATTTTGCACAACCCAACCGGCGCCTCCGGCCGCCGCCTGATCCTCCGATGCCGTCCTGTGCCGAGGCCCGGGCCAC
>CAZRGU010000447.1:0-1697 GCA_964599705.1 uncultured Ectothiorhodospiraceae bacterium | reverse complement strand
GTCGCGGAAGAAGCCCTGGTAGCCGGCCGCCTCGATGCGCCGGGTGAAGTCGCCGGCGCTGGCCGCGTCGACCAGCTCTCGGACGTCGCGGCCGATGATCGCCTCGAGCCGCTCGACGGTCTGGTTGGCGTCGTCACGCAGCCGCGCGTAGGCGCCGCGGTAGTCGTCGCGCTCGATGCGCGTGCCGAGATCGCCGCGGGCCATCGCCGCGAAGACCCGCGAGCTGTCACCGACCACCGACCCGGTGACCTCGAGGAGCTCGTTGACCCCGGCGCCGAGCTCGGCGTAGAAGCCGCCCTTGTCGGCGAGATCGATGCGCCGCTCGAGGTCGCCGCCGCGCGCCGCGGTCACGATCTCGGGCACGTCGTGGCCGATCACCCGGGAGAGGCGCGCGCGCATCGCCTCGATCGCGCCCATGACCCCGCTCGCCGCGCCCTCGCGCACCCCCGGGGCGGGCTCGAGCGAGCCGGCCGCGATCCGCTCCACGGCCTCGGCGAGCACCGCCGGGTCGGCGCCGAGGCGGGTCAGGATCCCGCGCGCCATGAGCAGCAGCATCACCACCAGCAGGGCGGCGAAGGCGACCAGCTCGATGGCGAAGTAGCGGGTCACCTCGGCGCGGCGCGCCTCCTGCCAGCGCAGCTCGGCGGCGTGGACCTTCTCGACCCAGGCGACCGCCTCCCCGAGGTCCGCCTCGAGGGCACGGGCCGCCTTCTTGGCGGCCGCGTAGGCCGCATCGAGCCGTCCCATCTCGCTGACCACCCGGGCGAACTCGCGCTGGTAGGTCTCCATGTCGGCGCGGATCTGGTCGCGGGTGGCCGGCGCCAGCGCGGCCTCCTCGAGCGCCGCGCCGAAGCGCCGGTACCGCTCGGCCATCTTGTCGACGTACTTCGCCTTGTTGCGGGCCAGGAAGTCCTTCTCGTGGCGGCGCATCATCAGCATCAGGTAGCCGAGACGCAGCTCGCCGGCGCTCTCGAGGGTCGCCTCGACCCGGTGCACGGCCTCGCGCAGCCGCCCGAGCGCCCCGGACTTCTCGTTCAAGCCGACCGCGGTACGCGCCTCGACCAGCCCCTTGAAGCCCTTCTCGTACTCGTCCAGGTCGCGTGCCAGACGGGCCACGATCGCCTGTCCCTCGCCGTCGCGGGCCGCCTCGCGCAGCCGCGCCAGGGCGTTGCGCGAGCGCTCGGCGGCGGCCGCGTGCTGCTCGACGTAGCGCTCGAGCCGGCGCAGCAGGAACTCCTTCTCGTAGCGGCGCTGCTCGAGCAGCCCGAGGCGGAACTCGCTGACCGCCTCGGCGGTCTGCTCGATGGCGGCGCGGCGCTGATCGGCGACCGAGAGGGCGTTGAGCGAGGTCCAGTAGCCGAGCCCGAGACCGGCGCAGCCGATCACGATCAGCACCAGCACCCCGATCATCCGGGCGCGCAGGTCGAGGCTGCGCAGCCGCGCCAGCAGACCCTCTCGACCTGAAGTCATCTCAGCAGCCATCGTTGCACTCCTCGGGTTGGGGTCACGGCCCGATCGCCGCGACCCGAGACTCAGAATTCTTCCCAGTCGTCCTCGGCGCCGGCCGCGGCGGCCTTCACCGGCTTGGCGGCCGGCTCCTCCGGCCCGGCGCCGCCAGCAGCGCCCGCAGAGCGCCCGCCACCGGCCGCCCGACCCGACCACGGCCGCCCCTTGCCGCGCCGCTCCACCACCACCGC
>CAZRGU010000446.1:0-1708 GCA_964599705.1 uncultured Ectothiorhodospiraceae bacterium | reverse complement strand
GGCCTGCGCCCGGGATGGAGCGTGGGATACTGGGCCGTGTGCAAACGCGCACTTCGCCGCGGATACAACGTCGTTGCGCAGCCTGTGGGCTCGATGGCTTAGCCTATGTTCGATGAAAATCTGTGAAAGAACCGCCCGCCTCCGGACGGCCCGCGTGGAGGATCGCCGATGGACACAGGGGACTACGACTTCGTGGTGGTCGGCGCCGGGATCGCCGGCGCCTCGGTCGCCTACGAGCTCGCCGGGCTCGGCTCGGTGCTGCTGCTCGAGCGCGAGACGACCCCCGGCTACCACTCGACCGGTCGCTCGGCGGCGCAGTACGTCGAGACCTACGGCCCCCCGGCGGTGCGCCGCCTGACCCGCGCCAGCCGCGCCTTCTACGATCGCCCCCCGGAGGGCTTCTGCGCGCAGCCGCTGCTCTCGGCGCGCCCGGTCATGCACATCGCCACCGGCGCGCAGCTCGCCGCGCTCGGGCAGGCCTTCGAGCGGGCCCGGGCGATCACCCCGGAGGTCACCCGGCTCGACGCCGCCGAGGCGCTCGAGCGGGTCCCGGTGCTGCGCGAGGAGGCGCTGGCCGGCGCCCTGCTCGAGCCGCAGGCGATGGACATCGACGTCCACGCCATCCACCACGGCTACCTGCGCGCGGCGCGCCGGCGCGGCGCCGTGCTGGTCACCGGGGCCGAGGTCGGCGAGTGCCGGCGCCGCGGCGAGCGCTGGCGGGTGGCGAGCAGCCAGGGCGTGTTCGGCGCCGGGGTGGTGGTCAATGCCGCCGGGGCCTGGTGCGACGAGCTGGCGCGCGCCGCCGGGGTGGCGCCGATCGGGCTGCAGCCGATGCGCCGCACGGCGATCACCTTCGACCCTCCCGCGGGGCACGACCCGGGCGCCTGGCCGATGGTGCTCGACGTCGAGGAGCGCTTCTACTTCAAGCCGGAGGCGGGACGGGTCCTCGGCTCGCCGGCCGACGAGACCCCGGTGGCCCCCTGCGACGTGCAGCCCGAGGAGCTCGACGTGGCGCTCGCCGTGGACCGCATCGAGCGGGCCACCCGGCTGCGCATCCGCCGCATCCACCACCGCTGGGCGGGGCTGCGCAGCTTCGTCGCCGACCGCTCGCTGGTCATCGGCATGGCCGCGGACGCGCCCGGCTTCTTCTGGCTGGCCGGCCAGGGCGGCTATGGCATCCAGACCGCGCCGGCCGCGGCGCGCGCCGCCGCGGCCCTGATCGGGACCGGGCGCCTGCCCGACGACCTCGCCGCGCTCGGCCTCGCCCCCGAGCAGCTCGCCCCGGCTCGCCTGGCGCGGCGCTGAGAGTTTGTCAAAGAAGCGCCCGCCGTGGCGAGGGCGTTCCTGGGTGACCCGGGCAAGGCGCGGGGGTGCACAACATGGAGGGGCGTACTGGAGTACGTGACTCCATGTCGGGGGTCCCCGCACCCATCCGCCGGGAGCGGATGGGGTCGCGCGCAGCGCGCCCGCAGGGGCCGGGCCAGGGAAGGCCCGCAACAGCGCCCTCCGGGGCGACCCGGGGGGTCCGCAGCAGGCGGGGGGGGTTCTTTCACAAACTCTCAGCGCCGCGCTCGAAGGAGCGGTTGTCGGGCCGCTCCCAGCCTGGCACCCTGACGTCCGGCCGGGCCCGGACCGGCGCCCCAGGAGCACACCCCGATGGACCCGTTTCCGATCACCGAGCGCAGCCGCGTGCGCCGCGCCGCGCCGC
>CAZRGU010000445.1:0-1748 GCA_964599705.1 uncultured Ectothiorhodospiraceae bacterium | reverse complement strand
TCAACGTCGCCGCGCAGCCTTCAGGATCAATGGCTTCGCCAATGTTCGATGACCGCTTGCGAAAAAGTCGTGCACCGGCTGCGAGCGTCGCTCGCGACGGCGTGCGGTTCCTTCGCAAGCTCGGGGAGTCGGAATGCACGGGTGGGTAGCGCTATGAGAGAGCAGGGACTGGTCGCATTGCTGGTGCTGGCGCTGCTCGCCGCCGAGGCCGGCGCGGCGGGCGAGGCCGGTGAGGTGGTGTTCACCCGCGGGGTTGCGACCGCCCAGGGGCGCGACGGCCAGGTGCGGCTGCTCGGGCGCGGCGCGCCGCTCGCCGAGGGGGACACCGTGACCACCGCGCGGCGCAGCTTCGCGGTGCTGCGCCTGGCCGACGGCACGCGAATGACGGTGCGTCCCGACTCGGTGCTCCGGCTCCAGGAGTACCAGGCCGAGGAGCAGCGCGGCAGCGCGCTGCTGCGCCTGTTCAAGGGCGGGCTGCGGGCGGTGACCGGCTGGATCAGCAAGCGCAACCCGAACGCCTTCCGGATCCGCACCTCGCTGGCCACCATCGGCATCCGCGGCACCGACTTCGAGGCCCGGGTCTGCGCCGCGGACTGCGCCGAGGAGGCCGCGCGCAGCCGCGGCCTGGAGCGCGAGCCGGCCGGGCGGGTGGCCGCGCGGGTGGTGTTCCTGCGCGGCCAGGTGCGGGCCAGCCGCGGCCCGGGGTCGAGCCGGGCGCTGAGCCTCGGCGGCTCGCTGTACGCCGGCGATCAGGTCGAGACCATCGGCCGCTCGATCGCGGTGCTCGCCTTCCCCGACCGCACCCGGGTGACCCTGCAGCCGCGCACCCGCTTCCGCATCGAGGAGCATCGCTACCAGCCCGAGGCCCCAGCCCAGGGCAGCCTCTTCCTGCGCCTGCTGCGCGGCGGGCTGCGGGCGGTCACCGGCCTGATCGGGCGCAGCAACCGCAACGGCTTCCGGCTGGCCACGCCGGTGGCCACGGTGGGGATCCGCGGCACCGGCTTCGACATCCAGTGCCAGGGCGAGTGCGTCAGCCCCGAGCCCCAGGGCGCCGCCTCGGGCGCACCGGCCACCGCCGTGCTCGACCGCCTGGTGCCCGCGGCGCAGGCCCAGGCCGGCGACGGCATGTTCCTGGCGGTGTGGGACGGGGCGGTGGTCCTCAAGATGGCGTTCGGCGACGTGGTCATCGAGCAGAACCGCGCCGTGTTCGTCCCCAACGGCGCGACCCGGCCGATCCCGGTGCCGGCGATCCCGCTGCGCCTCGAGGGGCCGCGCCCCGACCGCCCGGAGAGCACCGACCCGGGGATGGAGGAGCCGTTCGCGGCGGTCGAGCTGAAGCAGCCCGAGGAGGGCCTCTTCGTGACCGTGTTCGAGGGCGACGTGGTGGTCGAGGACGAGGCCGGCGGCAGGGTCCACCTCGGCGAGCTCGAGGTCGGCTACGTCGGCGCGCGGACCCGCCAGGCGGTGCGGGTGCGGATCCCGCCGCGGCTGGTCGCCACCCCCTCGCCGGCGCTGTTCGACGACCCGGCGATCCGCAACCTCTTCAGGCTGTTCAACGCCCCCGGGGAGGCACCCCAGGGCGAGTTCCAGTGCACCCTGCAGTGAGAGTTTGTGAAAAAACCGCGCACCCACTGCGGACGCCCCTGGTCGCCCCGGACTGCGCTGTTCCGGGCCTTCCCTGGCCCGGCCCCTTCGGGCGCGCTGCGCGCGACCCAATCCGCTCCCGGCGGATTGGTGCGGGGACCCCC
>CAZRGU010000444.1:0-1753 GCA_964599705.1 uncultured Ectothiorhodospiraceae bacterium | reverse complement strand
GCTCTCAGGCGAAGATCACCCCGAGCCCTGCGGCCAGCCAGGCCGGCACGCCCCAGCGCGCCGCCGGTGCCGGGATCAGGCCGCGGGCGAGCAGCCAGATCCCCAGCCCGACCCGGGCCACGGCCAGGGCGGTGGCCAGCGGGTCGGCGCCCGGCGCGATCAGGGCCGGGTTGGCGACGAAGGCCAGCGGCACCAGGTAGAGGCCGACGCCGAGGCGCATCGCCTGGCCGGCCACCGGCAGCCAGGGGGTCTCGAGCATCCCGGCGGCGATGAACACCGTGCCGCACACCGGCGGGGTGATGGTCGAGAGCAGCGCGTACCAGAACACGAACAGGTGGGCCTGCAGCGGCGGCAGCCCGAGGGCCTGGAGCGCCGGGCCAGCCACCGAGACCGAGATCACGTAGGCCGCGGTGGTCGGCACCTCCATGCCGAGGATCAGGCAGGCCAGGCCGGTCAGCGCCAGCGCCAGCCACAGGTTGCCGCCCGACAGCCCGACGATCGCCGAGGTCACCTTGACCCCCAGCCCGGTGATGTTGAGCACCCCGATGACGATCCCGGCGCACAGGATGATCGCCGCGATCCCCGCGATCTGGCGCGCCGCGGCGCGGCTCGCGGCGAGCAGCCGGACCGCCCAGGCGCGCAGGCTCGGGCGCAGCGTGCGGTCGGTCACGAGCAGCGCGGCGGCGGTGAGAATCGCCATCGCCGCCCCGTACTGCGGGGTGTAGCCGGTGGCGAACAGCATCACCAGCAGCACCGTGAACGGGGCCAGGAAGAACGGCACGGTGCGCGCCACCTCGCGCGCGCCGGGGCGCTCCTCGGGGCGCATGGCGCGCAGCCCGTGGCGCAGCGCGAAGCGGTCGACCCCGGTCCACACCGCCCAGAAGAAGAGCAGCGCGGGGAGCAGCGCGGCGAGCATGATCTGCGCGTAGTCGGTGCGCAGCAGCTCGGCCATCACGAACGCCCCGGCGCCCATCAGCGGCGGCATGATCTGGCCGCCGCTCGAGGCCACCGCCTCGACCGCGGCGGCCAGCGCCGGCGGGTAGCCGAGGCGGCGCATCGCCGGCAGCGTGAAGGCGCCGGTCGAGGCGACGTTGGCCGAGGCCGACCCGGAGATCGACCCGAACAGGGCCGAGGCCAGCACCGAGACCTTGGCCGCCCCGGCGCGCAGCCCCCCGGCCAGCCAGGTGGCCACCGCCATGAAGCCGTTGCCGCCCTCGCCAGCGGCCACGAAGGCACCGAGCAGCACGAAGACCGCCACCACGTTGACCGAGACCCCGGTCAGCGGCCCCCAGATCCCGCCCTCGGCGATGGTCAGGGTGCCGAGCAGGCTGGCGGCCGGGATCGGCGGGTGGCCGAACTCGCCGGGCAGGTACTGGCCGAGCAGGCCGTAGGCCAGCGCGATCACCGCGATCGCGGGCAGCGCCAGCTTGATGGCGCGGCGCCCGATCTCGAGGACCACCACCAGCAGGGTGATCGCGGCGGCGAACTGCAGCGCTCCCTCGAGGGTCCCGTACTGCTCGTCGAGGGCGCGGCGCTCGAGCACCACCCAGGCGGCGGCGGCCAGCCCGAGCGCGCACAGCAGGTAGCCGCTCCAGCGCTCGAGGCGCCCGCCGCGCGCCCCGATGACCAGCACCCAGGGCAGGGCGAGCGCCATGTGCAGCGGCCGGCTGACCAGGTTGGGGACCAGCCCCGAGAAGATCAGGTAGAGGTGGAAGCCGACCGAGGCGAGGGCCAGCGTGGCCGTGGCCGCGCC
>CAZRGU010000443.1:0-1757 GCA_964599705.1 uncultured Ectothiorhodospiraceae bacterium | reverse complement strand
CCTCGCGCCGCCCCACGATCACGCACGCCATCCCGGCCGCCCGCGCCCCGGCGGCGTCGACCTCCGGGCGGTCACCGACGTAGAGCACCTCGCCGGGCGCCACGCCGAGCCGCTCGCAGAGGCGCTGGAAGCCGCGCGGATGGGGCTTGAAGCAGTCGACCTCGGGGTCGGTCGAGGCGACGAACGCACTCACCCGCCCCTCGATCCCGAGCGCGCGCAGCTTGCCGCGGTCGGGGTAGTCCGAGTAGATGCCGACCGGCACCGAGGCCCCCGCCAGCCGCCCGAGCAGCGCGCGCAGCCCGCGCCTGCGACAGCGCGCCAGGTAAGCGAGCGGGCGCTCGTACATCCACTCCTCCACGATCGCTTCAAGCTCCGCCGGGTCGAGCCGGCACGCCTCGGCCGCCACCCGGTACTGGCGCGCGGCAATCCCGCTGCCCGGCGGCGCCTCGCGCAGCCCCTCGCGACAGCGCCGGAAGGCGGCGATCGCGCGCCACACCGTGCGGGCCCGGGCAAGCGAGGCTCCGCGCACCGGCAGCAACGCCAGCTCGGCGGCCATCCAGGCGCGCAGCAACGGCTGATGATACAGGGTGCCGTCGAGATCGAATGCGACCGCGCGCACACGCTGGCCGGTGGGCGCGAGCAGCAGGGCGCCGGCCGGGGACTCGGCGTCCCTCTCGGGCCGCCCCGAGGCGCTCACCACAGCCGGTCGAGGAGCCTGGCGACCCGCTCAGCCTCGACGACCAGCAGCTCGCGGGCCCACACCAGCACCAGCAGGCCGGAGCCGGCCAGCGCCGCGATGGCGCGCGGGCCGCCCTCGGCGAGGCGCCGCCAGCTCCGCTCGCGAAGGGCTGCGGCCGCGTAGAGCGCCAGGAACGGGATCATCGGCAGGTGGTAGCGCGAGTGCCCGTAGATGAGCCCGTGCACCGCCGAGAGCATCGCCGCGAGCAGCAGCACCAGCGCGAGCAGGCGCCCGTCACCGCCACGGGCGAGCGCCAGCCCGAGGACGCCGAGCAGCGCCACGGCCGGAAAGCCGAGCGCGACCAGCACGGTTGCGGCCGCCATCGCCCAGCGCGGCGGGGTGAAGAAGCCCTTCTGCCAGGCGGCGATCAGCACCCGCTCGAGCCCCCACAGATCGGCGAGCTTGATGAGGGAGCGCTTCGCAGTGAGCCAGGGATGGGCGATCATGAAGCGCTTGGCAGCCGCCTTGCCCCACGCCGATCGCTGCCCCTCGGTCGGGCGCTCGAAACCTGGATTCTCCGCTCTGAACTGGCGTGCGAAGTCGGCGAAGCCCTTCGGCCCGACCGCGCTCCACGGGCGCTCGAGCGGAGTATCGGCGTAGTTGGAAAGGTAGAGGATGATCCCCCCCATCGACGAGACCAGGGTCGGAACCCGCTGCAGCGCGGTGTTGCGCACCGCCCACGGACCGACCGCGGCGGCGAACCCGGCGATCAGCACCGCGCCGAGCAGCGCCCGGCGTGCGGCAGGGGCGCGCGCCGCGATCACCACCACCAGCACCATCGCCACCAGGAAGGGCTCGGCGATGGCGCGGGTCAGTGCCGCCGCCCCGAGCGCCACGCCGGCAACCAGCGCCGCCCGCAGGCTCCCCGCGCCCCGGGCCGCGCGCAGCGCGCAGAGGATGGCCAGGGTCAGGAGCAGGTTGAAGGTCACCTCGGTGAGGATCAGGAAGTCGAATCCCACCAGGGTCGGGTAGAAGGCGTAGAGCGCGGCGGCCAGCCCCGCGACCTCGCGCCCGAACG
>CAZRGU010000442.1:0-1779 GCA_964599705.1 uncultured Ectothiorhodospiraceae bacterium | reverse complement strand
CAGGCGAGCTCGCCGGCCCGAGCCCGCTGACCCGGCTCGGCAAGCGGCACGGCGCAACCACTCGAGCGGGAGCCGGCGCTGCTGGCACTCGAGGGGTCGTGCTAGCGAGGCCACTTTCTCTGGACACCGGGGAATTCGGTCCATGCCGATCACGCATTCCGGAGCAAGCCGGTCACCGAATCCGGTCGCTGCCGATCGGCCGTCCCGGCGAGGCGCCGATCACAGTGTCCGGTGAGGCCCGGGCCCGCGGTGGCGGCGCTCGCCGGGGTCGTTGTGGCCGGCACCGCCGCCCCACATCGGCCAGCCGTCGTCGCGCGCATCGCCGGTCGCCGGGCTGTCGAGAACTCTTACAGCGCCGCGGAAGCAGCGGTGCCTCGGGGGTGTAGATTTCTCACTGTTTCTTGATCCAGATCAGTTGCAGATGGCCGAGGTGCGACCTCGCCGCGCGCTGAGGGGACGTGGGATGCCGCAGTGACTTCACCGCCTTTCTTCCCAATGCCATGGGTTCGTTGAGGTTTTTCTCTTTCTGGCAAGGCGTCAAGAATCATGCCAACGTAGGTGTCGGGAAACTTTACACCAACTTACGATGAATTGACGGTACCTGCACGCAACCAGCGGATTTTACAGACGTTTTCTGAGCTGGCATCGCCCTTGCGTGGCGATGGCCGGGTGCCGCACCGAGCACTCGGCAAGAGGATACGGCTTCGAGGGGCCAAGAGCCGGCGATCGAAATACCTGCTCTTGTGACGGAACGCGGTCGCGGCTGGCCGCGGCCGCGCCAGCATGGAAGCCCGCGACGATGGACGTCTCCACTCCGCGACCCTGGGCTCGACCGGGGGCACGGCACGCCGAGAGAACGGGGCCGACCCGGTGTTCTTGATCTTCTCAGCGTGCACAGGAGGGAGACGGCAATGAGCATTCATCTAAGCAGCACGAAGCAGCATACCGGCACGAGGTGGCGGGGTCATCGCACCAGCGGGCAGCTGGGGATGCTCCTGGGGCTGGTGCTGGCGAGCGCGGGCGCGACGGCCGCACCGCTGATCGGGTTCGACTTCGACAACGCCTCGGCGGGCGACTCGACCGCGCCGGCCTCGTTCTCGGCTGCCGGCATCTCCGGGGGCCTGTTCGGCGGGACGAAGAACGACTCGGAGGTGTTTGGCGGCGGACCCGATCGCGTCTACCGGAGCTCCGCGCTGTTTCCGGACTTCTCGGGCGGAGGGTACTTCAACTACTTCACTTTCACGACGGCGAGCGGGCACGACCTCGCGAGCCTGCTGTTCGGCGCGGGGCAGAACGACACGGTGACCGTTGACCGGAACTTCGACGTGCTGCTGAGCCCGGTGGACGCACCGGCGCCCGCAACTGGAGACCAGAAGGACACGCTCGGCGCGTACAGCCTGCTCGCCACGGTGGCGGTGCCTCACCCCCTGACCTCGCTTACGCTCGACCTGACCGGCACCTACCTGGCCCCCGGCACCTACCACATCGCGTTCGCCGTCGCCGACGGCGCAGGGATCGTGACCGGGACCACCCAGCTCTTCATGGACAACGTGCTGCTGACCGACACCGTGCCCGAGCCGGCGACCCTCCTGCTGCTCGGCCTCGGCCTGGCCGCGGTGCCGCTCCGGCGGCGGCGCGTTCGCCAGCACTGAGCCCGCTGCGCTTGCCGCCCGGCCGGGCGACAGGCCCGGGAACGCCTCGTGTCGGGCGACGGTTCAGGTCGAGCGCGCTTCCCCGCGCGCTGCTCGGCGCAAGACCAGCGGCCGGGGCGCGGCACCG
>CAZRGU010000441.1:0-1784 GCA_964599705.1 uncultured Ectothiorhodospiraceae bacterium | reverse complement strand
TGGCCGGTGCCATCCCGCGTTCAATGCCGGGCGTAGATCGGGCGCCGGCCCGACGTCGGGTCCCGCCTCGGCAGGCGGTGTCCGCGGCCCCTCGGTGGGGGAGGCGAGCGGGAGGGACACGGGGGGCACGGAGGGGCACGATGGGGGGTGGTACGATCGGGTCATGACCCCGAGCCCCGCGGCCCGGATCCGCGAGATCCCCTACAACTACACCTCGTTCTCGGACCGCGAGATCGTCATCCGGCTGCTCGGCGAGCGCTGCTGGGAGCTGCTCGAGGGGCTGCGCGAGCGGCGTCGCACCGGGCGCTCGGCGCGGCTGCTCTTCGAGGTGCTGGGCGAGGTCTGGGTCATCCAGCGCAACCCGCTGCTCCAGGACGACCTGGCCGCCGACGCCCGGCGGCGCGCCTCGCTGGCCGGCACCCTGCGCGAGCGGGTCGCCCGCATCGAGGCCCGCGCCGGGGGCAACGAGGCGGTCCTCGAGCTCGCCGGCGCGGCCCGCGAGCTGGTCGAGCGCTTCGCGGCCTGGCTCGACGGCAAGCGCGAGCGGCGCCGCCGGATCCGCGCCCGGCTGGCGCGCGCCACCGCCCCCGACAACGTGCTCTTCGACGGCTTCTCGCGGGTCGCCCACGTCACCGATGCCACCGACTGGCGGGTCGAGTACCCCTCGGTGGTGATCACCCCGGCGAGCGAGCGCGAGACCCTCGAGGTGGTGCGCGCCTGCATCGAGCTCGGGCTCACCGTGATCCCGCGCGGCGGCGGCACCGGCTACACCGGCGGCGCGGTGCCGCTGGTGGCCGACAGCGCGGTGATCAACACCGAGAAGCTCGACTGGGTCGGCGAGGTGCGGGTCCGGGCGCTGCCCGGCTGCGAGCGGCGCGCCCCGACGGTGCGCGCCGGGGCCGGCGCGGTGACCCGGCGGGTCGCCGAGGCGGCGGCCCGCGCCGGGCTGGTGTTCGCCGTCGACCCGACCTCGCAGGACGCCTCGACCATCGGCGGCAACGTGGCGATGAACGCCGGGGGCAAGAAGGCGGTGATGTGGGGCACCACCCTCGACAACCTGCTGTGGTGGCGGATGGTGACCCCCGAGGGCGAGTGGCTCGAGGTCGAGCGCCTCGATCACCGGCTCGGCAAGATCCACGAGCTGCCCGAGGCGCGCTTCCGGGTGCGCCGCTTCGCCGCCGATGGGCGCACCCCGCGCGGGGCGCCCGAGGAGCTGGTGATCGCGGCCGCCGAGCTGCGCCGCCCGGGGCTCGGCAAGGACGTCACCAACAAGGTCCTCGGCGGGCTCCCGGGGGTGCAGAAGGAGGGCTGCGACGGGCTGGTGACCAGCGCCGAGTTCGTGCTCCACCGCGCCCCGGCCCACCAGCGCACGCTGTGCCTGGAGTTCTACGGGCCGCTCGCCGAGGCGGTGCCGGCGATCTGCGAGCTGAAGAGCGCGATCGACGCCGACCCGGCCGTCGCGCTGGCCGGCATGGAGCACCTCGACGAGCGCTACCTGCGCGCGGTGCGCTACGCGCCGAAGGCGGCCCGCGGGGCGCTGCCGCGGATGGTGCTGCTCGCCGACCTGGCCGGCGAGGACCCGCGGCGGGTCGGGGCGGCGGCCGCCGCGGCGCTGCGGCTGGCCGCGCGGCGCGGCGCCGAGGGGTTCGTGGCGGCGAGCGCCGAGGCCCGCGCGCGCTTCTGGGCGGACCGGGCGCGCACCGCGGCGATCGCGGCCCACACCAACGCCTTCAAGATCAACGAGGACGTGGTCATCCCGCTCGAGCGCCTCGCCGAGTACAGCG
>CAZRGU010000440.1:0-1792 GCA_964599705.1 uncultured Ectothiorhodospiraceae bacterium | reverse complement strand
CCGCAGGGAGGCCGGCGTGCGGATCAACGGACCGGGCACGGGCGGCGCGGAACCGGCTTCGAGGGGCGCCCTACAGGGCCCGCATCGCGCGGTCGATGCCCTCGAGGGTGAGCGGGAACATCCGCTCCCCCATCAGCTCGCGGGTGATCCCGATCGAGGGGGTGTGGCCCCAGCGCTCCTCGGGCTCGGGGTTGAGCCACACCGCCCGCGGGTAGGCGCCCAGCAGCCGCTTGAGCCACAGCGCGCCGGGCTCGTCGTTCCAGTGCTCGATGCTGCCTCCCGGGTGGAGGATCTCGTAGGGGCTCATCGCCGCGTCGCCGACCAGCACCAGGCGGTACTCGGGCCCGTAGGTGCGGGTCACCTCGAGGGTCGGGCAGCGCTCGGCGTGGCGGCGGCGGTTGTCGCGCCACAGGGTCTCGTAGGGGAAGTTGTGGAAGTAGAGGTGCTCGAGGTGCTTGAACTCGGCGCGCGCCGCCGAGAACAGCTCCTCGCAGACCCGCACGTGCTCGTCCATCGAGCCGCCGACGTCGAGCAGCAGCAGGACCCGCACCGCGTTGTGGCGCTCGGGGACCAGGCGCAGGTCGAGCAGCCCGGCGTTGCGCGCGGTGGCCGCGATGGTGCCGTCCAGATCGAGCTCGAGGTCGGCCCCCTCGCGGGCGAAGCGGCGCAGCCGGCGCAGCGCCAGCTTGAGGTTGCGGGTGCCGAGCTCGACCTGGTCGTCGAGGTTGCGGAACTCGCGCCGCTCCCAGACCTTGACCGCGCGGCGCTCGCGCGAGCGGTGCTGGCCGATGCGCACCCCCTCGGGGTTGTAGCCCCAGGCCCCGAACGGCGAGGTGCCGGCGGTGCCGATCCACTTCGAGCCGCCCTGGTGGCGCTCGCGCTGCTCGCGCAGCCGCTCGCGCAGCACCTCCATGAGCCGCTCGAGGCCGCCCAGGGCCTCGATCCGGCGCCGCTCCTCGGCGCTCAGGAGCCGCTCGGCCTGGCGGCGCAGCCACTCCTCGGGGACCCCGTCCAGGTCCGGGCCGAGCAGCCCCTCGACGCCCTTGAGGTGGGCGGCGAAGACCCGGTCGAAGCGGTCGAAGTGGCGCTCGTCCTTGACCAGGGCGGTGCGCGCCAGCAGGTAGAACTCCTCGACGCTGGGACCGACGACGCGCCGCTCGAGGCCCTCCATCAGGGCCAGGAACTCGGTCAGCGAGACCGGGATGGCCGCCGCGCGCAGGGCCAGGAAGAACCCGATCAGCATCGCCGCGGCCGGCCCGGTCCGGCGCCCCCGCTCAGCGCCGCCCCTGGCGGCGGTGCATGAAGACCAGCCGCTCGAAGAGCTCGACGTCCTGCTCGTTCTTGAGCAGCGCGCCGTGGAGTGGTGGGATCGCGGTCTGCGAGTCCCCGGCACGCAGCGCCTCGGGCGGGATCTCCTCGGCGAGCAGCAGCTTGATCCAGTCGAGCAGCTCCGAGGTCGAGGGCCGCTTCTTGAGCCCCGGGGTGTCGCGCAGCTCGAAGAAGGCGCGCAGCGCCTCGTCGAGCAGGGCGCGCTTCAGGCCCGGGAAGTGGACCTCGACGATCCGGGCCATGGTCTCCCGATCCGGGAAGCGGATGTAGTGGAAGAAACAGCGGCGCAGGAAGGCGTCGGGCAGCTCCTTCTCGTTGTTGCTGGTGATGAAGATGATCGGCCGGGCCCGGGCGCGGACCAGCTCGCCGGTCTCGTATACGTGGAACTCCATGCGGTCGAGCTCCTGGAGCAGGTCGTTGGGGAACTCGATGTCGGCCTTGTCGATCTCGTCGATCAGCAGCA
>CAZRGU010000439.1:0-1813 GCA_964599705.1 uncultured Ectothiorhodospiraceae bacterium | reverse complement strand
CTGAGCTCATCCCACCACCAGGTGCGCGAGCAGGGCGTGCAGCGCGGCCATCCCGGCCTCGAGGTTGGCCTCGATGTCCGCGCCGCGGATCGGCTCGGCACCGCGCCCCGCGGCGCGGTTGGCGCAGACCGCGCAGTGCGCGTACTCGAGCCCGAGCTCGCGGGCCAGCCCCGCCTCGGGCATCCCGGTCATCCCGACCATGGTGCAGCCGTCGCCCTCGAGGCGGTCGATCTCGGCGGCGCTCTCGAGCCGCGGGCCCTGGGTGGCGCCATAGGTGCCACCCTCGATGCACTCGATGCCGGCCGCGCGCCCGGCGCGCGCCAGCCGCTCGCGCAGCGGCTGCGAGTAGGGGCGGGTGAAGTCGACGTGCACGACCGGGCTGTCGCCGTTCTCGAAGAAGGTGTGCCCCCGCCCCCAGGTGTAGTCGACGATCTGCTCCGGGATCGCCAGGCGCCCGGGCGCGAGCTCGGCGGCGATGCCGCCGACCGCCGCCACGGCGATGATCTCGCGCACCCCGATGTGCCCCAGGGCCCAGATGTTGGCACGGTAGTTGATGCGGTGCGGCGCGATCGTGTGCCCGTAGCCATGGCGGGCGAGAAAGGCGATCTCGGTGCCGTGCAGGCGCCCGTGGGTGATCGCCCCCGAGGGCTCGCCCCAGGGGGTGCTGACCACCTCGCGGCGGGTGACCTCGAGCCCGGCGAGCGAGGTCAGGCCGGTGCCGCCGATGATCGCCAGCACGCTCATCGGCGGCCCTCGCCGCCCCCGGCTGCGCCGAGGCGGTGCGCCCCGGCCCAGTCGCGGGCGAACTGGTAGGCGCTGCGCCCGCTGCGCGAGCCGCGCGCCAGCGCCCACTGCAGGGCCGCCTGCTCGGCCCCGGCGCGGGCCTCGGGCGCAACCCCGAAGCGCGCCAGCCAGTAGGCGCAGATCTCGAGGTACTCGGCCTGGCGGAAGGGGTGGAAGGCGAGCCACAGGCCGAAGCGCTCGGACAGCGAGATCTTCTCCTCGACCGCCTCGCCGTGGTGGATCTCGCCGCCGCGGGCCCGTGCCTCGAGGTTCTCGCTCATGTACTCGGGCAGCAGGTGGCGGCGGTTGGAGGTGGCGTAGACCAGCACGTTGTCCGGCGGGGCGTACAGCGAGCCGTCGAGGGCCGCCTTGAGGGCCTTGTAGCTCGCATCCCCGGCCTCGAACGAGAGGTCGTCGGAGAACAGCACGAAGCGCTCGCGCCGCCCGCGCAGCCGCTCGAGCACCTCGGGCAGGTCGATGAGGTCCTGCTTGTCGACCTCGATCAGGCGCAGGCCGCGGGCCGCGTACTCGTTGCCGAGCGCCTTGATCAGCGACGACTTGCCGGTGCCCCGCGAGCCCCAGAGCAGGGCGTTGTTGGCCGGCAGCCCGGCCAGGAACTGGCGGGTGTTGCGCTCCAGCTCACGCTTCTGGCGCTCGATGCCGCGCAGATCGGCCAGGCGGATCGCGTGCGGCTCCGCCACCGCCTGGAGGTGACCGCCGCGCGCGGTGCGCCGCCAGCGAAATGCCGGGGCGCCCCAGTCCGGCGCGCTCGGGGCCGGCGGGAGCAGCGCCTCGACCCGCTCGAGGAGCCGCTCGAGGCGGCGCAGCAGCGCCTCGCCCGACGCTGGAGCGGACACCGGCTCAGGCATCCGGGCGCCGCTGGCGGATGCGCCGCGGCCCCTCGCTCGCCGCCCCGAGGCGCCGGCGCCGCTCGCCCTCGTGGCCGGCGCCGTCGAGCCCTAGCCCGGATAGCTCACCGATGCGCGAAGCGAGGGCGCCGAGACGCTGTCCTGGCAGGGCGCGCGGACCG
>CAZRGU010000438.1:0-1832 GCA_964599705.1 uncultured Ectothiorhodospiraceae bacterium | reverse complement strand
CCTAGAGCTCGCCGCGCTCGATGAGCTCGCGCACCCAGGGCACGGTGAGCCGGCGCTGGGCGGCGAGGCTCAGCCGGTCGAGGATCTCGAGGAGCCCGATCTGGGTGGCGAGATCCCGCGGGCGCCGGCGCAGCAGGTAGGCGGCCACCTCCTCGCCGAGCTCGAGCCCGCGCTCGCGGGCGCGCAGGCGCAACGCCAGCAGGCGATCGGGCTCGTCGAGCGCGGTGAGCCGGAAGACCGGTCCGGCGGCCAGCCGCGAGCGCAGGTCGGGGAGCGCGAACCCGGCGCCGGCCGGCGCCTGCCGGGCCGTGAACAGCAGCCGGGCGCCGCCGGCCTGCGCCTCCTCGTAGAGGCGCAGCAGCGCCCGCTCCCAGTCCCGCTCGCCGGCGACCGCGTCGACCTGGTCGACGCCGACCACCGCCAGCGCGCCGAGACCGGCGAGCAGCGTCGGCGGATGCCCGCGCGCCGAGCCGAGCACCAGGCCACTGGCCGGCTCGCCGCGCGCCGCGCAGGCGGCACAGACCGCCTGGACCAGGTGGGACTTGCCGGTTCCCGGAGCCCCGTGCAGGTAGGCCTGGCGCGGTCCCCGCCCGCCGGCCAGGTCACGCAGCGCGGCCACCGCGACGGCGTTCGCCCCGGGGACGAAGCTCGCGAAGGTCGCGCCCTTCGCCCCGCCCAGCTCGAGCGCCAGCTGCTGCCCCTGCGCGGGGCGCGGCCCGCCGCTCACGGCACGACACGCAGATGCAGCCCCGCGACCCGCCCGGGCTCCTCGGCCAGCACCCGCCCGAGGGCGATCACCTGGGCGAGCGACTCGGCGCCACCCCCGGCGATCACGTCGAGCTCGAGGCGCGAGCCGCTCACCGCCTTGACCACGACCCGCTCGACCTCCTCGAGCCCCTCGAGGTAGCCGACCACCCGAGCGTAGGCCTCGAGCGAGTCGACCCCCTCGACCACCACCGCCACCGCCTGCGCGCCGGCCGGCGTGCTGAGCCCCGCGAAGCGCACCGCCAGCCGGTCGGCAAGCGCCTCGATACCCTCCTCGGCCACCGCCTCGGGCAGCTCGCCCTCGCCGTCCCACTGCTCGCGCCGCTCGCCGGTGAGCATCGTCCAGCGCCCCTCCCAGAGGGCCGGGGGCTGCGGATAGATGCGTCCGAGCACGATCGCGTCGGCCTGATAGCGCGCCGAGGCGCTCGCCACCTTGTCGACGAACCCGCCCCACACGTCCATCACCGCGAGCGCGGCGCGATCCTCGAGGTCGAGCAGCGGAAGGGTCAGCGGCAGCCCGCGACGGGCGGCCACCGCGCGCAGCACCGCGACCAGGCCGGAGCGGTCGTCGGCGCCCAGCAGCTCGCGGCGCCCGTCGCGCTCGAGCGCCAGCCAGACCAGCACCCGCGGTCGCTCGCGGCCCCACAGCGGCAGCCCGGCGTCACGCACCAGGGCATCGACCACGCGGGCATCGAAGCGCGCCCAGAGGCGCAGCTCGGCGGCCGGCTCGCCCTCGCCAGCGGCGCCCGGCTCGGCGGCCACGCTGCGATAGCGGAACTGCTCGACGAAGCGCCCCGCCGAGGCGAGCGCCTCGCCGATCACCGGGCTGGTCTCGGGGGCACGACGGCCGCTGACCTTGACCAGCACCTGGCGCAGCGCGCGCGCCACCGCATCGTCCTGGTCGGCCGGCGCGCGGCTCGCCACCGGCACCTCGGCCTCGTAGAGCCCGGCGACCTCGGCGCCGCGGGCCGGCGCCGCGATCCACAGCGCGCCCGCCACCACCATCCCCATGCAGAGCCGCGCGCGCATGGCAGGCGACGCTAAGAGAGCGCCCCGGGACAAGTCAA
>CAZRGU010000437.1:0-1832 GCA_964599705.1 uncultured Ectothiorhodospiraceae bacterium | reverse complement strand
GCCCACCCCGGCTTGCCCCGTCGCGGGGGGCGAGTGGATCGGCGGTCGAAGCCGTGGGTTGGTCAGATATGCGGGCGAGGAGCCTGTACGGCGTTGGGCGGCCGTCACGAGGGGAAGCGGGCACGAACCGGCTTCGCAAGCCGCCCTGGTGGGAAGCGCAGCAACGCCGGGCAGCATCGTGGCGGTCGAGGCCCGCGAGCGGCACCGGGCAGGCACGCCGTGCCGGGGCTTGGCTCGCGGCGCTGCTGCTCATCGCCGCCCCGCCGGCTGCCGCGCTCGGATCGCTCGAGCTCGAGGTCGGCGCCATCGAGGGCGGCGGGTGGAGCGGCGGGACGGCGCGCGCCGAGCTGCGCCTGGGCGCCGACGGGGGCGCCGTGCTCGAGGCCCGTGGCGAGGGGCTGGCATTCAGCGATGCGCGCGGGCTGCGCGCCGGCGAGGGGGTCGGGGGGGCGCTGCGCGCCACCCTGCGTCCGGGCGGGCGGGTCAGCGGCGAGGTGCGGCTCGATGCCGGCCAGGTCTACCTCGATCCGCTGTTCCACGATGCCGGCCTGGAGCCCCTCGAGCTCAGCTTCACGGGACGCCTCGATGCCCCCTCCGGTCGCCTCGAGGTCGAGCGGCTCACGGTCCGGCTCGGCGAGGTGGCACGGCTCGAGGGGGCGCTGGTGCTCACCGGCGCCGGCCTCGAGCGGGCCCGGGTGGAGCTTGCCCCGAGGGCCCTGGGGCCGCTGTTCGAGGCCTATCTGCGCCCCTACCTGGCCGGCACCGCGCTCGCCGGGGCGCGGGCCCGAGGCCGCGCGGGGGCGCGCCTCGAGCTCGCCGGCGGGCGGCTGCGCGGCTGGGATCTCACCCTCGAGGCCGTCGGTCTCGACGATGGCGCGGGCAGGCTCGAGCTCGAGGGGCTGAGCGGCGAGCTCCACTGGCGCAGTGAGGGGCCGGTGCCGCCGACCCGCCTGCGCCTCTCCGCGGCTCGCCTCTACCGCATCGACCTCGGTGCGGTGGCGCTCGAGGGCGAGCTGCGTGGCGAACGGTTTCGGCTCCGTGCCCCGCTCGTGGTCCCGCTGCTCGGCGGGGCGCTGCGGGTCGAGCGCCTCGACGGCGAGGGGCTGGGCGGTGAGGCCCCGGCCTGGACGCTGAGCGGGCGCCTCGAGCCGCTCTCGCTCGAGCGGCTGAGCGCCGCGCTCGGCTGGCCGGCGCTGGCCGGCACCATCGGCGGCTCGGTCCCGGCGCTGCGCATCGCCCGCGACGAGCTGCGCGTCGAGGGCGACCTGCGGGTCGAGGTCTTCGACGGCGAGGTGGTGGTCTCGCGCCTGCGCCTCGAGTCGCCGTTCGGGGTGGTGCCGCGGCTCAGCGCCGATGCCCGCCTGCGCAATCTCTCGCTCGAGGCGCTGACCCGCACCTTCTCCTTCGGGCGCATCCTCGGGCGGCTCGAGGGACGGATCGACGGGCTGGTCCTCGAGGACTGGCGCCCGAGCGCCTTCGATGCGCTGCTGCGCACCCCCGAGGACGACACCAGCGAGCACCGCATCTCGCAGCGCGCGGTCGACAACCTGGCGAGCCTCGGCGGGGCGGGCGGGGCGCTGTCCTCGAGCTTCCTGCGCCTCTTCGAGACCTTCTCCTACCGGCGCTTGGGGCTGCGCTGCCGGCTCGCGCGCGGGGTCTGCGAGATGGGCGGGGTGGCCCCGGCCCCGGGCGGCTACTACATCGTCGAGGGCGGCGGGCTGCCACCGCGCATCGACGTCATCGGCTTCAACCGCCGGGTCGACTGGGCAACCCTGGTCGCCCGGCTGCGCGCGATCGGCTCGAGCGGGGCGCCGGTGGTGCGCTGATGCTCC
>CAZRGU010000436.1:0-1838 GCA_964599705.1 uncultured Ectothiorhodospiraceae bacterium | reverse complement strand
TGCCGCCGCGGAAGCCGAAGAAGACCGGGTAGAGGTGGCCGAGGAAGGCGGCCAGGGCGGTCGCCGCGAGCGCCGCGGCGCTCGCCCCGAGGGCGTGGGCGGCGAGCACCGGGACGAGCCCCTTGAGGACGTCGCCGGCCAGGGTCAGGGCCGCGGCACCCCTGCCGGCCAGACGCAGCACGTTGGTCGCCCCGGGGTTGCGCGAGCCGCCCGAGCGCGGGTCGGGCAGCCCCATCAGCCGGCAGACCACGATCGCCGAGGCCAGCGAGCCGCTGAGGTAGCCGAGCACGACGAGGGCGGCGGCGAGCAGCATCGGGCTATTGCAACGCGGCGGCCGATGGCGATCAAGGCGCGCCCCGGTTCCGCCTCCGCGCGTTCTCGGCTATGGTTCCCCGGCGCGCACCGCGCACGCCGGAGGGGTGATGGACCGGATCTTCATCGAGGGCCTGCGCATCGACACCGTGATCGGGGTGTTCGACTGGGAGCGCATGGTCAAGCAGACCGTCACGCTCGACATCGAGATGGCCGCCGACTGCGCGCGGGCCGCCCGTGGCGACCGCCTCGAGGACACCCTCGACTACAAGCGGGTCTCGAAGCGCCTCCAGCAGTTCGTCGGCGAGGGCCAGTTCGGGCTGGTCGAGACCCTGGCCGAGCGGGTCGCCGCGCTGCTGCGCGAGGAGTTCGACCGCTCCTGGGTGCGGGTCCGGGTCGACAAGGGCGGGGCGCTGCGCGGGGCGCGCGCGGTCGGGGTGATCATCGAGCGGGGAGAGCGTGACTGAACGCTGCCGGGTCTACGTCGGTCTGGGCAGCAACATCGAGCCCGAGCGCCACGTGCGCCGCGCGGTGGTCCTGCTCGGCGAGCGTTTCGGGCCGCTGCGCCTCTCGCCGGTCTACCGCAGCGAGGCGGTCGGCTTCGAGGGCGCGCCGTTCCTCAACCTGGTGGCCGGCTTCGACAGCGAGGCACCCTTCGAGGAGGTGCTCGCCGCGCTGCGCGCCATCGAGGAGGCCTGCGGGCGGCGCCGCGGCGGGCCGCGCTTCGCCTCGCGCACCCTCGATGCCGACCTGCTGCTCTACGGCGAGGCGGTGCGCGAGGCCGCGGGGGTGCGGGTGCCGCGCCCCGGGATCGAGCGCGAGCCCTTCGTGCTCGCCCCGCTCGCCGATCTCGCCCCGGGGCTGCGCCACCCGGTGCTCGGGGTGAGCATCGCCGAGCTCTGGGCGCGACTCGCCCCGCAGGCCGCGGCGCTGCGCGTGGTGGCCCTGGAGCTTTGCGGCGGCGGCGAGGAGGGTGCGGCGTGAGGTACTGCCCGCGCTGCGCCGGGGCGATCGAGCGCCGGGTGCCGCCCGGCGACGACCGCCCGCGCGAGGTCTGCGCCGGCTGCGGCGAGGTCTTCTACCGCAACCCCAAGATCGTGGCCGGGGCGATCCCCGAGTGGCGGGGGCGGGTGCTGCTGTGCCGGCGCGCGATCGAGCCGCGCGAGGGCTACTGGACGCTGCCGGCCGGCTACATGGAGCTCGGCGAGACCACCGCCGAGGCCGCCGCCCGCGAGACCCGCGAGGAGGCCTGCGCCGAGGTCGAGATCCTCGGCCTGTTCGCCTACCTCGACATCCCGCGGGTCAGCCAGGTCTACGTCATGTACCGGGCCCGCCTGCTCGCCCCCGAGTACCGCGCCGGGCACGAGAGTCTCGAGGCGCGGCTCTTCGCCGAGCCCGAGATCCCCTGGCCGCAGATCGCCTTCCCCTCGATTCGGCTAACCCTCGAGCGCTACTTCGCCGACCGGGCCGCCGGCGCCTTCGCGGTGCACAGCGAGGTGATCCGCCGGCGCGGCATCGAGGGGTAG
>CAZRGU010000435.1:0-1844 GCA_964599705.1 uncultured Ectothiorhodospiraceae bacterium | reverse complement strand
TTCCGCGGGACCATCGACGGGGCGAGCGTGCACCCGCGCGAGATCGCCAAGGCGGCCCTCGGGCACAACGCCGCCGCCCTCATCCTCGCCCACAACCACCCCTCGGGGGTGGCCGAGCCGAGCCACGCCGACCGCGCCCTGACCCGGCGGGTGGTCGAGGCGCTGGCGCTCATCGACGTCCGCACCCTCGATCACCTGGTGGTCGGGGCCGGGCGGTGCGTCTCGTTCGCCGAGCGGGGCTGGCTGTGAGCACGCCCGCGCCGGCGTGAGCCTTCCACTCCAGGAGTCCAGTCCCATGATCAATCTCCCTGTCCGCGCCGGCGGGGACGGGCGTGGCGCGTGCCCGGGCGGCAGCTCCGCCCGGGCCCGCCGCGCGCTCCTCGCCGCCCTCGAGTGGGGCGGGTGCGCGGCGGGCCTCGCGGGCTCGCTGCTGCTGGCCCTCGACGCGAGCTTCTCCGGCTGGGGATTCGTCGCCTACCTCGCCTCGAACCTGTGCTGGAGCGCCTTCGCGGTGGCGACCCGCTGCCGGGGGCTGCTCGCCATGCAGGCGGGCTTCACCGCCACCAGCCTGCTCGGGCTGTGGCGCTGGATGTGACCTCCGCGAGCTCGCCGGCCGGGCAATCCGTCCGTGCCGATCATCCATCCCGGCACGGGCCGGCCAGGGATCCCGGTTCCATGCCCATCCCGCCTCGGCGGTGCGCCGGAACGGGTGATCGGCCGTTCCGGGATTCCCGCCCCGGCGCGGCCGGGTGCACGCATCCGCCCGCCTTCCCCCCCAGGCCCCGGCTCCGGCCGGGGCTCCACGCAAGCCCGCATCGCTCACCGATACGCGCAGCGAGGGCGTCGAGACGCTGTCCTGGCGGGGCGCACGGACCGGAGGGCGGCGAAGGCGTAGCCGACCCTACGTCGAGCCGCCCGCAGGGAGTACGTCCCGCCAGGGCAGATGGATCGGCGGCCGCAGCCGTGAATCGGCGAGCGATGCGGGCTAGACAGAGGAGATCGCCGATGCGAGAGCGAACCGACTGCGCGCGGGTGCGCGAGCGCGCCCGCGGGCGCTGGGACGCGGTGCTCGCCGCGCTCGCCCCCGAGCTCGCCGCGGCGCTCGCCCGCCCCGGGCGCCACGTCCCCTGTCCCCACCCCGCCCACCCGGGAAGCCGCGACGGCTTTCGCCTCTTTCGCGACCTCGAGGAGCGTGGCGGCGGGATCTGCAACACCTGCGGGGCCTTCCCCGACGGCTTCGCGCTGCTGATGTGGCTGCGCGGCTGGCGCTTCGACGAGGCCCTCGAGCAGGTCGCCGTGACGCTCGGCGAGCGCCCCGTCGCGCGGGCGGCGGCGCTGCCGCCCGTGCACTTGCGGCTGCCCGCGTCGGTACCCGGCCGGGGCGAGAGCGTCCTGACGCCGGCCGCCCGCGCCGTGTGGGAGGCGGGGCTCGACCCGCAAGACCCGCGCGCCGCGCCACTCCAGCGCTACCTCGACCGCCGCGGCATCGACGTCGAGGTCGCAGACCCCGAGGCGGTGCGCTACCACCCGGCGCTCGGCTACTGGGCCGACGGGCGGTGCATTGCCACCGCCCCGGCGATGATCGCGCTCCTGCGCGATCCCGCCGGCCGGGCGCTCACCGTGCACCGCACCTACCTCGACCCCGCGGGCCGCAAGGCGGCGCTCGGTGTGCCGCGAAAGCTGATGCCGGGGGCCGCCTCCGGCGGCCTTCCCGGCGCCGCGGTGCGCCTGTGCCCGGTCCGCGGCGCCACCCTGGGCCTTGCCGAGGGCATCGAGACGGCGCTCGCCGTGCACTGCGCGACCGCGATGCCGGTGTGGGCCGCGACCAGCGCGACGCTGCTCGC
>CAZRGU010000434.1:0-1845 GCA_964599705.1 uncultured Ectothiorhodospiraceae bacterium | reverse complement strand
GGCCCTGAGCCCCCACTACGCCGACCCGACCAACGTGCTGATCGCGGCCCTCGGGGCGGCGCTGGCCTGGACCCTGCTCGATCGGGTCGCGGCCTGGAGCGGGGCGGCGAGCGGCGCTTCCCCGGCGGTGCCGGTCGATGCCCCGCCGGGCCGCCTGCCGGTGCGCCGGGCGGGCGCCGCGCTGCTCGCGGCGCTCGCCGTGGCCGGGCTCTGGTCGCACCCGCTCGGCGCGGCGCTGGGCGCCGCCCTCGCGCTCTACGCGCTGCTGCTCGCCCGCTCGCCGCGCCTCTGGCTGGTCCTGGTCCCGGCCTTGCTCCCGGCGCTCGACCTGTCGCGCAGCGCCGGCCTGCGGCTCGTCGAGGAGGGCGATCTGCTGGTCGCGGTGACCCTGGCGGTGCTGCTCTGGACCGGCCAGCCGGCGAGCCTGGCGCGCGACGGGCTGGCGCGGCCGCTGGTCGGCCTGCTCGGGCTGTCCTACCTGGTCGCGCTCACCGCCGGGCTCGGCTCGCCGGCCGTGCTCGCCGGGCCGGGCTTTGCCGGCTACCTCGACCCGGGCAACGCGCTGCGCGTCGCCAAGGGGTTCGTCGTGGCGCTGCTGCTCTGGCCGTTCCTCGGCCCCGCGCTCGCCGAGCGCGGGCGGCTGCGGCTGCTGATCGCGGGCGTGCTGCTGGGGCTGGTGATCGTCGAGGGCACGGTGCTCCTCGAGCGGCTGCGCTACGCCGGGTTGCTCGACCTCGGCGCCGAGTTCCGGGTCGCCGGGCCGTTCGCCGGGATGGGCGTCGGGGGGCAGCTCATCGACGCCTACCTAGTCGCAGCGCTGCCCTTCGCCGCCTGGGTGCTGCTGCGCGCCCGCGGGCCCGGCCCGGCGCTGGCCGGGGCGGCGCTGTTCGCCGGGGCGCTCTACGCGGTGGTGGTCACGGTCTCGCGCTGGACCTACCTGGTCGCCGGGGTCGAGCTGCTGGTCCTCTGGGGCGGGCTGCTGCTGGCCGCAGGGCCGGGAGCGCGCCGCGCGCTGGTCCTGCGCGGGGCGCTCGTGGTCACGCTGGCCGCGCTCGCGCTGGGGGCGGTGCTCGGCGGCGAGAGCTACGCCCGCGAGCGCTTCGCCGGGGCGCTGGCCGACGTCGCCCGCCGGGCCGCGCACTGGGGCGAGCTGCTGGCGCTGCGCGCGAGCGCCCGCGAGCGCTGGCTGGGGATCGGGCTCGGCGCGCTGCCCCGCGCGCTCCAGGCCGCCGCCGCTCCCGGGCAGCGCCCGGCGCGGGTCGAGCTCGCCGAGCAGGCGGGCAACCGCTACCTGCGCCTCGAGGGTGGCGCGCCGCTCTACCTCGATCAGCGCATCGGCACGCTGCCGGCTGGCGAGGTGCGGGTCTCGCTGGCCCTGCGCGGCACGCCCGGGGCGCGGGTCGCACTGGCCCTGTGCGAGAAGAGCGTCATGTACTCCTTCGCCTGCCGCTGGACGCGCTTCACGGTCGCGGAGCCGGCCGGCGCCTGGCGGCGCCAGAGCCGCTTCCTCGACCCGGGCGGGATCGGGGCCCGTGGCGGCCGCTTCCCGTCCCGCCCGGCGGTGCTCTCGCTCGTCCCGCCGGGCCCCGGGGAGCGCGCCGAGGTCGACTCGATCAGCCTGCGCGACAGCGACGGGCGCGAGCGGCTCGCCAACGGCGACTTCTCGGCAGGGCTCGACGGCTGGCTGCCGAGCTCCGATCAGCAGGGGCTGTGGCGGGCCGACAACCTGGCCGTGCACCTGCTCGTCGAGCAGGGCAGGCTCGGGCTGCTCGCCTTCGCGCTGCTCGCCCTCTACGTGCTGGCCCGCCTCGCCGCGGCGCTCGGGCGCGGCGAGGCCGGTGCCGC
>CAZRGU010000433.1:0-1865 GCA_964599705.1 uncultured Ectothiorhodospiraceae bacterium | reverse complement strand
CGCGCGCCGAGAGTCGGGCCTGGATCAGCTCGCGGGTGAGCGCGGTGTAGCGCTCGTCGGCGGCGCGGAACTGCTCGATCTTGCGCTCGTGCTCGGGGGAGAAGAACCCGCTGAGCACCGGCTCGCGATCGGTGATCGCGTCGAGCCACCACTGCGTGTAGCTGCGCTCGAACACCGGGCGGAGCCGGGCGCTGTCGATCTCCCCGCTCTCGTACGCCTCGACCAGCGCGGCGAGGTTGCGGCGAATGGCCTCCTCCCGGGCGCGGCGCCAGTGGCACCAAGTGCGAAGCTCCCGGGCCGCCTCGGCCCAGCGGACCGTGCTCGAGCGCACCCGCCCGAGGGCATCGGGCGCGCGGTCCTCGCCCCAGACTCGATCCACGTCGAGATCGAGCAGCTCGATCACCCGGCTGCGCACCTCCCGAAAGGCGTCCAGCGCCTCGCCGCAGGCCACCAGTTCGCGCCCAAGGCGGCCCTCGCGGCCGAGGAACTCGCGCCCCTCACCCGCCAGGCGCGCCCACCGCTCGCGCAGGGCAAGGGCGCGATCGAGGTCGTCGCCCGCAGCCTGCGTGGCGAGCGAGCGCAGCGCCCCCGCCCGGTGGCGCAGCCCAGCGACGGCGTCCCAGTCGGCCTCGCCGTCGTTCCAGTAGCGCCCGAGCAGCGCGCGGGCCTCCCCGGCGGCGCGATCGATCCGTCGCTGCTCGTCTCGAAGCGCGATCGCGCGCTCAAGCACCGCGGCGAGCTGCTGACCCGGGGGCGCCTTTCTGTCGCGGGCCACCTCCTTCAACGCCTTGCGGACCGGCTGGCGCTGCCACCATGCGGCCAGCCACCACGCCGCGGCGGCGCGCTCCAGCCGGGCCTTCAGATCGTCGAGATCGAGCTCGACGATGGCAAGACGGAAGCGCTCCCGGAGCTCCTCGCGCAGCCGGTTCCGCGCCCGCCCGTGCTCGATCCACGCATCGATGCCGGCAGCGATGGTGTCCCAGTCCGGGCACTCCAGCAGTGCGGCGGGCGGCGCCGGCGTCTCCATCAGGGCGAGGGCGATGCGGCGCATCAGCTCGAGCTCGTCGAGGCTCCAGCCGCCCTCGCCGAGACCTAGATGCTCCGAGCAGGCGCGAGTGCGCTCGGCGAGCGCCTGCGCGGCATCACGAAGGCGCACGATCGCCACCTGCACCTCCTCGGCCCAGCCCGGCGTCCACTCGCTCCTGCCCACCCCCGCCCAGGGGTGCCCCCGCACGTCCCCGCAGGCCGCCCCTGCCGTGCGCAGGCGCTCGACCAGGTCGCGCAGGCCCTCCAGGTCGTCGGCGTCCAGCGCATCGGGCGACGGCCAGCGCAGCGCGACGCGAGGCACGTCGCGCAGGCCGATGAGCCGCGAGATGGCCTGGAACACCGTCTCGTCCGTAGAGCGCCGCTGGTGCAGGGCCCGCACGTAGGCGTTGAGCTCGTCGCGAAGCCGCGCCAGCCGGCGGGCCTCCTTCTCCCATACCCGCTGATCGAGGGCCTCGACGCGCTGCAGGGCCTCGTCGAGCTGGCCGATCACCTTGCGTTTGTGGGCCTTGTTCGAGTGCAGCTCGAGGCAGTAGCGACCGAGGCCGACGCTCACCAGCCGGCGGTGCACGACGTTGAGCGCCGCCATCTTCTCGGAGACGAAGAGCACGGTCTTGCCCGCAGCCAGGCAGTGCGCGATGAGGTTGGCGATGGTCTGCGACTTGCCGGTGCCGGGCGGCCCCTCGAGGACGAAGCTGCGCCCCTCGGCGGCGGCGAAGACCGCGGCGAGCTGGGAGGAGTCGGCGGGCAGGGGGCAGAAGGTCTCGGTGGGCGCCCGCTCATCGTCCAGGCGCTCGGGCCGGGGGAAGTCGCCGCCCGGT
>CAZRGU010000432.1:0-1871 GCA_964599705.1 uncultured Ectothiorhodospiraceae bacterium | reverse complement strand
CGCTGTCGCGGCACAGGGTCTCGAGGCGGGCCTCGAAGGCCTCGAGGGCCGAGAGGCACTCGCCGATCAGGCGGTCGACCATGCGGTTGACGGCCTGGACCTCGCGGCGCTCGCGGGTGAGGAAGGGCATGACGCCCTCGAGGTAGTAGATGGCGGGGAAGACCGCGGCGGCGGCATCGTCCATGAGCTGGATGCAGTGGGTCTCGTGGAGCTCGAGGCGCTGCTCGAGGAAGGCGCGGTTGTAGGTGGTGCGCCGCGCCGGGCCGCGGCGGGCACCGGCGCCCGGGCGCGCGCTGCTGCGCTCTTCGGCCATGCTGGAACGCCCCCCGGTGAAGGCCTGGGGCGACGATAGCCAGGGGCGGGGAGTGCGCCCCGGCGGGTAAGCGACGCCGGGCGCGGCTTATCGCCGGGCGGGGCCGCGCGGCGCTTTACAGGGCCGGGCGGGTCGGCTAAAGCTCGGGCATACCGAGCGCGCGCCCACGTCTTTCCGGAGGCACGGCGCACGCAAAGCGCTGGCTGGGCGCTCGACAAGACCAGCGACGTGGTGGGGTGCGGGGTGCGAGCCCGGCGCCCCGAGCAGAGCCCGGGCGGGGCGGTGCCCCGCAGCGGGGCGCGCGGTCCGCCGCTTGCAAGGGAGGACCGCGACCGTGATCGATCTCGTGCTGGGACTGGCCGCCATCGCCTGGATGGTGGCCTGCACCTGGAGGCTGGTGCGCCCCGCGCCCGCCGAGTCCGGCCCGGACGGGCCGGCAAGCGCCGGGCAGGCGAGCGCGCCGCGCTGCCCCGCGCCGCCCGCGCGGCGCTGCCCGCGCAGGGCCGAGCCGGCACCGCCCCCCGAGCGCGCGCCGCTCGAGGCCGCGCCCGCGGATCCCTGGGCGGCCTACCGGGCGCCGGCCTGCCGGCGCCTGGGGCGAAGCCCCGACTTGCGGCCGCGCTGGTAGCGCGCCCGCCAGAGCGCGCGCCGCCCGGCACGCGCGTCCCGTCCCGCCCGCTCCCGGGCGGGTTCCCCGTCCCCGCCGCGCGGGCGGCGAGCGCCCCGGCGGGGCGCTCGCTCGCGCGGCCCCGACCCAGGAGAGCGACACCGATGCCGAAGATGAGCCGCTTCATCGCCTGGCTCGAGCGCTGCCCGACCGGGGCGATCTTCGCCGCGCGCGACGCGGCCTACGAGCGGCGCCGCGCCGGGGAGCGCGACGCGGCGTGGTTCATCCGGCGGATGAACCGCGAGCTCCTCGAGCGGGCGAGCCGGTCCCGCGAGCGGGCCGCCTGAGCCGTTCCCCGCCGGCCGGCGTGGCGCGGCGAGAGGCCGTACCCCCGGGAGCTCCTCCTCCCTCCCCCGTTTGGGGGCGCCTCCGCCTCCCTCCCCCCCCGGAGGCGTGCGCCCCCGTTCTTTTTCGCGGGCCGCCGGCCCGCCCAAGGAGAGCGACATGATCAACAAGGTCCAGCTGATCGGGCACCTCGGGCAGGGCCCCGAGGTGCGCTACACCGCCAGCGGCCAGGCGGTGGTCAACCTGACCCTGGCCACCAACGCGGTGTGGAAGAAGGACGGCGAGCGCCAGGAGCGCACCGAGTGGCACCGGCTGGTGCTGTTCGGGCGCCTGGCCGAGATCGCCGGCGAGTACCTCGAGAAGGGCTCGCTGGTCTACGTCGAGGGGCGCCTGCAGACGCGCCGCTGGCAGGACAACGGCGGCGAGGAGCGCGCCAGCACCGAGGTGGTGGTCGGCGAGCTCAAGATGCTCGACCGCCGCGCCCCGGCGGCCGAGCGCGCCCGCGAGGGCGGGGCGCCGAGGGCGGCGAGCACGCGCGGCGCGCGTCGCGCGAGGCCCGCCACCGCGGCGCCCGCCGCTCCCGACCTCGACGACGACATCCCCTTC
>CAZRGU010000431.1:0-1900 GCA_964599705.1 uncultured Ectothiorhodospiraceae bacterium | reverse complement strand
CTGAGCGGGGCGGGGCGATGGCGACCGGCCGGCGGCGGGCCCGCTCTGCCCAGATCAAGGGCAAGGTCCGCGCCCACGACCCCTTCGAGCTGATCCGCTGGCTGGCGCTGAGCCAGCCCGACCCGCGCAAGGCCCTCGCCGAGCTGGTCCAGAACAGCCTCGATGCCGGGGCACGCAGCATCCGCGTCACCCGGGTGCGGATCCGCGGCACCCCGTGCCTGCGCATCTACGACGACGGCGAGGGGGTCATCCCCGAGCTCGATCGGGCCGAGGCGCTGCGCTACATCGCCACCCACATCGGCCACAGCCGCAAGCGCGCGCTCGCCCCGCGCGAGCGCCTCGAGCTGATGACCCAGGGCCAGTACGGGATCGGGCTGCTCGGCTTCTGGAGCATCGGCGAGACCCTCGAGATGCGCTCCGCGGTGCCCGGCCAGCAGCCCCACCGGCTGAGCCTGTACCGCGATCGGCCCGACTACGTGGTCGAGCCGCTGCGCGGGCGGCTCGCCCTCGGCGAGCGCTGGACCGAGGTGATCGTCGCCGGGGTCCACCCCGAGGCGCTGAGCGCGCTCGGCGGGCGGCGCGCCGCCGACTACCTGAGCGCCGAGCTGCGCGGCCAGCTCCTGGCCCGCGACGTCGACCTGGTGGTCGAGGACCGGATGGCGCGGGGGCGCGCCCAGAAGGTGATCGCGGTGCGCCCGCCGCGCTTCCTCGGGGCGCGGGTCGAGGGGCTCGAGCGCATCGAGGTCCCGGAGCACCCGCCGATCCGCCTCGAGATCTACCTGGCCGGCGAGGAGGGCGGGCGGGCCGCGGCCCCGATCGCGGTCTACGCCGCCGGCACCCTGGTCGCCGAGAGCTTCGCCGAGCTCGCCGCCCTCGGCCTCGACCGCGGCCCCTGGACCGACCCGCGCCTCACCGGCCTGGTCGACTTCCCGGCGCTGACCGTCGCCCCCGGGAGCCGGCGCAACGTGGTGCCGGACGCGGCCGCCGGGGCCTTCGCGCGCGCCCTGGCCGCCATCGAGCCGGTGATCGTCGCCTACCTCGAGCGCCTCGACCGCGAGCGCAGCGAGGAGGCCGAGCGCTCGCTGGTCCGCGACCTGCAGCGCGCCTTCCGCGACTTCTACCGCCACCGCCCGAGCTACGCCCTGCTCCCGGTCGGCGAGCGCGAGGCCGAGGCCGGCACCCCCGAGGCGGCTCCCGGCCCAGCCGCGGAGGAGGGTCCCGAGGAGGCGC
Source organism: uncultured Ectothiorhodospiraceae bacterium (assembly GCA_964599705.1). Lineage (GTDB taxonomy): Bacteria > Pseudomonadota > Gammaproteobacteria > HK1 > HK1 > CAZRGU01. The sequence continues at coordinate 670 of CAZRGU010000431.1, read as the reverse complement.
CCGAGCCCGACGAGGCGCCCGCCACCGGCGAGCAGCCGCAGGTCGACCTGCTGCCGCCGGGGCCGCTCGCCGCGGTCGCCATCACCCCCGACCCGCTGCGCATCGAGTGCCGCGGCGAGCGCAGCGCCCGGGCCCGCGCGGTCGACGTCGCCGGGCGCCGGATCGGCGAGGGCGTGGGCTACCGCTGGAGCCTCGACGGCGAAGCGGCCAGCCTCGAGGTCGATCCCCGCCGCCCGGCGCGGGTGCGGCTGCGCGCCGGCGAGCAGCCGGGCCGGGCCCTGCTCCAGGTGATCGCGACCCGCGAGGGGGCGAGCGCCAGCGCCGAGCTCACCGTCGAGGTGGTCGAGGAGATCGCCTCGCGGCGCGGCGGCGAGGGCATCCCGCGCCCCGAGTTCGTCCACCAGCCGGGCGCTGCCTGGCGCTCGCGGATGCTCGACGGGCGCTGGCAGGTCAACTCCGGGCACCGCGAGTTCCGCGCCATCGCCGACCGCCCGGCCCTCAAGCTGCGCTACCTGGCGATGCTCTTCGCCAAGGAGGTGGTGCTGCGCAGCCACCAGGACCCGCGGCTGGCCGAGCCGCTCGAGCAGCTCGTCGAGGTCGCCGCCTACGCCGACCGCAACCTCGCTGCCCGGCGCGGGCGCAGCCGCCGCGGCGAGTAAGCCCGGCGCGC
>CAZRGU010000430.1:0-1911 GCA_964599705.1 uncultured Ectothiorhodospiraceae bacterium | reverse complement strand
CGACGGGCACCACCCCGACCCGCCAGCGGGGCAGGTGCACGACGCCGGGCGCCTCCGGCAAGGCGCGAGGGGCGGCAGGGACTGCGAGGTCGGCCGGCAGGGACGCTCGGTCGAAGGGCAGGGCGGCGCAGGCGCCGAGCAGCAGGGGCGCGAGCGCCCCCGAGCAGCGAAGGCAGGCGCGAAGCTTCACGGTCACGGGACTCTCCTCGCTGGCTGGGAAGAAGGGGGTGGGGCGAGTCTGGAAAGCCCCGGTCCGCGCCGTGGCGCGATAACGGGCGCCGCCGGGCGCTTAGCCCGCCCCGAGCGCACGCCCGCGGCGAGACGATCGGTCCCGGGCCATCGCTCGACGGGGGCACCGGTGCTCGGCTGGCTTCGCAAGGTGAAGGAGGCGCCGCGGGAGGCGGCGGTCGACCCCGAGTCCGTGCCCCGCTACCCGCCGTTTCGCACCGGCCTTCCCGCCACCCCGGTCGAGCACATCCTCTTGAGCCAGCAGGGCCTCACCCGGCGCCTCGAGGAGGCCGTGGGGCTCGCTCCCGAGCGCCACCGCGAGCTGCTCGCGCCGCTCATCGCCCGCTACGCCGCGCTCGTCCACCTGCTCCCGGCAAGCCAAGCCCACCACCACCGCGGCACCGGCGGGCTGTTCCGCCACGGCCTCGAGGTCGCCCTCGGGGCGGTGCGCGGCTCGGATGCCTACGTCTACGCGGTCGACCGCGAGCCCGCGGTGCGCCGCCGGCTCAAGGCGCGCTGGCGGGTGGCGATCGCGGTGGCCGGTCTCTGCCACGACGCGGGCAAGGTGCTGACCGACCTGCGCGTCACCGACCGGGCAGGCGAGCGCGTCTGGCAGCCGCTGCTCGAACCCCTCGCCCTGTGGTGCGCGGGGCAGGGCGTCGAGCGCTACTTCCTGCACTGGACCCCGGGGCGCCACGCTCGCCACAACGGGCTCGCCGCCGCGCTGCTCCCGGCGCTGCTGCCCGCCGAGCTCGCCGCCTGGCTCGCGGGCGACGGCGGCGAGGCGCTCGAGTTCGTCTACCGCGCCCTCGGGCCCGCGCCGGGCGAGGAGCGCGACGTCGCCCTGGTCCTCGAGGCCGACCGGAGGAGCGTCGAGCACGACCTGGCCCGCCACCAGGTCGACCCGACGAGCCTGGCCCTCGGCGTGCCGGTCGAGCAGCACCTGCTCGACGTCATGCGCCGCCTGGTGCGCACCGGGCGCTGGAGCGCCAACCGCCCTGGGGCCCGGGTCTGGGTGCTCGACGAGCACGTCCACCTGGTCTGGCCGGCCGCCGCCCGCGACCTCCTCGAGGTGCTCGCCGCGGAGGCCGTGCCCGGGATCCCGCGAAGCCCCGACATCCTCGCCGACATCCTGATCGACCGGGGCCTCGCGCTCGAGCGCCCGGTCGAGGGCGCGCTCGCGCGGCGCTACTGGCGCCTGGCCCCGCGGCTCCTGGCCCGCGAGGGACGCGCGGTGGCGCTCAAGCTCCTGCGCCTCCATGCCGCCTGCCGGCTCTTCGACGGCGCCCCGCCCGAGTCCGTCGAGCACCTCGCGCCGGGCCCCGAAGGGCAGGCGCCCGCGGCCGAGGCGCAGGCGAGCCAGATAGGGGCACGAGACCACGCCTCGCCCGGGCCCGACACCCCGGAACCTCCCGAGGCTCCCGCCGACGCGCCCCCTTCCGGGTCGGCTCCCGCCGGGGCGCAGGCCGGCGGCGACCGACCGGACGCGCCGGGGGTGGCGCAGGGGACCGGCGTGGGAAAGGGTACCGAGGCACCGGCCGAGGCCGAGGCGATCCTCGCGCGCCTCGCCCGCGCGGGGCTCACCGTGGCCGGTGACGGCCCGGTGGTCCTCGATTACCCGCGGGTCTTCGAGGCCGCGGGCCTCGAGCCGGTCGCCGCGCTCGCGGTGCTCGAGGCCGCGGG
>CAZRGU010000429.1:0-1917 GCA_964599705.1 uncultured Ectothiorhodospiraceae bacterium | reverse complement strand
CCGAGGAGCGCCGGGCTGAAGAGCTCGGTCTCCTCCTCGACGAGGCGCTCGCCGTGGCTGCCGGCGAATACCAGGGGGTGGCGCGCGTCGGTGCTGGTGCCCTGGGTGCGCACCAGGCGGCGCACGCGGGCCCGCGGCAGGGAGTCTGCGATGTAGCGCTGGGTCTCGGTGTCGAGCGTGCGCAGCGCGACCAGGTTGTTCATGTTGCCGAGCACCTGGCGGGCGCGTGCCTCGCTGCCGGTGCGCGCGGCGAAATCCGCGAAGGTCTGGGTGGCGACGTAGAGGCGAAGGCCGGCGCCCGCGCCCTTGTTCAGGAGCTGGACCATCGGGGCGTTGATCACCTCGGCGGCCTCGTCGACGAAGACGCTGACCGGCCGCTCGCCGGCCGCGTAGTTGTAGCGGTCGCCGGCGACCGCGGCGAGGTCGGCGAGCAGGATGGAACCCAGGGCACTCCCCACCATGGCGTCGCTCAGCGCGTCGAGGCCGATGTAGGCGACCTCGGCGCGGCGGATGACCCGCGACATGTCGAGGCGCTCGCCCCCGCCGGGGCCGGCATCGGCCGGGGAGAGCAGCCCGGCGAGCTCGCCCGAGGTCAGCATGTTCATGATCGGCATGAGCGATGCGACCATCTTGCCGAAGTGGGCGCGCTCGTGCTCGAACATGCTGGCCAGGCCCTCGACCACCACCGAGGGGTGGGTCGGGGCGAGGCGCTCGCGGTAGTAGCCGATCAGCGCCGCGGCGCGCTCGGCGCGGCCCCTGGCCTTGCGGGTGCAGCGCTCGATGGCCGCGCGGGCACCGGCCGGGTCGGCGCGCTCGGCGTGGGAGGTGACGAGCGCGGCGATGAGCTCCTCGGGGCCGGACTCGAGGTGGTGGCGGAGCTTGAGCAGGGTGACCCGCTCGCCGACGGCGATCAGGCCCTGGACGATGTTGGCCAGCGCCATGTGGCCGAAGGCCTTGAAGGGGTCGGCGCCGGTCTCGCTGGGGATGAGCTCGGCGATGCGGCTGGCGAGCTCGCTCGGGCGGTTGAAGTGGCGCAGCGGGTCGATGGCGGCCGACTCGCCGGGGAAGGCCGGGTGGAAGTAGACGAAGCGCTCGGGGGCGCCGGCCAGCGCACAGGCCCTGCGGGCGGCCTCGCGCAGGTCCCGGTCGCCCTTCGGGTCGATGACGATCACGGCCTCGCCGCGCAGCACCGCCTGGGTGACCAGCAGGTCGAAGAGGCGGGTCTTGCCCGAGCGGGTGGTCCCGACGATCAGCACGTGGCCCTGGAGGTGCTCGAGCGGGATGGCCAGATCGCGCTCGCGAAGCGAGAGCCCGTGGAGCCACGGCGAGCCCATGCGCCCCTCCTCTCCGGCCCGGCGTGCCCCGAGCTCGGCGGCGAGCAGGTCCTGGGCGAGCTGGAGGTGGCGGGCCCGCCACTCGAAGCCGCGCCCGAGCCACAGCCGCTGCGGGGCTCGCCGGGCGCGGCGGGCGAGCGCCGCCGCGCTCAGGCGCCACAGGCCCTCGAAGGCACCAAGCCTGTGGCGGTGCCAGGCGATCCGGGTGGCCGGAACCGCGCGCCAGGCGCCCATCGCGAGGCAGAGCGCCAGCGCCCAGCGGTAGGGAGGCGGGACGAAGGCCGCGCCCTCGATCCGCCAGGCGAGGTAGGCCGCGCAGGCGAGCCAGACGGCCACGGCCACCGCCTCGTAGTTCGGCCGCCAGGGGGTGTCGAAGCGATCAGGTCGCATCGGCGCGGGCGACCCGCAGGCGCCAGGAGGCAAGGTCGATGCGCGGCCCCTCGTCGCCGAGGAACTCCTCGCGGAGCTTGACCGGGCTCAGGCCCGCGCGCTCGGCGAACCAGCCGACCACGTCGGCGTCGACCTCGACGGCCCCGGCGCGCCGCTCGCAGCGAAAGGGCAGCGTCGGGTCGCGCCGCGCGAC
>CAZRGU010000428.1:0-1923 GCA_964599705.1 uncultured Ectothiorhodospiraceae bacterium | reverse complement strand
TCGAGCAGGCCGACGGCGGCACCCTGTTCCTCGACGAGATCGGCGACATGCCGCTCCCGATGCAGGCCAAGCTGCTGCGCGTCATCCAGGAGCGCAGCGTGGTGCGGGTCGGCGGCGAGCACGAGCGTCCGGTCGAGGTGCGCCTGGTGTGCGCCACCAACCGCGACCTGCCGGCGCGGATCCGCGCCGGGGCCTTTCGCGAGGACCTCTACTACCGGATCAACGTCATCCGCCTCCACGTGCCGCCGCTGCGCGAGCGCCGCGAGGACGTGCTCTGGCACGTCGAGGCCTGCCTGCGCGAGCACGCGCGCGCCTACCCCGGCGACGGCAAGAGCCTGCATCCGGCGGCCCGCCAGGCGCTGCTGCGCTACGAGTGGCCGGGCAACGTGCGCGAGCTCCACCACTGCATCGAGCGGGCCTGCGTGCTCACCGAGGGGCGGGTGATCACGGTCGCCGACCTGTTCGAGACCCGGGCGGCCGACGAGCACCCCTGCGGCCCGGCCCCGGTCGGGCGCCTGCGGCCCTACCTGCAGGCCGTCGAGCGCGACTACCTGCGCGAGGCCCTGGAGCGCAACGGCTGGGCGATCGGCCAGACCGCCGAGCAGCTCGGCATCAGCCGCAAGGGCCTCTGGGAGCGGATGCGCCGGCTGGGGATCGAGGCCTCGTAGCAAGGGACGGAGTGCCCTCGCCGCGGGCCCGGGACGGTGCGCGCGAGGCGCGGTCAGCCCCAGGCTGCGCGCAGGCGCCGGGCGAGCGAGCGCGGGGTGACGATCAGCACGTTGCCGAGCACCACCAGGGCGGTGCCGGTCACCGCGGTCGCCGTCCACCGGTAGCCCTCGAAGACCGTCGAGATGGTCAGCGCCACGAGCGGGAAGAGGACCATCGCGTAGGCGGCCCGCTCCGGGCCGATGCGCCCGAGCAGGGTCAGGTAGCTGCCGAAGGCGATCACCGAGCCGAACAGCGCCAGGTAGAGCAGCGAGAGGGTGAAGCCGGGGGTGGCGGCGAAGGTGAAGGGCTCCCCCCGCAGCGCCGCGACGAGGGCCAGCACCAGGGCGCCGTAGGCCATCCCGAAGGCGTTGCTCTGCACCACCGGCAGGCCGCGGTGCTGGTTGCGCGCCGAGACCATGTTGCCGAGCGAGGCGAGGTAGGTCCCGAGCAGACTCAGCCCGAGCCCGCGCAGCGCGCCCGGATGGGTCCCGAGGCCGGCCAGCTCGGGGGCGAACACCAGGGCGATCCCGGCCAGGCCGAGCAGCGCCCCGGCGATCATTGCGGCGCCGAGCGGGCGGCGGAAGAGCACCGCGGCGTTGCCGATGTTCATCAGCACGATGGTCGAGAAGATCACCGCGATCAGGCCGCTGGTCAGGTCGGCGGTGGCCAGGTAGATGGCCAGGTAGTTGAGGCAGAAGAGGAGCAGCCCCTGGAGCGCCATCCACAGGTGCTCGCCGGCGCTGAAGCGAAGCGCCAGGCCGCGCGCCGCGCACCAGCCGAAGAGCAGCGCCGCGGCGAGCGCGAAGCGATAGGCGATCGCGACCGTCTCGGGCACCTCGCCGAGCTGGAACTTGATGGCGTAGAAGGTCGAGCCCCAGATCAGGACGGCGGTGAAGTAGAGGCCGGCGGAGGGGTAGCGCATCGAGCCGAGGGTCACTTGCCAGGGCGGGGTGGCTCCTTATACGCGCTCGGGGGCGGTTGCGAAAGCGAATTTTCCGAGCGCTCGCATGAGCTGCGCTCAATGCCGTGCGGCTCGCCCGCATCGCTCACCGATCCACGGTGACGGGCGCGGATCCATCGGTCCTGGCGGGGGCATTTCCACGCGCCGGGGTGGGCGGCGGGGTAGGGTGCGGAGCGACCCGCTGCGAGCACGTCCCTGATGTGGCGCTCGGCGCTCGGCATCCCTGCCTCGCGACGGTCGCTCCGCACCCCACC
>CAZRGU010000427.1:0-1963 GCA_964599705.1 uncultured Ectothiorhodospiraceae bacterium | reverse complement strand
GGGCTAGCGCCGGGCGTCGCCGGCGCCGGGCAGGGGACGCGGTGGCGCTCGGCGCCGGCGCGCTGCTGCCGCTGGCCTTCGCCCCGTTCGGGCTCTGGCCGCTGGCCCTGCTCGCCCCGGCGGCGCTGTTCGCCTGCTGGCTCCCGGCCGCCTCCGGGCGGGCCGCCTGGCGCGGCTGGCTGTTCGGCCTGGGCCTCTTCGGGGTGGGGGTCTCGTGGATCCGCGAGAGCTTCCAGTACGCCGCGATCGGCGCCTGGCTCTCGGTGCCGATGACCGCCGGCTTCGTCGCCCTGCTGGCGCTGTACCCGGCCGCGCTCGGGGCGGGGCTCGGGCTGCTGCGCGGGCGCTCGAGCGCGGCCCGCCTGCTGCTCGTCTACCCGGCGGCCTGGACGCTCGCCGAGTGGCTGCGCGGCTGGCTGCTCGGCGGCTTCCCGTGGCTCGGGCTCGGGGTGAGCCAGCTCGACTCGCCGCTCGCCGCCCTGCTGCCGCTCGGCGGGGTGCTCGCCGCGAGCTTCGCCGTGGCGCTCGCCGGCGGGGCGCTGGTCCTCGCGCTGGCGCCGGGCAGCAGCCCGGCCGGGCGGGGGCTCGCCGTGCTCGTGCTCGCCCTGCCCTGGGTGGTGGCGGCGCTGGCCGGCCGCGCGGTCTGGGTGCGCCCGGCCGGGGAGGCGCTGCGCGTGGCGCTGGTCCAGGGCAACGTGCCGCAGGGCGAGAAGTGGCTCGCGCGGATGCGCCTGCCCACGGCGCGCCGCTACCTGGAGCTCACCCGGCGCGAGCTCGGCGCCGACCTGATCGTGTGGCCCGAGTCGGCCCTGCCCGGCTACCTGGTGACCTTCGAGCCGCTGATCGAGGCGATCGCCGGCGAGGTGGCAGCGGCCGGTGGCGACCTGCTGCTCGGGATCCCGACGCTCGAGCGCGGCGGGCGGCGACCGCGCAACAGCGTGGTGCTGCGGGGCGGCTCGCGCGGGCGCTACGACAAGCGCCACCTGGTGCCCTTCGGCGAGTACCTGCCGCTGCCCGGGCTGCTCGGTCCGATCACCGCGGCGCTCGGCATCCGGGTGGCCGACTTCGCCCCCGGGCCGCCCGACCCGCCGCTGCTGGTCAGCCGCGGGCGGCCCCTCGGGGTGTTCGTGTGCTACGAGATCGCCTTCGGCGACGAGGTGCGGCAGGCCCTTCCGGAGGCCGAGATCCTGGTCACGGTCAGCAACGACGCCTGGTTCGGGCGCTCGATCGGGCCGGCCCAGCACCTCCAACTCGCCCGCGCCCGCGCCCTCGAGACCGGCCGCTGGCTGCTGCGCGCGACCAACACCGGGATCACCGCGATCATCGGCCCGGACGGGCGGCTGCGCGCCCGTGCGCCGCAGTTCGAGACCACGGTGCTGGCCGGCGAGGTCCGGCCGCTGCGCGGTGCGACCCCCTACGTGCGTCTCGGCGACCGGGCGCTGGCGGCGCTGCTCGCCGCACTGCTCGCCACCGGGGTGTGGCTCGCGGCGCGGGCAGCGCGCGAGCGCCGATGAGCGCCTCGCTCTGGGCCCTGCTCGCGAGCGCCTTCCTGTCGGCGACGCTTCTACCCGGAGGCTCGGAGGTGCTGCTCGCCTTTCTCCACGCCCGCGCCACCCACCCGGCGTGGCTGCTGCTGGCGGTGGCCAGCCTCGGCAACTCGCTCGGCGGGATGAGCTCGTGGCTGCTCGGACGGCTGCTGCCGGCGGCACGCCTCGAGCGCCCGGGGCTGGCGGGCGCCGTCGAGCGGGTGCGCCGCCGGGGCGCCCCGGTGCTGCTGCTCGCCTGGGTGCCGGTGATCGGCGACCCGCTGTGCCTGGCCGCCGGCTGGCTGCGGGTGCCCTGGCCGGCGGCCCTGCTGTTCATCACCGCCGGCAAGACGGCGCGCTACGCGCTGGTGCTGGCCGCGACCTGAGTGCCCCAACGATCGCCGGATGGCCCCGGGCAGGGCCTCCCTCGTAGCCCG
>CAZRGU010000426.1:0-1966 GCA_964599705.1 uncultured Ectothiorhodospiraceae bacterium | reverse complement strand
GCCGGCTCGATCCGGCCCCTCGGCGGCCTCGCCGGCCGCCGGCCCCCGCCAGGCGAAGGCCGGGCGTTTTGACCGCCCTCGGGGCGCGTGCTACAAAGCCCGGATTCCAGGCCCGGGGAGGGGCGGCGCATGGACGTGGTCGGCATCGACATCGGCTTCGGCTTCACCAAGGCCACCAACGGGCGCGCCTCGCTGGTCTTCAAGTCGATCTTCGGTGAGGCCAGCGAGATCCAGTTCCGCGAGCGCTTCCTCGAGAACGCCGGCAGCGAGGAGCACCTCCACATCGAGACCGACAAGGGGTCCTTCTTCGTCGGCGAGCTCGCCGAGCGGCAGAGCAACGTGCGCTCTTTCACCCTCGACCAGGACCAGCTCATCTCCGGCTTCGCCGAGATCATGTCGCTCGCCGCGCTGGCCCGGCTCGGCGAGCGCAACCGGCCGCTGCGGGTGGTCACCGGGCTGCCGATCAGCTACTACCGGCGCCACCGCGAGGAGCTCGCCCGGCTGCTGACCGGCAAGCATGCCCTCAAGTGCTTCGATCTGGCCGGCACCCCGAGCGACACGGTGGTCAACGTCACCCACGTGCGGGTCATCCCCCAGCCCTTCGGGACCCTCTTCCACCTGGCGCTCAACAACCACGCCGAGATCGGCGACCGGCGCTTCGTGCACGAGAAGATCGGGATCATCGACATCGGCTTCCGCACCTGCGACTTCACCATCGCCGACCGGACCCGCTACTCGGAGCGCGGCAGCCGCACCAGCGAGTCGGGGATGGCCAAGGCCTACGCGCTGATCGCGGCCCACCTGCGCGAGCTCACCGGGGTCAACGTCGAGCTCTACCGGCTCTACGACGCGGTCGCGGCCGGCACCATCAAGATCCGCGGCCGCCCGATCGGGCTCGAGGAGATCACCGCCGAGGTGCTCGGCAAGCTCGCCGCCGCGATCGCCAGCGACGCCGAGCGGCTGTGGGCCGACGACTGGGACATCGATCGGATCGTGCTCAGCGGCGGCGGGGCGGCGGTGCTCGCCCCGCACCTCAAGCCGCTGCTCCAGGGCGAGGTGCTGGGTCTCGACCCGGCCGCCGACCCGCGCCTCGCCAACGTGCTCGGGTACTGGAAGTACGGGATGAACCTGTGGGGGCGCGAGGCGCGCGCGGCCACGGCCGCCAAGAGCTGACCAGCGGGCGGGCCCGGCGCCGCGCGCGCTGGGCGCCGGCGCTGCGGGCGCTGGTGCTGCTGCTCGCCCCGGCCTGGGGCGCGGCCGCCACCCTCTACGGGGTCGACAACATCGCCGGGCGGCTCTTCACCCTCGATCCACGCACCGGCCAGGCCGAGCCGGTCGCCCGCCTGCCCTTCGAGAACGTCCGCGACCTGGCCTGGGACGCGCGCCGCGAGCGCCTCCTCGGGGTCGACACCGAGACCGACCAGGTGATCGCCGTGGACCCGGGCAGCGGCGCGGTGCGGGTCCTCTCGCGCCTGGCCACCCGCGCCGATCCGTTCATCGGCTCGGTGGCCGTCGACCCGGCCAGCGGCGCGCTGCTCGGCGTCGACTACGCCTCGGCGCGGCTGGTGCGCATCGACCCCGACAGCGGGCGCCTGGTCGGGGTGCTGCGCCTGAGCGGCGGGGCGGCGCGCACCGGGGCGATCGCCTTCGACCGCGAGGGGCGGCTGTGGCTGACCGACACCGCCAGCCACCGGCTGCGGCGCATCGACCTGGCGAGCGGTCGGCTCGAGACGGTGGCCCGCTACGACACCGTCGACTACGTGACCGCGATCGCCTTCGACCCGGCCGACGGCGCGCTCTGGGGCGTGGACACCCGCGCCCGCGCCCTGGTGCGCATCGACCCGGAAAGCGGGCGCACCGAGCCGCGCCCCGGGCACCGGATCTCCTTCATCACCGGGATCGCGGTGGTGCCCTGAGAGTTTGTGAAAAAATCGCGCACCTGCTGCGGACGCCCCTGGTCGCCCCG
>CAZRGU010000425.1:0-1997 GCA_964599705.1 uncultured Ectothiorhodospiraceae bacterium | reverse complement strand
CCTGGGAGCGGGCGAGCGGCAGGGTCACGCGGAACAGCGCGCCGCGGCCCGGCTCGGAGTCGACCTCGAGGGTGCCGCCGTGCTGCTGGACGACGATCGCGTAGCAGGTCGCCAGCCCCTGGCCGGTGCCCTCGCCCGGCGCCTTGGTGGTGTAGAAGAGGTCGAAGACCCGCTCGCGGGCCTCGGGCGCGATGCCGATGCCGTCGTCCTCGACCCGGATCTCGGCGCACCCGGCGCCGGCCCGGCTCGCGATCCGGATCCGCCCGGGCGCGGCGCGCCCGGCGGCCTCGATCGCCCAGGTCGCGTTGGCGATGAGCTGCAGCAGCACCTGGTTGATCTCGGCGCGCCGGCAGGGCACGGGCGGCAGCGCCTCGTCGAGGTCGAGCTCGATGCGCGCGACCCGCTCCCACTGGCTGCGGGTGGCGGTGACCGCATCGCGGATCGCGGCGTTGAGATCGACCGGCTCGCAGCAGCCGCTCGGCGGCTTGGCGAGCTCGGCCACGGCGCGCACGATCTCGCGGATCCGCTCGATGCCCTCGAGCGACTGGGCGACCGTGACCGGCACCTCGCCGAGCTGGTAGTCGAGGTCGGCAGCCTCCATCGCGGCGGCCAGCGCGCCGACCTCGGCCGCGCCGAGGCCCGCCTCGCGGCCGCGCGCGACCGCGCCCTTGAGGGCCTCGAGGAGCGGGGTCAGGTCGCGGTAGCTCTCGCCGAGGAAGCGCAGGTTGTCGCCGACGTACTGGGCCGGGGTGTTGATCTCGTGGGCGATGCCGCCGGCGAGCGTCCCGAGCACCTCGAGGCGCTGGCCGCGGCGCAGCCGCTCGGCGAGGCGCTCGCGCTCGCGCTCGGCGCGCACCCGCGCGCTGATGTCCTGGATGGTGCCCTCGAGCCGCGCGCCCTGCTCGCCGTCGCGGTGCTCGAGGCGCAGGCAGACGTGGCGCTCCTCGCCGTCGGGCAGCACCAGGCGATGCTCGAGCTCGGCGTCGCGCCCGCCGAGCCCGGCCTCGAAGGCGGCCGCGACCCGCTCGCGGTCCTCGGGATGGATGCGCTCGGTGAGCGCCGCGGCGGCCTCGGCCCCGCCGGGGTCGATGGCCAGGATGCGCAGCGCCTCGGACGAGCAGCGCAGCTCCTCCCCGGCGAGGATCCAGCTCCCCAGCCCGGCGATGTGCTGGGCCCGGGCGAGGTTGGCGCGGTCGCGGCGCAGGGCGCGCTCGATGCGCCGGCGCTGGCGCAGGTCGTAGTCGACGAAGATGCCGACCACGGCGACGATCACCACGATCAGCGCGAGCAGCCCGGCGAGCGCCTTGTTGGTCTCCTCGCGCAGGTGCCGGGCCTGGGCGCTCATGTCGACGTAGACCTCGATGGCGCCGAGGAAGAGCCGCTCGTCGAGCTCGCCGTCGGCGACCATGATCGGCGCGTAGGCCTCGCCGATCACCGCGTCGGCGACCTCGAAGCGCGACTCGCTGCGCTCGTCGGCGAGCTTCGCGTAGCCCTCGCCGCGCATCACCCGCTCGCGGAAGTAGGGGCGGCGGTTGGTGCTGCCGAGATCGGCGTTGCGCGAGGCGAGCACCACCGTGCCGTCGGCCGAGAAGAGCTTGTAGCGCAGCAGCTCGCCGGCGGCGAGCGCGAAGTCGAGCACCTTGCGGTCCTCGGCGCTCTCGAACTCGCCGGCCAGCAGCGCCTCGAGATTCGGGACCCGCTGGCGCAGGAAGTCGGCCCAGCGCCAGGCCTCCTCCTGGACCTCCTGGCGCAGCAGGTGGCCCTCGAAGGCACGCACCCAGCCCCAGCTCGCCGCCAGCGCCAGGGCGCCGACCACCACGAGGGCGAGCACCAGGCGCCTGCCGGCCGAGTCGCGGGGCACCTCGGGGATCAGCAGCCCGACCTTGCGTATCGGCAACATTCCCGGTCTCTCGGGGGGGCGGGCGCTGCGGCGGCCGGCCCCGCTGTGGCCGGTATATCGACCCCACCGGGAAGGGCTTTAGCCCGCATCGCTCACC
>CAZRGU010000424.1:0-2056 GCA_964599705.1 uncultured Ectothiorhodospiraceae bacterium | reverse complement strand
CGCCGCGCGGCGCCGACCAGGGGCACGACGAGCGGCGGGAGGAGTGATCCGGTAATCCCCCGGCGCGGAGATTCGTACTATCATTGATCGGGTCAGTGCCCGACCGAGAACGAGAACGACAATGACCACGACCCGAACCGGCAGCGAGCGGCAGCCGGTACGGCTGCTGCTCATCAATCCACGCTTCCCCGAGAGCTTCTGGAGCTTCCGCTGGGCGGTGCGCCGGGTGCTCGCCGGCAAGCGCACCGTCAACCCGCCGCTCGGGCTGGCGACGCTCGCCGCGCTGTGCCCGCCCCACTGGCAGGTGCGGATCGTCGACGAGAACGTCGAGAGCGTGCCGATGGAGCCCGAGGCCGATCTCATCGGGGTGGCCGGCATGGGGGTCCAGTTCCCCCGCCAGCGCGAGCTGCTCGGCTACTACCGGGCACGCGGCTACCCGGTGGTGGCCGGCGGCAGCTACGCCTCGCTGTGCCCGGAGCGCTACACCGGGCTCGCCGACAGCATCGTGGCCGGCGAGGCCGAGTACATCTGGCCGCGCTTCTGCGCCGACTTCGAGGCCGGGCGCGCCGCGCCGCTCTACCGCGAGACCGGCGAGGTGGATCTCGCCGACTCGCCGGTGCCTCGCTTCGACCTGCTGCGCCTCGACGCCTACGCGGCCGTCTCGATGCAGTTCTCGCGCGGCTGCCCGTTCCGCTGCGAGTTCTGCGACATCATCGTGATGTTCGGGCGCCGCCCGCGCACCAAGTCGCCCGAGCAGGTCGGGCGCGAGCTCGACGCGCTGCGCGCCCACGGGGTCAGCAACGTCTTCTTCGTCGACGACAACCTGATCGGCAACAAGAAGAAGGCCAAGGAGTTGCTCGCCTACCTGGCCGACTACCAGCGCCGCCACGACTACGCCTTCCAGTTCGGCACCGAGGTCTCGCTCAACCTGGCCGAGGACGCCGAGCTGATGCGCCTGATGCGCGAGGCCCACTTCGGCTGGGTGTTCATCGGCATCGAGTCGCCCGACGAGGCGAGCCTGCGCGGCACCGGCAAGACCCAGAACACCCGCCGCGACCTGCTCGAGTCGGTGCGCATCATCTACCGCAACGGCATCGATGTCCTCGGCGGCTTCATCATCGGCTTCGACCAGGACGACCTCGGCACCTTCGAGCGGCAGCGGCGCTTCATCATGTCGGCCGGGATCCAGATCGCCATGATCGGGCTGCTCACCGCCCTGCCGCGCACCCCGCTCTACCGGCGTCTGGCCAGCGAGGGGCGGCTGCTGCCCGAGGGCGAGGAGAGCGACAACACCAGCGCGCGGACCAACTTCGTGCCCAAGGGCATGGATCTGGAGGCGATGACCGACGCCTACCGCGCGCTGTACCGCACCCTGGTCTCGGACCGCGGCATCGCCGACCGGATCCGCAGCAAGCTGCGCGACCTGCGCCAGCCCGTCTACCAGGGCGACTACCCGCTCGCCGAGCGGGCGCGCATCCTCGCCAACTTCCTGGCCCGCGGGCTGCTCCCGGGAGGACCGCGGCGCTGGTACCACTTCGCGCGCACCCTCGAGGTGGCCCGCCCGCGGACCTGGGCGCTCACCCTCAACGACTGGATCGCCGGGCTGGCGATGCGCGACTACGTCGAGCGCCACCTGAGCGGCGATCTGCGCCGCGAGCTGCGCCACGCCGAGCGGACCATCGACCGGCTGCGCCAGCGCGGCGCGGCGCTGCTGCACCGCGGCGCGCTCGAGCTCAGCGTCCAGGCCCGCGGCGGCGTCGCCCACCTCGCGCTGACCGTGCACGAGGGCGTCGACGCGCGCTTCCTGGCCGGCGCCGCGCGGCGCATCGAGGGGCTGCTGCGCCGCGGCGCGGCCCATCTCACCCTGCACATCGAGGCGCTGCCCGGCGAGCAGCGCGAGGCCGTCGAGCGGCTGCTGCGCCGCCTCGCCCGCCACGGTGACCGGGTCTCGGTGCGCCTCGGCGAGTCGCTGCGCGACGTGCTGGCGGTCGACTCCTCGGTCTTCCACCTGTCGCTCGGCGAGCGCCCGTGAGGCTGCTGCTCGCCCCGCTGGCGC
>CAZRGU010000423.1:0-2071 GCA_964599705.1 uncultured Ectothiorhodospiraceae bacterium | reverse complement strand
ATTCCGCTCACCCGGGCCGAGATCGAGCAGCGCACCGCCTCCGGAGACCGCTTCCTCGCCCGGATCCTCGCCGAGACGACGCCGCTCATGCGGCGCCCAGGCGCAGCGGCAGACGCGCGTTGAGCCGCCCGGAGCGAGTACGCCTTGCCAGGACAGATGGCGCGGCGGTCGCAGCCGTGGGTCAGTGTAGAGATGCGGGCAGGGCTAGGGACGGCTCTGCTGGCCACCCCCAACGCCGGGGATGTCGGAGAATTTTACACTCGCGCAGATCGACGCGAGACAATCCAACATATTGAGCAAAAAGGATTTTTTCTCCCTGCTGGTACGACTGATCGGGCACGTGGGGGCCGATGAGATCAAGACGCGATCGCGTATGCAGGCCGCTAGGAATCCCGGGGAACCCCTATAACCCCTTAATCCGAATGGCAAAAACTCGAGCCCGGCGGGGTGGGACGGACCCCGTCGCGATCCCTCGCCGATCCCCGCCTGTCGGAGATCTTTACAACTTTCCGGTATCCAGCCGCGACACGCACCAGGCCATCCTCCACAACCAATTGATGTTTCAGGAGATTTCCACCGCTGGCACGGGAGCTGCAAGAGGCCTCGGGTGAATGCACCAGAGGAGGGGGGCACATGTACCCGAGAATCCTTTACGGCCTGGGCGCTGTCATGCTTGCGCTGGTCCTCGCTCAGCCGGTCCAGGCGAGCGTGCTGGGCCTCGGCGGAGACCGGCTGGTCGCCACCCAGAATGCCGACGGCGGCTGGGGCTGGCCGCTCACCGGTGTCAGCGCCCCCAACACCGTCGGTCCGATCGCCATGGGTCTGGCCCAGGCCTACCTCGCGACCGGAGACGCGAGCTACCTGCCGGCGCTCAACAAGGCGGGGGCCTTCCTGCTCGGCAAGACCAACAACTTCTCGCCGAGCGACGGCTACCTCGCCGCGCAGCTCGATCAGATCTTCGGCGGCACGACCTACCGCGACCACGTGCGCACGTACTTCTACGACGAGCTCGCGGCCGGGACCTATGATCGCAAGGGGCTCGGCACCCTGTACGACACGGCCGGCTACGTGAGCCTCATCGACACGGCGCGGGCCAACTCGGGCATCGCCAACCTGGCCGCGTGGGACATCGGCATCGGTGTCGTGGGGGCGGCCCGAGTCGGCGCCGACACCTCGGCCTGGATCGCAGGGACCAAGAACGAGATCGACCAGCTCGACGGCTCGGCGTGGTACGACGTGATCGGGCTTGCCGGCGCGATCATCGGACTCGCCGAGGTCGGCGAGGACTTCGACCCCACCGCCGGCGAGCACGCGGCGGCATCCAGCCTCGACGATCTCGGCGCGATCCTCGCCTCCTACCAGATCGGCGCCTCCGGAGGGTTCACCTGGAGCTCCGGGGCCGTGGCGCCGGGCGAAGAGAGCGTCCAGGAGACCGCCTACGCGATCCTCGCCCTCGCCGCCCTGGACCCGGCCACCTACGGAGCCGAGATCCACGCCGCCGGAGCATGGCTCGAGGGCTTCCAGCTTCCCTCCGGAGGGTGGGAGAACTACGCAGGAGATGGCGAGAACAACGAGATCACCGGAGAGGCGCTGTGGGCGATTCGCACGGCCCAGGCGGTGCCCGAGCCGTCCACCCTGGCGCTGCTGCTGATCGGCGGGCTGGGCTGCCTGCGTCACCGCCGGCGGATCTCCTGAGCGACCGGATCTGCGGCATCGACCGCGCCCCGGTGGACTCCACAGTCCGCCGGGGCCCCGCGGAGCACTCTCAGTCGCGGCCGCTGATGCCGCGGCAATGCGGCAATGGAGATCCCAGGGGCGGCTCGCCGGCTGCAGCGCGCACGGAGAGGCGCGAGGGCGCAGCGCGCGCAAGGCACGCCCCCCTGACCTTCATCTTCCTGTCCCGCCTCCAGCACCGCCAGCCCCACCACCTCGCCCCGCGCACGGCGAACACGGCGCGGCAGAACGGCGCGAAGCCGCGCTCGGGGAGGCTGGCGAGCGCGATCGTTGTGCCGAGCCCGGGCGGCTGATCTGGATCAAGCCCGCCGGCGCGGCGCTCTGCTAGGTTTTGAGT
>CAZRGU010000422.1:0-2076 GCA_964599705.1 uncultured Ectothiorhodospiraceae bacterium | reverse complement strand
GGAGCACCGAGGACAATCAGTGGCGCGCGCAGAGAAGCGAGCACGGGATTGGAGCGGGGAGGAGCGTTTCGCCGCTTTGGTTGAGACCGATGGGATGCGCGAGGAGGAGCTCGGTTCGTGGTGCCGTCGCCACGGCATGCACGGCCACGAGCTGTCGCAGTGGCGTCGCGACGCGCTGGCAGGCGGGGCATGGGGCCCGCCGTTCGGGAGCTACCCTAGCCAGCGTCGAGTCAGTCTCGCGCTACAGATCCTCGGGGCGCAAGCCCGTTCGCTTCGCGATCCGCGCGAGCATCCTCGGGCCGATCTCCTCGCGCTCGTGGAAGGCGAACACCACATCGGACCAGCCGTCGCGCTCGAGGGTCCGGTGCGATCCGGACTGGCGCTTGACCTTCCAGCCGATGCGCAGCAGAGCCGCGAGCACCCGACGCGCCCTCGTCGACGGCCACGCCGTCACGCGGCGAACAGCCCTCGGAGATCCGGCACGCTCTCGCCATGCTCGAGGCGCTCGGCCAGCACCCGCAGCGCGAGGGCCTGCACCTTCGCGATCGCCTCCTCCCGGGTCGCCCCGTAGGCGAGGCAGCCGGCCACGGCCGGAACCTCGGCGATCCAGCGCCCGTCCTCCTCCCGCTCGATCTCCACTTGCAGCATGGCGTTACCTCCGGGCCTCGCGTAGTTGCACCACGTCCGCGGGCGTCTTCTTGCCGGCCGCGCCCATCAGGCGCTCGGCGTAGGCGTCCATCGCGGCGCGGACGTGGTCCTGGGCGAAGCGCGCGTAGATCTCGGTCGTGCTCGAGTTGCTGTGGTTGAGCACCCGCCCGATCAGGTGCAGCGAGTTGCCGGCCTGCGCGAGCCAGCTCCCGAGGGTGCGGCGCAGGTCGTGCAGCCGCACGTCCTCGGTCCCGGCCCGCGCGCGCACCCGGCGCCACGGCTTGTCGATGTTGACCAGGTGCTCGCCGGGCTTCGCACCGGGCAGGATGAACGGGTTGCCCTCGATGCGAGGCAGCGCCCGAAGGAGCGCGAGCGCCGGGGCAGTGAGCGGCACGTGATAAGTGCGCCCCGCCTTGGTCTCCGGGATCCGAATCTGGGCGCGCTCGAGGTCCACGTCCTCCCACCGGGCGCGCAGCAGCTCGCTTCTTCGCAGCCCGGTGAGCAGGTACAGCCACAGCGCCGCCCGCGCGTAGGGGTTCTCCTCGGCCTCGATGGCCGCGGCGAGCCGAGGCATCTCCTCGGGGGTGACCCAGCGCTCACGCTTGCTCTCGCGGTAGCGCTCGATGCCCCGGGCGGCGTTCGGGTGGCCCTCGGGCACGTAGCCCCAGGTCTCGGCGAGGGCGAGCATCTTGCGCACCAGCGAATGAACCCGGTTCGCCTCGATCGGGTGCTCGCGCCCGATGCGCCAATGCAGGGCGGCAACCTCCGCGCGGGTCAAGGCCGACACCTTGAGCGCACCCCAGGCCGGCAGGATATGGCGCTCGATGCGCCGGGCATCCGCGGCCCACGAACGCTTGTGTGGCTTGGCGTGGCGCTCGAGGTAGTCCGCGCACAGCTCGCGCACCGTCTCGCCGCGGGCGGCCTTGCGCCGCTCCTCGAGCGGGTCCTCGCCCTTGCCCGCCGCCACCAGGTGCTCCCGGGCCATCGCGCGCGCTTGCTGGACGGTGAGCACGCCGAAGTCTCCGAGGGTCATCATGCGCTTGCGCCCGCGGACGCGATACGAAAGCACGAATGTCCGGCGCCCACTCGGATACACCCGCACCCCGAACCCTCGCACGTCGGCATCCCAGCGGACGTCTCGGCGGTTGCCGGCGCCCCGGTAGTGCATCGCATCGATCGCGCGCTTCGTGAGCCGCAAGGTCGATTCGGATCGGGCCATGGCTGCCTCCCGGGTCGAGCCGCCAGGATGAGTCACCAATGAGTCACCACCCGGAATCGTAAATGAACGCGCCTCCACAGTACAGCACCGCGCATAACCTCTTGCTTTTCCGCAGACTGTGGTATGGCATGATTTGTGGCGGTAACAAGGTCAAGTGACTGTTAATCACTAGGTCGGCGGTTCGAGCCCGTCCCGGGGAGCCAACAAGC
>CAZRGU010000421.1:0-2129 GCA_964599705.1 uncultured Ectothiorhodospiraceae bacterium | reverse complement strand
CGGGCCCGGCCCACCAACGGGTCATGCCAGCCGGAAAAATGTGCGCCCGCCGGGCTACAATTCCACGCCCATGCCAGCCGACCCCTATCGTCCCGGACCCGCGACCGCCGGCCTCGCCGTGCGCTCGGCGCTGCTGCTCGCCGGGCAGGTGGTCTCGACCGTGATCTTCGCCCCGCTGCTGATCCTCGGGATGGCGCTGCCCTACCGCTGGCGCTTCGCCCTGACCACCTGCTGGGTGCACTTCAACCAGTGGTGGCTGGCCTTCACCTGCGGGCTGCGCCACGAGGTCGAGGGGCTGGAGAACGTTCCCGAGCAGGCCGGGGTGGTGCTGTGCAAGCACCAGTCGGCCTGGGAGACCATCACCCTGCACCTCTACTTCGCCCCCCAGGTCTGGGTGGTCAAGCGGGAGCTGCTGCGGCTGCCGTTCTTCGGCTGGGGGCTGGCCGCGCTGCGCGCGATCGCCATCGACCGCTCGGCGGGCAAGAACGCCATGGTCCAGATCGTCGAGCAGGGCCGGGCGCGGCTCGAGGACGGGATCTGGGTGGTGGTCTTTCCCGAGGGCACCCGGGTGGCGCCGGGCCGGCGGCGCCGCTACAAGCTCGGCGGGGCGGTGCTCGCCGAGCAGACCGGGCGCCCGGTGGTGCCGGTGGCCCACAACTCCGGCGACTTCTGGCCGCGGCGCAGCTTCATCAAGCGCCCCGGCATCATCCGCCTGGTGATCGGGGCGCCGATCGAGACGGCCGGGCGCAGCGCCGCCGAGATCAACCGCCTCGCCGAGCACTGGATCGAGGAGACCGTGGCGCGCCTGCGCGCGCCCTATGCCGGGGGCGGCGAGCCGCTGCCGGGGGAAGGCGCCGGGCGCGGCGCCGAGTCGGCGCCGCAGTGAGCGAGCCGGTCGTCATCGTCGGCAGCGGGCTGGCCGGCTACGCCACCGCCCGCGAGCTGCGCCGCCACGATCGCGCTGCCCCGCTGACCCTGATCACCGCCGACGACGGCTGCTCGTACTCCAAGCCGATGCTCTCCAACGCCCTGGCCCGCGGCCTCGAGCCCGCCGACCTGCCGGTGGCCGACCGCGAGCGTATGGCCGGCGAGCTCGACGCCGAGATCCGCGCCGGGGTCCGGGTCGAGGCGCTCGACCCCGAGGCCCGCACCGTCACGCTGGCCGGTGGCGAGACCCTGCGCTATCGCGACCTGGTGCTCGCCATCGGCGCCGACCCGGCGCCCCCGCCGCTGGCCGGAGAGGCCGCCGGCGAGGTCCTCGCGGTCAACGACCTGGCCGGCTACCGGCGACTGCGCGCGGCCCTGCCCGGGGCCCGGCGGGTGCTGGTGCTCGGTGCCGGACTGGTCGGCTGCGAGCTCGCCAACGACCTGCTCGGTGCCGGGCACGCGGTCACCGTGGTCGAGCCGCAGGCCCGCGCGCTGGCCCGGCTGGCGCCCGCGCCCGCGGCCCGCCGGCTCGAGGCCGCGCTCGCCGAGCGTGGCCTCGTCTGGCGCCTCGGCGAGCGCTGCGAGACCCTCGAGCGCAGCGGCAAGGTGCTGCGCGCGGGCCTGGCCGGCGGCGAGACCGTGGAGGCCGACCTGGTGCTCGGGGCGGTCGGGCTGCGCCCGCGCACCGCGCTCGCCGAGGCCGCCGGGCTGGCCGTGGGGCGCGCGATCCGGGTCGACCGCGAGCTGCGCACCTCGGCCCGCGGGATCTGGGCCCTGGGCGACTGCATGGAGCTCGAGGGCCTGTGGCTGCCCTACGTGATGCCGATCATGGAGTGCGCCCGAGCCCTCGGCCGCAGCCTCGCCGGGGAGCCGGCCGCGGTCCGCTATCCGGTGATGCCGGTGCTGGTCAAGACCCCGGCCCACCCGCTGGTGATCGCGCTGCCCCCGCCCGGGCGCGAGGGGCAATGGCGGATCGAGGAGCTCGCCGAGGGGGTGCGCGGGCGCTGCCTGGGGGCGGGCGGCGAGCTGCTCGGCTTCGTGCTCACCGGCGCCCTGGTCGGCGAGCGCATGGCCCTGGTCCGGGAGTGCGCCCCGACCCTGCCGTGAGAGCCCCGACGACCGCCGGTCGCGCGCTCGATCGTAGCCCCGGGCTCTGCCTGGGGTTGAGCGCGCGACCCCACTCGACGTTCGCTGCCGGAGCG
>CAZRGU010000420.1:0-2153 GCA_964599705.1 uncultured Ectothiorhodospiraceae bacterium | reverse complement strand
GCGATGCAGGGTCGGCTACAGCCTTCGCCGCCCTCCGATCCGTGCGCCCCGCCCGGACCGCGTCTCGGCGCCCTCATTTCGCGCATCGGTGAGACGCGCGGGCGTAGGCGCGATTGACAACAATGACATCGTTGCCTACGTTGTAGGCATGGCAGTTCTCAACATCCGTAACCTCCCCGAGGCGGTCCGGGCGCGGCTCCGGGTGCGCGCCGCGAAGGCCGGGCGCAGCATGGAGGCCGAGGCCCGAGCCATCCTGGCCGAAGCCTGCCAGGCCGAGCTTGAGCGGCGCCCGCCCGCCTCGCTCCAGGAGCTGGTCGAGCGGCTCTACGGAGCCGACAAGCCGGTCGGAGTCAGCGACGAGCTGATCGCCGAGCGACGCCGCGAGGCCGCCCGGGAGTGATCGTTCTCGACGCCTCGGCGCTGCTCGCGTTCATGTTCCGGGAGCAGGGCCACGAGCGGGTCGGAGCGCGGCTCGCCGAGGGGTGGATCTCGACGGTGAACCTCTCCGAGGTCCTCGCCCGGTTCGCCCGCGACGGTCACCCGGTCGCCGCGATCGCGGACGCGATCGCGGCGACCGGCGTGCGCAGCGTCGAGTTCTCCGTGGGGCAGGCGAGGCTGGCCGCCGAGCTGGCGCCTCGGACCCGCCATCTCGGCCTGTCGCTCGGGGATCGCGCATGCCTGGCCCTGGCCTTGTCCCGCGGGCTACCGGCGCTCACTGCCGACGCGGCCTGGCAGCACCTCGCGGTCGGGGTCCCGATCGAGCTGATCCGCTGAGGCGGGCTCGCTGGCACCCGCGCCGGGCACCGCCCGCGAGCGGCGCTGTCCCCGAGCTCGAGGTGGAACTTCCAGTCACCGCGATGACTACTACCTCGCTGCCTCTCGGATCGAGGAAGCGCGCCTGTCGCTGGACGAGGTGGAGCGCCGCCTTGGCCTGGAGGATTGAGCTCGCCCGCAGCGTCGAGAAAGAGCTCAAGCAGATCGGCAGCGCTGGCGCGAGACGAATCATCCGCTTCCTGCGCGAGCGCGTCGTCCTGCTCGACGATCCTCGATCGCTCGGGGAGCCGCTGCACGGTCCCGAGCTCGGCCGTTTCTGGAAGTACCGGGTTGGACCGTATCGGGTGATCGCATCGATTCAGGACCGGGCACTGGTCATCCTGGTCGTTCGCGTCGGGCACCGGCGGAACGTGGATCGCTGACCGCGGGGACGCTCCGAGCTGCGACCCGTGCCGACCGGCAGGGGAACTGGCCTCGCCAGGGATTGTCCTTTCTTGGACAGGGTCTCGTTGCGGGGAAGGATCGTGACGCCCGCGAGGAATGGCCTCCGGGGCCGTCCACCGAGTCCGGGAAGGGGGTCGTGCTTGCGTCGAGACCCACCGTCGGGACCCACCACCAGAGGTTTGCCGCTTGCTCGCCCACGTCCTCAGATGGTCGCGCCGCGCCGCGCTGCTGCTCGCCGCGCTGCTCGCCGGCCCGCTGCTGATGGCAGCCGGCGGGCCACTGCGCCTCGCCCAGGACTGGCGCAGCGCCGATCGCTCGAGCGCCGGGATCGCCCCCGATCCGGCCACCACCCGAGAGGCCGTGGTGCAGGTCTACGCGGCCCGCGCCTTCGGCTGGCGGGGGGCCTTCGCGGTCCACACCTGGATCGCCACCAAGCCGGCCGGGGCGGCCAGCTACACCGTCCACCAGGTGGTCGGCTGGCGGCGCTGGCATGGGCTGCCGGTGGTGGTCTCGCGCCCCGACCTGCCGGATCGCTTCTGGTACGGCAACCGCCCGGAGCTGCTCGCCGAGCTGCGCGGGGCGCCGGCCGCAGCGGCCATCCCGCGAGTCCTCGCCGCGGTGCGCCGCTACCCCTGGACGGAGCGCTACCTGCTGTGGCCGGGCCCGAACAGCAACACCTTCACCGCCTGGGTGGGACGACAGGTCCCCGAGCTCGGCCTCGAGCTGCCGGTCACCGCGATCGGCAAGGACTTCCTGGGCGCCGGGATTCTCGCCCCGGCGCCCAGTGGCAGCGGCTACCAGCTCTCGCTGTGGGGGCTGGCCGGCGTGCTGCTGGCCCGCGGCGAGGGCCTCGAGGTCAACCTGCTGGGGCTCGGCTTCGGCCTCGACCCGTTCGCCCCGGCGCTCAAGCTGCCCGGGATCGGGCGCCTAGGGCC
>CAZRGU010000419.1:0-2161 GCA_964599705.1 uncultured Ectothiorhodospiraceae bacterium | reverse complement strand
TTCATCGAGGCGAGCACCTTCATCTTGTCGCCGTAGCGGTTGTGGATGCCGCCGCTCCAGGCGAAGTCGATCTTCCCGCCGAGCAGGAAGGGGACCATCTCGCCGCCGCCCTTGGTCGGGATGCCGGTCCACTTGACCCCCTCGGCGGCGGCGATGAAGTCGATGTAGGCGCGCGACATGGCGCTCTGGTCGGCGTAGTTCAGGCCCGGATGAGTCCTCGAGTAGGCGATCAGCTCCTCGAGCGTGTTGAACGGCGCGTCGGCGCGCGCCACGATCGCCTGCTGGTACTCGGTGATCTGGGCGATGTAGCGGAAGCTGTCCAGGTCGTACTCGACCTTCTGCGCGAGCGGCGGCCAGAGCAGCGACTGCGAGGCGGCGAACAGCAGCGTGTAGCCGTCGGGCGCGGCGGCCGCCACCTCGGTGGCACCGACCGCCCCACCGGCCCCGGGCCGGGTCTTGACCACCACCGGCTGGCCGAGCGCCTCGCCGAGGGCCTTGGAGAACACCCGCCCCATCGTCTCGGTGCTGCCGCCGGCCTTGTAGGGGATGACCAGGGTGATCGGCTTCTCGGGAAAGGCGCCGGCGCTGGCCGGCGCCGAGATCGACATCGAGCCGATCGTGGCCAGCCCCGCGGCAAGGCCGATGAGAATGCTGCGTCGTGTGGGTCGCGTAACCATGGGAACCTCCCTCGCTGGCTGGTGACCGGAGCGCTCGCATCCGGCCCGCATCGCTCACCGATCCACGGCTGCGGCCGCCGATCCATCCGCTCTGACGGGACGGACTCCCTACCGGGCGGCTCGACGCAGTGCCGGCTACGCCTCCGCCACCCTCCGGTCCGTGCGCCCCGCCACGGCGGCGTCTCGTCACCCTCGCTTCGCGCAGCGGTGAGATATCCGGGCTTGGCTCTTCGCCCCCGGCCGGTTGTTGTCGACTACCCGCCGAAAACTACATAGTTTAAGATGGAAAGTCCAGCCTCGGCGGGCGCGCCCCGCCACCGTCCTGGCAGCGATCGGGAGGACCCCGGATGAGCGACCGGCCCGTTCCCAGACACCTCGTCGGCGAGGCCGGCCCCGGGGCGCGGCCCGGCCCCGACCCCGATCTCTACGGCAGCGTGGCGCTCTCGCCGCGCGGCCCGGTCGAGGTGCGCAGCGCCCAGACCTTCAGGCTCGTCTACACGGTCGGGCGCCTCGGGCTCGACGACAGCGGCGCGATCCGGGTCGGCTTCCGCCTGGTCGGGGACTTCGGCTCGCCGCAGGTGAGCGATCCGCGGGCGCCGAACTACACCACCGCGAGCTGCTCGGGCGCGGGTCGGATCCGGCTCTCGTTCGAGCGCAACGGCGGCCAGCGGCCCTACAACAAGGTGCTCATCGCCCGCCTCGCGGGTGGTTACCTGGCCCCGGGCGAGCGCATCGAGATCGTCTTCGGCGACACCCGCGAGGGCTCGCCGGGCATGATCATGCAGACCTACGCCGAGGCCGGCTTCGAGTTCCGGGTGGCCGCCGACGTGGTGGCGACCGGGCACTTCGTGCCGCTCGCCGAGGTCCCCGTGGTCGAGGTCGTGCCCGGACCGGTGGCGCGCTGGCGGGCGGTGCTGCCGAGCCTCCGCCGTCCCGGCGAGCCCTTCCAGCTCGGCATCAAGGCCGAGGACTGCTGGGGCAACCCGACCGGGAGGGCACGAGGCCGCCTGCGCCTGGTGCCGACCGTGGCGGTGGCCGGCCTGCCCGAGGTGATCGACTACCCGGCAGGGCGCCGCTCGCTGCTCCTCGAGGGGCTGCGGGTCGAGGAGGAGGGGGTGCTGCGGATCCGGCTTCTCGCCGGCGAGGAGGAGACCGAGGTGGCCGAGGCCGGACCGCTGCTGGTGCGCGCCGGCGGGCTCGCCGGCTACTGGGGCGACCTGCACGGGCAGAGCGGCGAGACGGTCGGCACCACCTCGGTCGAGGGCTACTTCCACTTCGCCCGCGACCTCGCCTTCCTCGACCTGACCGGCCACCAGGGCAACGACTTCCAGATCAACGACGCCTTCTGGCGACGGCTCAACGAGGTCACGGCCGAGTACCACCAGCCCGGTCGCTTCGTCACCTTCCCCGGCTACGAGTGGTCGGGCAACACGCCGGTCGGCGGTGATCGCAACGTCTTCTTCCGCGAGGAGGGCCGCCCCATC
>CAZRGU010000418.1:0-2169 GCA_964599705.1 uncultured Ectothiorhodospiraceae bacterium | reverse complement strand
GGCCATGCGAGGGGGATCGACCTGACCCCGGGCAGAGCCCGGGCTACGAGGGGCATCGGGCCTGTGGAGTCAATGGCTTGGCCCGTGTTCGAGGAACGCTTGCAGGATGGTTGCGCTCGGAATCGCTTATGTTGCATTGCAACATCGAGCTTCGCTATACTCCTGCCGTTCCCGTGCCGTACCCGTGCCGCCGAGCGGAGCGCGGGCTCCGGCATGCCGCCTTCCCACGAATCCTGCAGGAGACGCATCACCATGAGCGACGTAGTGATCACCGGCGCAGCGCGCACCCCGGTCGGGGCCTTCAACGGCGCCCTGAGCACGGTGCCCGCCTCCTACCTCGGCGAGGTCGCAATCCGCGCCGCCCTGGAGCGCTCCCGGGTCGCCCCCGAGGAGGTCAGCGAGGTCATCCTCGGCCAGATCCTGACCGCCGGGACCGGCCAGAACCCGGCCCGCCAGGCCGCCATCGGCGCCGGCATCCCGGTCGAGCGCACCGCCTTCTGCATCAACCAGCTGTGCGGCTCGGGGCTGCGCTCGGTGGCGCTCGGCTCTCAGGCGATCCGCCTCGGCGAGAGCGCCATCGTGGTCGCCGGCGGCCAGGAGAGCATGAGCCAGGCGCCGCACTGCGTGCACCTGCGCGCGGCCACCAAGCTCGGCGACGCGGCGCTCGTCGACACCATGATCAAGGACGGCCTGTGGGACGCCTTCAACGGCTACCACATGGGCAACACCGCCGAGAACGTCGCCGAGCGCTGGCAGATCACCCGCGAGCAGCAGGACGCCTTCGCGGCCGCCTCGCAGGCCAAGGCCGAGGCCGCCCAGAAGGCCGGGCGGCTGGCCGAGGAGATCGCCCCAGTCACGGTCCGCGCGCGCCGCGCCGAGACCGTGGTCGAGGTCGACGAGCACCCCAAGCACGGCACCACCGTCGAGAAGCTCGCCACCCTGCGTCCGGCGTTCAGCAAGGACGGCACGGTGACCGCCGGCAACGCCTCGGGCATCAACGACGGGGCCGCTGCGGTGGTGCTGATGAGCGCCGCCGAGGCCGAGCGCCGCGGCCTCGAGCCGCTCGCCCGGATCGTGTCCTGGGCGACCGCCGGGGTCGAGCCGGCGCTGATGGGCAGCGGCCCGATCCCGGCCAGCCGACTGGCTCTCGAGCGGGCCGGCTGGGGCGTCGATGACCTCGACCTGATCGAGGCCAACGAGGCCTTCGCCGCGCAGGCCTGCGCGGTCAACAAGGAGCTCGGCTGGGACACCGGGCGGGTCAACGTCAACGGCGGCGCGATCGCCCTCGGTCACCCGATCGGGGCCTCCGGGGCGCGCATCCTGACCACCCTGCTCTACGAGATGCGCCGGCGCGAGGCCAAGCGCGCGCTGGCGACCCTGTGCATCGGCGGCGGCATGGGCATCGCCATGTGCGTCGCCCGCGACTGAGGGAGGAGCGAGCCATGAGCGGCAGAGTGGCAGTGGTGACCGGCGGGACCCGCGGCATCGGCGAGGCGATCTCGGTGGCCCTCAAGGCGGCCGGCTACCGGGTGGCGGCGACCTACGGCGGCAACGACCACGCCGCCCAGCGCTTCCGCGAGGCGACCGGCATTCCGGCCTACAAGTTCGACGTCGCCGACTTCGAGCAGTGCCGCAAGGCGATCGAGCGCATCGAGCAGGACCTCGGCCCGATCGAGGTGCTGATCAACAACGCCGGCATCACCCGCGACGGCACCATGCACCGGATGTCGTTCGACCAGTGGGACGCGGTGATCCAGACCAACCTCTCCTCGTGCTTCAACATGGCCCGCTGCGTGATCGAGGGGATGCGCGAGCGCGGCTTCGGGCGGATCGTCAACATCGGCTCGATCAACGGCCAGGGCGGACAGTACGGTCAGGTCAACTACGCGGCGGCCAAGTCCGGCATCCACGGCTTCACCAAGGCGCTCGCCCAGGAGGGCGCGGCCAAGGGGATCACGGTCAACGCGATCGCCCCCGGCTACGTCGACACCGACATGGTCCGCGCGGTCCCCGAGAAGGTGCTCGAGAAGATCATCGCCCGCATCCCCGTGGGCCGGCTCGGGCGCCCCGAGGACATCGCCCGCGGGGTGCTGTTCCTGGTCGCCGACGAGGCCGACTTCATCACCGGCTCGACCCTCTCGATCAACGGCGGCCAGCACATGTACTGAG
>CAZRGU010000417.1:0-2169 GCA_964599705.1 uncultured Ectothiorhodospiraceae bacterium | reverse complement strand
CCGGGATGACCGAGGAGAACCTGCCGCGCCTCGCCGAGGCGATCCACGCGGTGCTCTAGGAGCGGTGGCCCGCGACCCGCGCTACGACTGCCTCCTCGAGCCGATCGCCATCGGGCCGGTGACGGCCCGCAACCGCTTCTACCAGGTGCCGCACTGCAACGGCATGGGCTACCGCGACCCGAGCGCGGTGGCGGCCATGCGCGGCATCAAGGCCGAGGGCGGCTGGGCGGTGGTGTGCACCGAGCAGGTCGAGATCCACCCGAGCTCCGAGATCACCCCGTTCATCGAGCTCAGGCTGTGGGACGACCGCGACATCCCGGCCCTGGCGCGCATGGCCGAGGCGATCCACGCCCACGGCGCGCTGGCCGGCATCGAGCTCTGCTACAACGGCATGAACGGGCCCAACCTCTACTCGCGCGAGGTGCCGATGGGCCCGGCCCACCTGCCGATCGCCACCTTCAGCGCCGACCCGGTGCAGGCCCGGGCGATGACCCGCCGCGACATCGCCGATCTTCGCCGCTGGCACCGCAACGCGGCGCTGCGCGCCCGGCGCGCCGGCTTCGAGATCTGCTACGTCTACGCCGCCCACGGCCTCGGAACCGTCCACCACTTCCTGTCGCGGCGCTACAACGACCGCAGCGACGAGTACGGCGGCTCGACGGCCAACCGGGTGCGGCTGCTGCGCGAGCTCGTCGAGGACACCCGCGAGGCGGTCGGCGACGCCTGCGCGGTGGCGGTGCGCATCACCTTGGACGAGCTCCTCGGCCCGGGGGGACTGGAGCGCGAGGAGGTCGGCGAGATGATCGGCCTGATCGGCGAGCTGCCCGATCTGTGGGACGTGGCGCTCGGCGACTGGGAGCACGACTCGCAGACCTCGCGCTTCGCCGAGGAGGGCTACCAGGAGCCGTACGCCCGCGGCATCAAGGCGCTGACCAGCAAGCCGGTGGTCGGGGTCGGACGCTTCACCTCGCCGGATGCCATGGTCGCCCAGCTGCGCCGCGGGGTGCTCGACCTGATCGGCGCCGCGCGCCCCTCGATCGCCGACCCGTTCCTGCCGCGCAAGGTCGAGGAGGGGCGGATCGACGAGATCCGCGAGTGCATCGGCTGCAACATCTGCGTGTCGGGCGACTTCACCATGAGCCCGATCCGCTGCACCCAGAACCCGACCATGGGCGAGGAGTGGCGGCGCGGCTGGCACCCGGAGCGGATCGCCCCGAAGGGCTCCGAGGCCCGGGTGCTGGTGATCGGCGCAGGACCCGCCGGGCTCGAGTGCGCGCTCGCCCTCGGGCGGCGCGGCTACCCGGTGACCGTCGCCGAGGCCGGCCGCGAGCTCGGCGGGCGGGTGGCCCGCGAGTCGCGCCTGCCGGGGCTGGCGGCCTGGGCGCGGGTCCGCGACTACCGGGTCGGGCGGATCGCCGAGCTCGCGGCTGTCGAGGTCTACCTCGACAGCCGTCTGGCGGCCGCCGAGGTCCTCGAGTACGGCTTCGAGCACGTGGTGGTGGCGACCGGGGCGCGCTGGCGCCGTGACGGGGTGGCCCGCTACCACACCCGCCCGATCCCGATCGACGCGGCGGCCCGGGTCCTGACCCCCGACGACCTGATGGCCGGCGAGCGCCCGCCCGCCGGGCCGGTGCTGCTCTACGACGACGACCACTACTATCTCGGCGGGGTGCTCGCCGAGCTGCTCGCCGGCGAGGGCCGCGAGGTGACCCTGGTCACCCCGGCCGCCCAGGCCTCGGCCTGGACCCACCACACCATGGAGCTGGCCTTCATCCAGCGCCGCCTGCTCGAGGCCGGGGTCGAGATCCTCCCCGGGCTGGCGCTCGCCGCGCTCGCCGCCGACCACGCCACCCTGCGCTGCGTCTACACCGGGCGGGAGCGCGAGCTCGCCTGCGCGGCCGCGGTGCTGGTCACCGCCCGGCTGCCCGAGGAGCAGCTCTACCTCGAGCTCGCTGCGCGCGAGGCCGACTGGCCGGCGGCCGGGATCCGCACCGTCACGGCGATCGGCGACGCGCTGGCCCCGGGCACCATTGCCGCGGCCGTCTACTCCGGACACAGGCACGCCCGCCAGCTCGACGGCGCCCTCCCCGGCGACGAGGTTCCCTTCCGCCGCGAGCTCACCGAGCTGCTCTGATCGCGGGCGCCCGCCGCCGGGGCCGCATCCCACCC
>CAZRGU010000416.1:0-2173 GCA_964599705.1 uncultured Ectothiorhodospiraceae bacterium | reverse complement strand
GCAGGACGTACTCCCTCCAGGCGTTCGAGCAGCGGCACCGCCCGATCGACGAGCGCTCCTCGCCGCGCGGGCAGCTCACCACCAGGGTCGCCAGGTAGTCAGGCCTCGGATTCCAGCTTCGCCAAGGCCCAGTCGCGCAGCGCCTCGAGATCGGGCAGGTCGTCGTGGATGGCGCGGTAGGCGAGGCGATGGTCGATGCTGGTGTACTCGTGGACCAGGACGTTGCGGAACCCGGCCCAGCCGCGCAGGCGCGCGCCGAGCGCTCGATCGATCTCGCCGGCTTCCTCGAGCACCGCAAAGGTGTCACGATTCGACTCCGGGGTGCGTAGCCCGCGCTCGGCAATCCAGTGGTTGGCCAGGTCGAGCGCCGCCTCGACGGCCAGATGAAGATAGCGCTCGGCGAGATCGTGGATGGCGGGGTCGGCGAGGAACTCCTGCTCCGCAACCTCAGCGAGGCGTCGCGCCCGGTGTAAGTAGCTGTCCAGCGCCTCGAGCCGCCTCGAGTACGTCTCCACATCCACCATCGGCCGCTCCCTCCCTGAGTCGCGCGATCCGCCTGCGGGTATGCATGCGCAGCCGCGGCTCGAAATCCTGGTATTCCCGAATGGTGCGGATCGCGAAGCGAACCCGCTCGGCCTCGGAGCGCGCGTGCAGCAGCACACCATCGCGTAGCACCCGGTGGCGCAGCAGCACCGGCGCATGATTGAGGATCACGAGATCGAGGCGATCACTGCGCACCGCGCAACCGAGCCTCGCCGCGAGGCGCCAGATCGCCCCCTTGCGTGCGTCGCTGTCGGCAACTGCCGCCTCGTCGAGCAGCACCGCTACGTCGAAGTCGCTCTCGGCACGCGCCCCACCCCGGGCGCGGCTCCCGAACAGATAGGCGAGCCGCACCTCGGGGATCGCCGCGAGCGCGCGCGCCAGCGCGGCATCCAGGCTCGGTGTGCTCATGGCCGCGCGCTCCGCCTACAGCCCGCGCGCCCACTCGGGGCGCAGCGCGGCGCGCTCCGGGGCGGCCAGAGCGAGGCGCACGCTGGCCAGCAGCCGGTCCTTGTCGCGATTGAGCACCCCCTTGAGCACCAGGTAGTTGGAGGCGTGGTCGCTGCGAAACACCGTCTCCTCGAGCTCGCTGTCCTCGATCAGCCAGGCGAGCTCGCGGAGCAGGCCGCGCAGCTCGAGCAGCCGCACGCCCTCCGGGAAGCCGGCGCGGAAGCGCTCCTCGCCGCGCGGGAAGCTCACCACCAGGGTCGCCAGGTAATCGGGCTGGGTCTCGTTGGCGAGCCGCGCCGAGGCCCGGGCATGCTGTTCGGAGAGCGCCTCGCCGCCCAGCCCGAGGAGGATCATCACCGAGGTGCGGATCCCGGCCGCGCGGATCCGCAGCAGCGCCTCGACGGTGCTGGCGAAGGTCTCGCCCTTCTCGACCCGGCGCAGCACCTCGTCGTCGCCCGACTCGGCCCCGATGTAGAGGATCCCGAGGCCGGCCTCACGCAGCTCGGCGAGCTCGGCGTCGGACTTGCCGCGCAGGTTGCGCGGCAGGCAGTAGGCCCCGACCCGGGTGACCCGCGGCAGGTGGGCGCGGATGCCGGCGAGAATCGCCAGCAGCCGGCGGGTCGAGAGCACCATCGCGTCACCGTCGGCGAGGAACACCCGGTCGGCGTCCGGCCACATTCGACCGGCCGCCTCGATCTCGCGCTCGACCTCGGCGGGCGGCTTGACCGTGAAGCGCTTCTGCGGCTCCTTGTACATCTCGCAGAACGTGCAGCGGTTCCACGAGCAGCCGTTGGTGACCTGCAGGATCAGCGAGCGCGCCTCGCTCGGTGGGCGGTAGAGCGGCTCGACGTAGCGCAGCGGGAACGGGTCCATCCGGATCATGGCATCAAGCATAACCCGTACTCGTCAAGACTCCATCGGGCCGCGCCGCTCAGAGCCCCGGCGAGCGCGGGTCGCGCGCTTCCCTGGCCTCCCCGCCGGTGCCCGCCGGGGGGCCGATCCCGGGCAGAGCCCGGGCTACGAGAGGGATCGAGCCCAGGGGCTGCGCCGGGCGTTCATTGCCGGGCGGGACCCGAGGTCAGGCTGGCGCCCGACCCACGCCCGGGTTCGAGCGCGGGATGGCACCGGGCAGGCCCTCCTCGTAGCCCGGGCTCTGCCCGGGATCGAGCCAGGGATCGCCGTA
>CAZRGU010000415.1:0-2181 GCA_964599705.1 uncultured Ectothiorhodospiraceae bacterium | reverse complement strand
AGCGTCACGGAGGACCGACCATGGACATCAACGGACAGCCAGCGCTGGTCACCGGGGCCGGATCGGGGATGGGGGCGGCGAGCGCGCGGCGGCTGGCCGCGGCGGGCGCGCGGGTGGCGCTGCTCGATGTCAACGCCGAGGCGGCCGCCGCGGTGGCCGCCGAGATCGGTGCCCTGGCCATCGAGTGCGACGTCGCCGACGCGGCGAGCGCCGAGGCCGCGGTGACCCGCGCCCGCGAGCTCCACGGCCCGGCCCGGGTCTGCGTGTGCTGCGCCGGGATCGCCCCGGCGGCGCGCATCGTCGGGCGCGAGGGCCCGATGGCGCTCGATGACTTCGCGCGGGTCATCGAGGTCAACCTGCTCGGCACCTTCAACCTGCTGCGGCTGGCCGCGGCCGACATGATCCCCCTCGAGCCGCTCGGCGACAGCGAGGAGCGCGGGGTGATCGTGACCACCGCCTCGGTGGCCGCCTACGAGGGCCAGGTCGGGCAGGCCGCCTACAGCGCCTCCAAGGGCGGGGTGGTGGCGCTCACCCTGCCGGCGGCCCGCGAGCTGGCCCGCTTCGGGGTGCGGGTGATGTGCATCGCCCCGGGGCTGATCGCCACCCCGATGCTGGCCGGCCTGCCCGCCGAGGTCCAGGAGAGCCTGGCCGCCCAGGTGCCCTTCCCGCACCGCCTCGGGCGCCCCGAGGAGTACGCCGAGCTGGTCGCCCACATCTGCGCCAACCCGATGCTCAACGGCGAGTGCATCCGCCTCGACGGGGCGATCCGCATGCAGCCGAGGTAACCCCCGGTGCCTCGCCGCGTTACCTTTCTACCCGGGCGCGATTCGAATACACTCCGGACGGCTGGCGTGGAGATCGGCGAAAGACCAGGAGCTGCCAGCAGTTACGGGGCGTGGCCGGCAGGAGGCGGGCACGGCGCGCAACTTGCATTTCTCCCGTGGAGCCGAGAATCGACGGACGGTGGGCGGGACCGGAAGCCAGCGCCCGCCGAGGCCGCCAGCGACGCGAGAGGCCGATGAAGGATCAGAGCAGCGCGCGTCCCGCCGCAGAGCACGACACCTTCCCGAAGCTGCTGCTGCGCAACGCCGAGCGCTATGGCGACCGACACGCCATGCGCGAGAAGGACTACGGCATCTGGCAGTCCTGGACCTGGCGCCAGGTGCGCGACGAGATCGAGGCGCTGGCCCGCGGCCTGGCCGCGCGTGGCTTCCGGCGCGGCGACAAGCTGGCCATCATCGGCGACAACCGCCCGCGCCTGTACTGGTCGATGTGCGCCGCGCAGTGCCTCGGCGGGGTCCCGGTGCCGATGTACCAGGACGCCAGCCCCGAGGAGCTCGAGTACGTCGTCGAGCACGCCGAGACCCGCTTCGCGATCGCCGAGGACCAGGAGCAGACCGACAAGCTGCTCGAGGCCCGCAAGCGCTACCCGGCCCTCGAGCTGATCGTCTACGACGACCCGCGCGGCCTGGCCGGCTACGACCCCGAGGTGGTGGTCTCCTACGAGGCCATCCAGCGCCAGGGGCGCGAGCATGCCGCCGCCCACCCGCGCTTCCTGGCCGAGGAGATCGCGGCCGGTCAGGCCGACGACACCGCCATCATCCTCTACACCTCGGGGACCACCGGACGGCCCAAGGGCGTGATCCTCAGCCACCGCAACCTGCTGGTGACCGCGGCCAACACCGTCGAGCGCGACCGTCTCGGCCCCGACGAGGAGGTGCTCGCCTACCTGCCGATGGCCTGGGTCGGCGACAACATCTTCTCCTACGCCCAGTCCTACGTGGCCGGGTTCTGCGTGAGCTGCCCGGAGAGCGGCGCCACGGTGCTCACCGACCTGCGCGAGATCGGCCCGACCTACTTCTTCGCCCCGCCGCGGATCTACGAGAACCTGCTGACCACGGTGATGATCCGCATGGAGGACGCGAGCCGCATCAAGCAGCGCATGTTCCACTTCTTCATGGGAGTGGCCCGGCGCTGCGGGGCGCGGTTGCTCGACGGTCACCCGGTCCCGCCCGGCGACCGGCTGCTCTATGCGATCGGCCGGGCGCTGGTCTACGAGCCGCTCAAGAACACCCTGGGCTTCTCGCGGATCCGGCTGGCCTACACCGCCGGCGAGGCGATCGGGCCGGACATCTTCGAGTTCTACCGCTCGCTCGGCATCAACGTGAAGCAGCTCTACGG
>CAZRGU010000414.1:0-2184 GCA_964599705.1 uncultured Ectothiorhodospiraceae bacterium | reverse complement strand
GCACCTCGCCGCGCCGGCGCAGCGGCCCTTGCCGGAGCCCGCCCGCCTGGCTATGGTCGCCCGGCCCGCGCCCGGCGCGCCGCACGCCCGGGGCGCCAGGGGAACCGGATGCGCCGCCCGCCGACCTCGCCCGCCACCCGCCCATGCCCGAGCGGCGCGCTCCGCCCCCGGGGCCCGTCCTTGCGCCGCCCGCCCCGCCCGGTCCGTCCTGCTCGCCGGCCCCAAGGCGTCATCGCCGCCCGGCCTGCCCTCCGGTGAGCGACACCGACCCCGATCGCACGGCGCGCCACTGGTGGTGGCGCTGCCTGGCCTGCGCCGAGGCCTCGCTGACCACCCAGATGCGCGGCTACGGGCTCGCGGAGCCCGCCTACGAGCAGGCCGTCCACGCCTTCTCGGGGGGCGTGCTCCACCAGGGCCACGCCTGCGGCCTGCTCACCGGCGCGGTGGTCGCCGCCGGCTTCGCGGCGCGCGAGCGCTTCGCCGAGGCGCCGCGCCGCTGCGCGGCGGCGCTGCACGCCGCGATCGGCCTGGCGAGCGCCTACCAGGACCTTGCCGGATCGCTGGAGTGCCGCGCGATCACCGGCGTGTCGCTGCGCGAGCCGGCCGGCGCCCTGCGCTACCTCGCCGCGCGCAAGGACCGCCTGTGCGGGCGCCTGCACGCCGAGTGGCAGGCCCGCGCCCGCGCCGTGACCGATGAGGCGCTCGCCGAGTTCGAGGCCAGCGCCGCTCCAGGCTCGTGCGCCAACTGCGCGGTGCGCACGGTCCGCGCCCTCGCTCCCGCCCTCGGTCTGCCCGAGGACGCCGCCCCCCTGGTGGCCGGGCTCGCCGGCGGCGTCGGGCTGCGCGGCGGCGTGTGCGGCGCGCTCACCGCCGGGATCTTCGCCTGGTTCGCCGGCCAGCGCCTCGCCCGCGCCCCGCGCCGCCGCGACTCGCGGACCCGGCGCCTGCTCGCGGGCCTCGCCGGCACCGGCGAGCGCGCCGCCGCCGCCCCGCTCCACCAGGCGCTCGTCGAGCGCTTCGGCAGCGACCGCTGCGCCACGATCGCCGGCCGCTCGTTCCGCGACCCCGACGACCACCACCGCTTCATCGCCGCGGGCGGCTGCGCGGAGGTCGTGCGCTTCGTGGCCGCGTGGGTCGTGAACCGTTCGTTTCCAGCGCCCGGCGACCGCCCCGATCAAGAAATGCGTTGTGGATCGTCTCCTCGTCAGGAAGAAGATTGACGGGGCGAAGCTGGGGGATGTCGATACGGGGCTCTCCAGGATCCAGGGTCCATTTCTCCATCACGACCCGGTCGGTCCTCCCCCGAGTGTTTCAATACCTCCTCGACCTCGTTCTCCGATACGCCGTGGTTTCGGATATGTGGAAGCCCGGTCACGGAATCGATGAAGTAACGGACTTTCAAAGCTGAAGCTCACTTTGCCCATGAGACACAACGCTCCGCATGAACGGCCGAGCGGTAGCGAGGTCCGGCGCCACGTAGTGGCGCGAACTCCATGCGGCCGTTCGGCGGCGTTGCCAGCTTACGGCTCTCCCAATGCCTCAAGGTCGGCGAGATCCTTCGCCCGTCCAGACGCCCGCTTGTTCTGAATGAACTCCGTCCGGCCGATGAAGGATACGCGCAGATCCCCAAACTGTTCCTCGACTCGATTGGCTCGGATCTGCTCCCAAGAAACTCCGGAAATCGACGTCAGGATGTCGATTCTCACAGGTGGGTGACCGAGACGGACCAGCCGCCCTTCTTCCGTAAAATCCGATACCGTCAAGTTCGTGTCGCCGAAGCCGAACGCGCGAAGCGCATCCATCACCCTTTCAGCGTTCCGCGGCGCCGTAGCGACGAGCAAACCCAAGTCACCCGTGTAACGCGGTGCGCCGTGAAATGCGAGCGCATAGCCACCGACGATTACGTACTCAACGTGAAAATCCGAGAACAACTTGAGCAGTTCGCTGAAGTCGGGGTGCAGTTCCATAGCTCTGTCTTCGAAGGGTCTCGACGCAAGAGAGCCGTTCTTCCGGGGAGCGCATAAGCCAGAACCGGAGGTCTCTCGAACGGTCATCCTGGTCCCCGACGCGGCCCCGCTCCACAACTCTCTCCAGCTTCGCTACCACTCTTCAGATTCCTCCGAGGGTCTTGCCGCCGAACGGCTTCGGCATCACCTGCGGCGCGTAGCGCCGTCAGGTGCATGC
>CAZRGU010000413.1:0-2188 GCA_964599705.1 uncultured Ectothiorhodospiraceae bacterium | reverse complement strand
CCGAACGTCTCGCCCGCCTCGAGGCGCTCGCCGGCTGGCGGCTGAGCGGCAAGCTGGCGGTGCGCGCCGCCGGCTCCTCGTGGGCGGCGCGGCTGCGCTGGTGGCAGCGCGGCGGCGAGGCCCGGGTGCGGCTCGCCGGGCCGCTCGGGCAGGGGCTCTACGAGCTGCGGATCGACCCCTCGGGGGCACGGCTGCGCGATGCGGCCGGACGCGAGCGCCGGGCGGAGAGCGCCGAGGCGCTGCTGCGCGCCGAGACCGGGCGCAGCCTGCCGATCGAGGGGCTGCGCTACTGGATCGAGGGCCGCCCGCGCCCCGGCGAGCCGGTCGGCCGGCTGGCCCTCGACGAGGCCGGGCGGGTGTCCGAGCTCAGCCAGTCGGGATGGCGGATCCGCTACCGCGGCTACCGGCCCGCCGGCCGGCCCCGCGGGCTCGACATGCCGCGCGAGCTCGAGCTCACCCGGGCCCTGGTCCGGGTCCGGGTGCTGGTGCGCGACTGGCGGCTCGAGGGCGGTGGCTGAAGCGCGCGCGCCCGGCGGTGGCGGGACGAGCCGCTGGCCGGCCCCGGCCAAGCTCAACCTGTTCCTGCGGGTGACCGGACGGCGCGCTGACGGCTACCACCTGCTCCAGACCTGCTTCCAGCTCCTCGACCGCGGCGACGAGCTGCGCATCACGGTGCGCGGCGACGGGCGGCTGCGCCGCCTCGGCGGGGCCCCCGGGCTGGCCGCCGAGGACGACCTGGCGCTGCGCGCCGCCCGAATGCTGGCCCGCGAGTCGGGCACCGCGCTCGGCGCCGACATCGAGGTGCGCAAGCGGATCCCGGCCGGCGGCGGGCTCGGCGGCGGCAGCTCGGACGCGGCCACCGTGCTGGTCGCCCTCAACCGGCTGTGGGGGCTCGACTGGCCGCGCAAGCGTCTCGCCGAGCTCGGCCTCGTGCTCGGGGCCGACGTGCCGGTGTTCGTCGGCGGGCACTCGGCCTGGGCCGAGGGGGTCGGCGAGCGGCTCCGCCCGGTGCGCCTGGCTCCGGCCTGGTACCTGGTGGCCAGCCCCGGGCCGGGGCTGGCCACCGCGCGGGTGTTTGCCCATCCGGCGTTGACACGGGATTCCAGCGGTTTGAAAATGAACGACTTCCTTCGCGGGCGAGAGCCCGGGAAAGGTCCGGAGCTCGACACCTCGCTTCTCATCGAACGCGGCGGCAACGACTGTGAGGCAGTGGCACGCGCGCTGTGCCCGGAGATCGGCGAGGCCCTCAGGCGGCTGGCCGCGTTCGGGCCGGCACGGATGAGCGGCACCGGCTGCTCGGTGTTCGTGCGCTGCCCGAGCCGCGCCGCGGCCCGCCGGGCGCTGGCCGCGCTCGGCGGCGCCTGGCCGGCCTTCGTGGCGCGCGGTCTCGACCGCTCGCCGCTGGCGGCCCTCGAGGCAAGGTACGGTCGGGCGCAGTGAGTGGGGTGTAGCCAAGTGGTAAGGCACGGGACTTTGACTCCCGCATTCCCAGGTTCGAATCCTGGCACCCCAGCCATGTGCGCGGGGGGATGCGGATGAGCGTGAGCGAGCGCGAGGCGCTGAGCCGCGGCCACCACGGCTCGAGCGAGCGGGGCCGGGTGGGCGACAGCGTGATGGTGTTCACCGGCAATGCCAACCGGCCGCTCGCCGAGGAGATCGCCCGGCGCCTCAACCTGCGCCTCGGGCGCGCCGTGGTCGGGCGCTTCAGCGACGGCGAGGTGATGGTCGAGATCATCGACTCGGTGCGCGGGCGCGACGTGTTCGTGATCCAGCCCACCTGCCAGCCCGGCAACGAGAACCTGATGGAGCTGCTGGTCATGATCGACGCCATCAAGCGCGCCTCGGCGCGCCGGGTGACCGCGGTCATGCCCTACTTCGGCTACGCCCGCCAGGACCGGCGCCCGCGCTCGGCGCGGGTCTCGATCACGGCCAAGCTGGTCGCCAGCCTGATCGGAACCGCCGGGGCCGACCGGGCGCTGACCATGGACCTTCATGCCGACCAGATCCAGGGCTTCTTCAGCTGCCCGGTCGACAACATCTACGCCTCGCCGGTGCTGCTCGGCGACGTCTGGAAGCACGAGTACCCGAACCTGATGGTGGTCTCGCCCGACGTCGGCGGGGTGGTGCGTGCCCGGGCGCTGGCCAAGCGCCTCGACGACGCGGACCTGGCGATCATCGACAAGCGCCG
>CAZRGU010000412.1:0-2209 GCA_964599705.1 uncultured Ectothiorhodospiraceae bacterium | reverse complement strand
TCCCAGGTTCGAATCCTGGCGGGCCCACCAGACAGGAGCGCACCGGTGCGGGCCGAGGCGGCCCGGGAAGTGGGCCGGCACCGGCGAGTGCCGGCCCCACCGCCTCCCCCGCGGAGGACAGGCGCCTAGCGGCGGGAAAGGCCGCCCTCCGCAGCCCTCGCCGAGGGCATCGGCAGGCGGGCGCCGGCGAGGGTGGGGCCCCCGGGGCCCGCTCGCGCCCAGCCCCAGCCGGACCGCCATCCGAGGACCGGCACCCACAGCGGGCAGGCCAGCGGTTACGCTTGTCCGGGTGACCGCTGCCGCGGAGGAGCGTCGATGGCCCGGATCTTTCCGTCCGATCTCGACCGCCTAGTGCTGGCCGGCGCCCATCGGGCCGAGATCGCGACCCTGCGCCTGCTGCGCCGGCGCCTGCCCGATGCCTACACGGTCTTTCACGGCGTGCACTGGTCGCGCGAGCACGCGCGCTGGAGCCAGTTCGGCGAGGTCGACTTCGTGGTCGTCAACCGGGCCGGCGAGGCGCTGCTCGTCGAGCAGAAGAACGGCGTGCTCGAGCAGCGCGCGGAAGGGCTAGTCAAGCGCTACCCGAACGGCGAGAAGAACGTCGCCGACCAGATCCGGCGCTCGCTCGACAAGGTCCGCGAGAAGTTCCGCCACCAGCATCGGGGCGAGCGGGCGCCGCGGCTCGACTACCTGATCTACTGTCCCGATCACCGCCTGGTGCGGGTCAACGCGGCGGCCATCGACGCCAGCCGGGTCGTGGCGGCCGGGGCCCGCGACGGGCTGGTGCGGCGCATCGAGGCGCTGCTCGGCCCGGGCGTCGAGGCCGGCGACGGCTGGTGCGAGGAGGTGCTCGGCTTCTTTCGCCAGACCCTCGACCTGGTGCCCGACATCCACGCCCACGTGAACGCCCAGGAGGAGGCCTTCGTGCGCTGCAGCGGCGAGCTCGCACGCACCGTGGCCCGCCTCGAGATGGAGCCGTTCCGGCTGCGGGTGCGCGGCACCGCCGGCTGCGGCAAGAGCCTGCTCGCCGGCGCGGTCTTCGCGCGGGCGCTGGCCGCCGGGCGGCGCCCGCTGCTGCTGTGCTTCAACCGCCCGCTGGCCGAGCGGCTCAAGGCGCGCCTCGCCGCGGGGGGCCGCGTCGACACCTGGCACGGCT
The DNA here is from genome assembly GCA_964599705.1 of uncultured Ectothiorhodospiraceae bacterium. GTDB lineage: Bacteria > Pseudomonadota > Gammaproteobacteria > HK1 > HK1 > CAZRGU01. Next base: position 1,053 of record CAZRGU010000412.1, on the reverse strand, counting down.
TCTGCGCGCGCTTCCTCGAGGCCCGGGGCGAGCGGCTCGACTTCACGGCGATGCGCGACGACCCGGGCTTCTGGGGTCGGGTCCAGGACCGGGTGACGGGTGCCGCCATCCCCGAGGAGTGGCGCTTCGATGCGCTGATTGTCGACGAGGGCCAGGACTTCGAGCAGGAGTGGTACGAGATCGCACGGCTGTTCCTGCGCGAGGGGGCCGAGGTGGTGTGGCTCGAGGACCCCGACCAGAACCTCTACGGCAAGGAGCCGGTGCACCTCGCCGGCTTCGTCGGGCTGCGCGCCGAGGTCAACTACCGCTCCCCTGCGCGGATCGCCGCGTTCCTGCGCGAGACGCTGCCCTTCGAGTTCGAGCCCGGCAACGCACTGCCCGGGCTCGGCGTCGAGGTTCACGGCTACGACGACCCGGCCGAGCAGCCGGGGCAGGTGGCGCGGGTCGTCGCGGCGCTGCGCCGGCGCGGCTTCGAGTACCGTGACATCGTGGTGTTGACCTGCCGCGGCCACGACCACTCGGTGCTGAGCGCACGCGCGCGGGTCGGCAACGTGACCCTGCGCCGCTTCACCGGGCAATATGACCTGTTCGGCAACCAGCTTCTCACCGAGGGACGGCTGACCTTCGACAGCGTTTACCGGTTCAAGGGCCAGGAGGCCCCGGCGGTGGTGCTGATCGACATCGACCCCGAGGCCGCGCGCCTCGACCACGCGCTGCGGGTGCTCTACTGCGGCATGACCCGGGCGACGGTGCGCCTCGAGCTGCTCGTCCGCCGCACCAACCCGGCCTGCGCGCGGTTCCTGGAGCGGGGTGGGGCCGGCGGCGACACCTCGGCGACGGCCTGAGCCGCGGCGCGCCGTGCTTGAGCCTGGGGCCCGGGCGCTGCTGGCCCGCCTTGCGCACCGGGGGGGTGAGGCGAGGGCGCCGCGGCGCGGTCCTGGCGGAGCGCACGGGCTGGAAGACGACACGGGGCCTGACCGACACTACGGTGAGCCGGTGGCCAGGAGGCGCCCGGCCAGGGCCGATGGATCGGCGCGGGCGACGAGCGCTGAG
>CAZRGU010000411.1:0-2220 GCA_964599705.1 uncultured Ectothiorhodospiraceae bacterium | reverse complement strand
CCGCCGAGGAGCATGCCCTCGGCGCCCTCCTCAAGCTCTCGCTCGAGCAGCTAGCGACCCGCGAGTACCTCGAGCGGGCGGTTGCCCTGCTGCTCGAGTCGGTGCCCTGGCTCGAGCTGCTCCCTTCGGGTGGCGTGTTCCTGCGCGAGGGCGAGACCTTGCGGCTGGTCGCCGGGGGGCGTCTCGCACCGGCCCTGAGGCAGCGCTGCGCGCGGGTCGCCCCCGGGCAGTGCCTGTGCGGGCGGGCTGCCGCCTCGGGACAGGTGCAGTACGCGGGCTGTGTCGACGAGCGCCACACCACGACCTTCCCGGGTATGGAGCCCCACGGGCACTACGCCGTGCCGATCACCCTGCGCGGCGAGGTGCTCGGCGTGCTGGTGCTCTACCTGCCCGAGGGGCACCGGCGTGACGTCGCCGAGATCGCCTTCCTGCAGCGCGTCGCCGACGTGCTGAGCATGGGGATCGCCCAGCGCCAGGTGACCGAGCGCCAGGTCGAGCGGCTGGCCCACTACGATCCGCTCACCGGGCTCCCCAACCGCAGGCTGTTTCTCGACCGGCTCGGGCGCAGCATCGCCCATGCGGCCCGCCACGCGCGCCATGGCGCCCTGCTGTTCATCGACCTCGACCGGTTCAAGCCGCTCAACGATGCCCGTGGCCACGGCTACGGGGACCGACTCCTCGAGCAGGTCGCCCAGCGACTCCTCGGCGAGCTGCGCAGCGAGGATACGGTGGCCCGCCTGGCGAGCGACGAGTTCGCGGTGCTGCTCCCCGAGCTCGGCTCCGACGTGGCCGCGGCCTCCGTCCACGCCCGGCGGGTCGCCGACAAGCTCCGCCGGCTGCTGCACGGGAGCTACGACCTCGGGCGCTACGAGTACCACCTCACGGCGAGCATCGGGGTCGCCCTCTTCCCCCACGCGGGCCAGGACGCCCAGACCGTGCTCAGCCAGGCCGACGCCGCGATGTACCGGGCCAAGCTCGCTGGGCGCAACACCATCGCCTTCTACTCCAGGCGGATGCAGCGCGAGGCCGACAGCCGGCTGCGGCTCGAGCAGCAGCTGCGCCGCGCCGTGGCCCGCGAGGAGCTCGAGCTCCACTACCAGGCCCAGGTCGACGAGGAGGGCGCGATCGTCGGCGCCGAGGCGCTGCTGCGGTGGCTCCCGGCGGACCGGCGGCCGGTCTCGCCCGGGCGCTTCATCCCGATCGCCGAGGACTCCGACCTGATCCTGACCCTTGGGGACTGGGCCCTGCGCCGGGCGCTCGCCCAGCTCCGCGCCTGGAGCGGCGGCGGGGCCGCCGGGCGCGGTCTGCCCCGGCTGTCCGTGAATATCAGCGTCCGCCAGTTCCACGAGCGCGGCTTCGTCGACTTCGTGTCCAACCTGCTCGACGAGAGCGGGGTGGAGGCGGCGCGCCTGACCCTCGAGATCACCGAAGGCGTCGCCATGGAGGACGTCGGCGACACGGTCCGCAAGATGAACGCCCTGCGCGAGCTCGGGGTGCGCTTCGCGCTCGACGACTTCGGTACCGGCTACTCCTCGCTCGCCTACCTGAAGCGCCTCCCCCTCCACGAGCTCAAGATCGACCGCTCCTTCGTGCGCGAGCTCACCGAGGAGTCCGACGACCTGGTGCTCGTCGAGACCATCATCGCGATGGCCGAGCGCCTCGGCCTGGAGGTCGTCGCCGAGGGGGTGGAGACCCTCGAGCAGATGAGGCTGCTCGCCGCGCGCGGCTGCCGCATCTACCAGGGCTACTGCTTCAGCCGCCCGGCCCCCGCGTCGAGCTTCGCGGCCCAGTGGCTGGCGAGTGCCCCGGCACGGCAGAGGGCTCGCGCGGCGCTCTGAGCGGCCGGCGCCTCCGCTTGCCGCACGCCTTCGAGCACCAGGGGCGATGCCGTTCCGCTGCGCCTTCGCGGTGCTCCTGAATACGCGAGCGCTCCGGCCGTCGCGCACGTAGCGCCCGCCGCGCCCACGAAGCCCCCGCAGCACCGTTCCGAGGGAACGTCTCCGGCCCTTCCGCCTCGGCGGGACCGCCCACTGTCCCTTTCCGGCACCCAGCACGTTTCCGCGGAAACGTCCTCCCGTAGGCCGGACGCGGCCCGCGGACCAAGCCCCGCCCGTGCTCTCGAACACCACCGTTGCCGACCCCGCTCGTTACCCTTGTCAAGGCCGACGAGCCTTGTCCACCTGTCTGGAGTTATCCACAAGGCGTCCCAGCAGAGCCCCC
>CAZRGU010000410.1:0-2247 GCA_964599705.1 uncultured Ectothiorhodospiraceae bacterium | reverse complement strand
TGTCAAGCGACATCCAGATTTACGCGATAAGGCGACACCCAGTCTTGCGCACCCGTGTCGTGTCATCGCAGCGCTCCGCTCACTGGCGCAGGCTCACGGCCTGCTCGAGGTCGCGCAGCCGGTAGCTGCGGCCCTTGATGTTGAGGACGTGGCTGTGGTGCAGGAGCCGGTCGAGGATGGCGGTGGCCAGAACCTCGTCGCCGGCCAGCAGCTCCGGCCAGTCCTTGATGCCCTTGTTGGTCGTGATCAGGATCGAGCCGCGCCCGTAGCGGTAGCTCACCAGCCGGAAGAACAGACTGGCCTCGGTACGGGTCATCGGCTCGAAGCCCATCTCGTCGATGACGAGCAGCGCGACGTTGAGGTACTTGCGCCGGCGCAGTCTTGCCGGGGGCAGCTCGGCATCGGCACGAAGGGCGGCGAGCAGCTCCTCGAGGCGGTAGAAGGTCACGGAGAAGCCGTTCTCGATCGCTTTCACTCCCAGGGCGATGGACAGGTGGGTCTTGCCCACCCCGGGCGGGCCCTGGATGAGCAGCGTCTCCTTGGCTCGAACCCAAGCGCAGGTGGCCAGGGTCTCGATCCGGGAGCGCTCGAGCGAGGGCTGGAAGGCGAAGTCGAAGTTGGCCAGGGTGTGGCCGACCGGCAGACCGGACAAGCGCAGCGAGGTCTTGACCCGTCGCTCCTCGCGGGCGTTGAGCTCGGCGTCGAGGAGACGGTCGAGGAAGCCGTGCACGGAAAGCTCCTGCTTGCTCGCCTCGGCCAGGCGCTCGGGCAGGAACTCGGCGGCGTACATCAGACCCACTCGCTCGAGCCGCTCGACGGTGGCGTCGAGGTCGACCTTGGGCCGGACCTTGCCCGGGACGGCGGCGTTCATCGGGACACCTCGGCCAGCGCAGCGTACAGGTCCAGCGGGCGCTGCTCGGGGTTCATCGCGGCGATCTCGGCGATCCGCGCGCCCATGCGCCCGAGCGGCGGCGGGGCGAGCACGCTCGGGGTCGACTCGCCCTCGAAGTGGCTCGGGTCGAGCACGATGCGCTCGGGCGTGGCTCGCGGATGCACGGCCACGACCTGCGCTCCGGCCAGGATCTGTACGTGACGGGCACAGCCGCGTACCTCCACCGACTGGCCGAGCAGGGCGAACGGCACCGAGTAGGTGCGCCCCTCGAAGGCCACCGTGCAGTCGCGACCGACCGAGCGGGTGACGGCGATGTCGAACGGTTCGGGCAGCGGCTCTGGCAAGGGAGTCAGGTAGGCGCGCTCGTGGTTCCAGGCGCCGAGCACGTCGCCACCCGTGGCCGGACACACCCGCCGGGCGAAGCGCTCGAGGCGGTGCTCGTCGGTGTAGGCCTGCAGTGCCTCGACGCTGTCCCAGTGGCGCCGATACGGGTTGCAGCCCACCCGCCCGTCGCGGATCCGCCGCTCCACCTTGCCCTTGGCCTCGGGAGTGCGTGGTGGGCACGCGTCGATGTGGAATCGCAGCGACTGGGCATAGCGCTCGTAGGTGGCGTTGAGCCTGCCCCAGGCGCCGGCCCCAGCCACCACCACCGTCTTCTCGTTGTCGACCCGGATGGTGGCCGGCACCCCGCCCAGGCGAGTGAGCGCGGCGTTGTGTACCGACAGCCACGCGAGCAGGTGCTTGCGCTCGCTCCACACCAGCGCCCAGGCGCGCGAGAACGACAGCGTGAGTACGAAGGCGAACAGGTCGCGCCGTGCCCCTGCAACCCACACCCCGGGGAACGACGCCCAGTCGGCCTGCCCCTGAGCGCCGGGCGGCGTCTCCACCCGGCGCCGTGCCCGACGTGCCGGAGCCGGAAACGCCCGGCGCACGTAGCGCTCCACCGAACGAAGCCCCGCCGGGTAGTCGTGCTCGGCCACCAACCAAGCGTGCAGTTCGGCAACGTTGGCCGGCGTCTCCTGCCCGCTCGCCTCGAGGTAGGCCTCGATCGCCTCGCGGTAGTCGGCCGCCACCTGGCGCTGGCGCGCGCGCCCGTCCACCGCACCCTCGCGCTGGCGGCGCCGGTGATAGCGCACCGTGCCCTCCGAGACGTGCAGCAGTCGGGCGATGTGCCGGTTCGAACAACCCTTGCCAATCAAGCTCTTGATCGTCATCCGATCCTCCCATTCGAGCTTTGCCATGTGCCGACCTCGTCTCCACGAACTCGGTCACCACATTGCCAGCGAGGCCGAAGCCTCGGGGAGGTGCGTAAATCTGGATGTCGCCTTAGCTCAATTCTGGGCTGTCGCTCTACA
>CAZRGU010000409.1:0-2250 GCA_964599705.1 uncultured Ectothiorhodospiraceae bacterium | reverse complement strand
CCGTAGGTCGGGCGCCAGCCCGACGCGGGGCCGGCGGCTCGCCCCGGATTCCCGGGGCTCAGAAGTTCAGCGAGATGTCGCGGTGGTAGGACTGGCAGATCGCGATCTTCTTGGCCTGCTCGGTGGTCAGGCGCGGCTGCAGGCGCAGCCCGATGTTGTGGCGGATCGCGGCCTCGAACTCCGCCAGCCCGGGGCCGAGGGCGGCGCTGGCCGCCTGGCGCCAGGCCACCTCCTCGGCGAAGCGCTTGCGGCCCTGGGCGAGGAACTTGGCGGCCTTGGCCCGATCCGGCACCTCGCCCTTCAGCGCCCGGCGCGCCTTGGCCAGGCGTGACTTGATCCGGCGGGTGCCCTCGACGGCGCGCAGGGCCTGCTCGACCTCCTTGATGCGGGCCATCGCCGCGGCCGGCTGCTCGCCGGCGATGAGCGCCTCGAGCGCGGCCAGCCGCGGCCCGAGGGCGGCGAGCCGGTCGGCGCCGGCGAGCAGCTTGCCGAGCTCGGCGACCTGCTCGTAGGCGCTGTCCACCGTGCTGCGGTAGCGCCCGCGGGCGGCCTTGAGGGTCCTGGCGAGCTTCTGGTAGCGGGCCTCGGCCTCCTTCCAGCGCTCCGGGATGCTCGCCTCGAGGCGGGCCTGCTCCTCGGCGAGCGCCTCGAGCTCGCGCTGCACCTCGGCGATCTCGGCCGGGTCGGCCTGCTCGCTGCGCGACAGCCGGGTGCGGGAGCGCTCGAGGCGCTCGCGCTCGCCGTCGAGGTCGCGCAGATCGCTCTGGATGCGGCGCACCTCGCGGTGCAGCGGCCGGTACTCGGGGACGTAGGCATCGAGGGCGGCCTCGGCCTCGCGGACCTCGGCGACCCGATCGAAGGTCGCCAGCACCTTCGCGTAGCTGTCCTCGAGGGCCTTGCGCTGGCGCGCGGGCAGCGCGCTGCTGTCGAGCGCGCGGGCCCGCTCGACGGCCGCGCGCAGCCGCTCGCCGTTGGCGTCGTAGTCGGCGAACACCATCTCCTCGAGGCAGGCCTGGAGGCGCGGGTTGATCGGCGGCGGCGCGGTCTCCGAGGTCAGGTAGATGCGGTCCGGGAGGTAGTTGACCAGCGGCGGGTAGAGCCCGGCGATCACCAGCCCGACGAGCTGCAGGAGGATGAAGGCCACCGCGCCCTTGTAGATGTGCACGGTGGTCACCGAGGGCGGGGCCACGCCGCGCAGGTAGAACAGCGCGAAGCCGAACGGCGGGGTCAGGAACGAGGTCTGCATGTTGATCCCGACCATCACCCCGAGCCACACCGCGGTGACGTTGGCCTCCGGGTTGGCGAGCAGGATGGGGGCCACGATCGGCACCACCACCACCGCGATCTCGATGAAGTCGATGAAGAAGCCGAGGATGAAGATCACCCCCATGACCACCGCGAACTGGGTCCAGAAGCCGCCCGGCAGGCTGGTCAGGAAGTCCTTGACCAGCTCCTCGCCGCCGAAGCCGCGGAAGGCCGCGGTCAGCATCGCCGCGCCCATCAGGATGATGAACACCATCGAGGTGGTCTTGGCGGTCTCGACCATCACCCCGCGCAGGGTGTCCTCGATGCGGTGGATCCGCCACAGGCTCCACAGCACCCCGACCAGCAGGCCGGTGACCGCGATCGCGGCGAGCACGATGCCGACGGCGTCGGCGGTGCCGCGCACGTTCTTGACGTTGATGTGGAAGAAGGCCAGCACGACCATGATCGCGATGGTCGAGAGCAGCGCGATCACGGCCGGCGTGAAGGCGCCGCGCCGCCCGGCGCTGAGCCGGTAGCCGGCCATGATGATCGCCCCGATCGAGCCGATCGCCCCGGCCTGGTTGACGGTCGCCACCCCCATCACGATCGAGCCCAGCACCGCGAAGATCAGGGTCAGCGGCGGGATCAGGGCGAGCGCCACACCGAGCGCGAAGCGCCGGTCGTACTTGCCCTCGTAGTGCACCGGCGGGGCGGTGTGGGGGCGGATCACGGCGGTGACCAGGATGTAGACCATGTACAGGCCGACCAGCACCAGGCCGGGGAGGAAGGCGCCCATGAACATGTCCCCGGCGCTCGTCGAGGTCACGTCGAAGGCCGAGGGCATCGAGAACTCGCCGGTGGCGAGCTTGTAGGCGGCCTTGCGCGCGGTGCTCGCCTGGTCGGTGGCGCTGGAGAGCTGGTCGGCGAGGATGATCAGCACGATCGAGGGCGGGATGATCTGGCCGAGCGTGCCCGAGGCGCAGATCGTCCCGCAGGCGAGCGGCT
>CAZRGU010000408.1:0-2264 GCA_964599705.1 uncultured Ectothiorhodospiraceae bacterium | reverse complement strand
TCGACCGGGTGGTGCTTGCCGTCGTAGACGGTCACCCGCACGTCCTGCATCGGGTAGCCGGCGATCGCTCCGCTGTCCATCACCTGGCGCACGCCCTTCTCGACGGCGGGGATGAACTGCTGCGGGATCACCCCGCCGACCACCGCGTTGACGAACTCGAAGCCGGCGCCGCGCTCGAGCGGCTCGATGCGCAGGAAGACCTCGCCGAACTGGCCCGCCCCGCCGGTCTGCTTCTTGTGCCGGTGGTGGCCCTCGGCCGGGGTGCGGATGGTCTCGCGGTAGGCGATCTTCGGCGGCCGGGTCTCGACCTCGACCCCGTAGCGCTCCTTGAGCCGCTCGAGCATCACCCGCAGGTGCTGGTCGCTCAGGCCCCGGGCCACCGTCTCGTTGGTGGTCGCGGTGTGCTCGACCACGAAGCAGGGGTCCTCGGCGGCGAGCTTGGTCAGCCCGTCCGAGAGCTTCTGCTCGTCGCCGCGGGTCTTGGCCTGGATGGCCAGCCCGTACATCGGCGCCGGGCGCTCGACCGGGACGATCCGGCAGTCGGCGTCCTCGGGGGCCTCGTGGAGCACGTGGTCGAAGGCGATCTCGTCGACCTTGGCGAGCGCGCAGATGTCGCCCGGGATGCCGGCCTCGACCTCGAGGTGCTCCTTGCCCTGGAGGCGGAACAGGTGGGCGACCTTGAACGGCTTGCGCTGCCCGGCGACGTGGAGCTGGCTGTCCTTGGTGATCGTGCCGCGGTGGATGCGGAACACCGCGAGCCGGCCGACGAACGGGTCGACGGCGATCTTGAACACGTGGGCGATGGCCGGGGCGCCCGGGTCGGGCTCGATCGCGCAGCGCTCCTCCTCGTCGCCGCGCACGAAGCGCGGGCGGTTGCCCTCGCGGGGATTGGGCATCAGCAGGGCGATGGCATCGAGCAGCCCCTCGATCCCGGCCCCGGTCTCGGCCGAGGTGAAGCACACCGGCACCAGGTGACCCTCCCTCATCGCCTTCTCGAAGGCGTCGTGGAGCTGCTCGGCGCCAAGCTCCTCGCCCTCCTCGAGGTAGCGCTCCATCAGCGCCTCGTCGACCTCCACCACCTGGTCGACGATCCGGGTGTGGGCCTCCTCGATCGAGGAGAAGTCGGTGGCCGGGCCGCTGGCGCTGAAGAAGCAGCCGAGCACCTCCTTGCCGCCGCCAGCCGGGAGATTGAGCGGCAGGCACTCCTCGCCGAAGGTCTCGACGATCTCGCCGAGCAGCCCCTCGAGGTCGATGTCCTCGGCGTCGATCTTGGTGATCACCACCGCCCGGCACATGCGCCGCGCGGCGGCCGCCTCCATCATCCGCCGGGTGCTCATCTGGATCCCGGCCCGCGCGTCGATCACGATCAGCGCGGTCTCGACGGCCGGCAGCACGGTGACCGACTGTCCCATGAAGTCGGGGTAGCCGGGGGTGTCGATGATCGTCACCCGCCTGCCGCGGTGCTCGAGACCGGCGATCGCGGCGGCCAGTGAGCTCTGCCGGGCCTTCTCCTGGGGGTCGAAGTCGCACACCGTGGTGCCGCGAGCCACGCTGCCCATCGCCGCAATCGCCCCGGCCTTGAACAGCAGTGCCTCCGCGAGCGTCGTCTTGCCCGACCCTCCGTGTCCGAACAAGGCGAGGTTGCGGATGTCGTCGGTGGTGTACTCGGGCATGGTGCTCCTCCCTTTCCCGGGCTCGTCATCGATCCATGGTCGCGGGGCGGGCGCGCCGAGCAGGCAGCGCCGGCGGCGCGCAGGCGAGGCGCTCAGTATATGGACCGCGCGGGGGGACGCAACAAAGCCCGGCGGCGCACCCGCGCCGCGGGCGGGAGGGGCCCCGGAGCGCTACTCGGCGCCGTGGCGGGCGACGATCGCGCGCCCCTCGGGGGTCAGGTAGCCGTCGCGGCTGACCAGCCCGAGGTGGACCGCGCGCTCGAAGACCGTGTGCTCGGCCGAGTCGCCGAAGTAGACCAGCCCGTCGGCATAGCGGTGCCCGAGCAGCTCGAGGACATCCTCGTCGATCGCGCACGCGCCGCCGCCAATGGCCATGTTCATGCCCCTACCCTTGGTTCGATTTGCCACCAGTCACTCTCGCCTGCAAGTCATAAATTTCATGCAGTTACGAGCGTGAGCTACCATCTAGCATGAGCACGCCGCCCTGTCAACGGAAAATAGGAACTAGACGCTCTCAAGGGAATCTTTTTGCGCGATCTGTGACGCCGGTCGCACGGAGATGCCACAATCGCCGCCTGCAGCGGGACCCAG
>CAZRGU010000407.1:0-2267 GCA_964599705.1 uncultured Ectothiorhodospiraceae bacterium | reverse complement strand
CGAAGTTCCGGTTGCCCGAGAGCACCGATACGACGACCAGGTCGCCCTCGCGCACCGCCTGGCTCACGGCGTCGGGCAGCGGGCCGGAGTTGCCGATGCACGTGGTGCAGCCGTAGCCCACCAGGTGGAAGCCCAGCGCTTCGAGGTCACCGGTGAGGCCGGCGCGATCCAGGTAGGCGGTGACCACCCGGCTGCCCGGCGCCAGGCTCGTCTTCACCCAGGGCGGCACGCGGAGCCCCTTGGCGACGGCCTTTTGGGCCAGCAGCCCGGCCCCGAGCATCACCGAGGGGTTCGAGGTGTTCGTGCAGCTCGTGATCGCCGCGATCACGACGGCGCCGTGCTCCAGCTCCTCGTCCGTGCCGGCCAGGGAGACCTTCGCCCCCCCGGTGCCGGCCTCGGCCTTGCCGAACGTCGTCGCTAGGTCCTTGCGCCACTGCTTCTTCATCGCCGTGAGCGCGATCCGATCCTGGGGCCGGTTCGGGCCGGCCAACGACGACTCGATAGTGCCAAGGTCGAGGGTGAAGTCGCGGCTGAAGCGGGGCCGCGTCTCGGACTGGCGCCACAGCCCCTGCGCCTTGCAGTAGCGCTCCACCAGGTCGATCGTCGCCTCGTCCCGGCCGGTGGCGCGCAGATAGCCGAGGGTGACGTCGTCGACCGGGAAGAAGCCCATGGTCGCGCCGTACTCGGGCGCCATATTCGCGACCGTCGCCCGATCGGGCAGGCTGAGCTCGTCCAGGCCGGGACCGTGGAACTCCACGAACTGGCCGACCACGCCGGCCCCGCGCAGGAACTGGGTCACGGTGAGCACAAGGTCGGTGGCCGTCGCCCCCTCGGGCAGGCGGCCGGTGAGCTCGAAGCCCACCACCCGCGGCGCGAGCATGAAGATGGGCTGCCCCAGCATCACCGCCTCGGCCTCGATGCCCCCGACGCCCCAGCCCACGACGCCGAGGCCGTTGATCATGGTCGTGTGGCTGTCCGTGCCCACCAGGGAATCCGGGTAGGCCACGCCGTCGCGGAGCATGACGACCTTGGCCAGGTGCTCCAGGTTCACTTGGTGCACGATGCCCGTTGCGGGCGGCACCACCGAGAAGTTGCGGAAGGCCTGCTGGCCCCACTTCAGGAAGGTGTAGCGCTCCGAGTTGCGCCGAAACTCGAGATCCGCGTTCAGGCGCAGCGCGTCAGCCCGCCCGAAGTAGTCCACCTGTACCGAGTGGTCGATGACCAGATCGCAGGGCAAGAGCGGGTTGATCTTCTGCGCATCGCCACCGAGGCGCGCGCAGGCCTCGCGCATGGCGGCGAGGTCGACGACGGCCGGCACGCCCGTGAAGTCTTGGAGCACGACCCGGCCGGGGATGAAGGGGATCTCGGACGGGGTGGGGTCGCTGGGCTGCCAGCTGGCGATCCGGGCCACGTCCCGGGCGTCGATCGTGAAGCCGTCCTGGTTCCGCAGGGCCGACTCCAGCAGGACCTTGATGGACAGCGGCAGGCCGTCGGGATCGCCGAGGCCAGCCTCCCGAACCGCCTCCAGCGCCGCGTAGGCCACCGGCCCGTTCGCCGTGGTCAGTGTGCGCATCGCGTCGAGCTTTTCCTTCACCTTCAAGTGCGCTCCACCGTGAATTCCGCCGAGCATACACTCAGCACCGATTTTCGCGGAAGCATAACCGTCACGGGAGGCTAACCATCGAGGTGCTCGAGGGTGACCGATTCGGAGCGCTGGGGGACGATCGCGCCCTTGACGGTGAGCCCGAGCTTGAGGCGCGAGCGCCGGGGCAGCTTCGGGTAGCCCTCCTCGCGCAGCACGCGCTCGACGGTGCGCACCGAGAGCTCGACACCCTGCTCGCTGAGCAGCTCGGTGATCTCGCCGGCCGAGAGGTTGTGTTCGCGCGCCGCGCAGATCTGTCTGCGCAGCTCGGCGCTGACGCGTCGGCGGGCGGTGCGTCCCTCGGGGACCGGCTCGGAGAAGTCGATCTTGGCGTGGCGGAACTGGTGGCGAAGGAGGCGCACGTAGGCGGTGGTGTAGCCGAAGCGCTCGGCGACGACCCGAGCGGGGAGGCGTTCGACGAAGGAGGCGCGCAGGGCCTCGTAGCGGCGCTGCCAGTCGTGGGCGGGGCGGGTGAAGAAGGTCGCGTTGCGCACGGGCGCATTATGGTTTGTGACGGAGACGATGTCACATCATGCGTCCTCAAAACACAGATCATGGTAAACGATGGCAGGCTTGAGCACTCAGAGCGAGCGAGAAAGTCGCTGAGATATAGGTCATTTAATCG
>CAZRGU010000406.1:0-2272 GCA_964599705.1 uncultured Ectothiorhodospiraceae bacterium | reverse complement strand
GGAAACGCCGCTCGCCGCCCCGGGAGCCCGGCACCTGCGGGCCCGGAGCCCACGCCGCCGCGCCCTGCCCGACCGCCACCACCGCCCCGGGGTCGCCGGGCGACGGTAGCCGCGATGGGCCGGCGGCGCAGCCTCGAGATCCTCGATTCCAAGCTCGACGACCCGGCGGGCGCCGAGGCGCTGTCCGCCGCCATCGACGCCTTCCTCGCCGCCCCCGAGGGCGGCACCATCAACCCCCGCTCGCGCACCGCCGAGGGCACAGTCGGGCCGCTGCGGGTGCACCTCAAGCACGGGCGCGAGGGACTCGGCGCCGAGCCCGAGGCGCTGGCCATCGCCGAGCGGGCGGGCAGCGTCGGGGGGGTGCGCGCGCCGCGCCTGGTCGGCTTCGACGCGGCGCGCAACGTGCTGGTCACCGAGCACCTCGAGGGCGAGAACCTCTTCAACCACGTCTGGAACCGGACCAGCGCGCTCGCCCCGTGGCGCCGCCCCGAGGGGCTCGCGGCACGCATCGAGGCGCTCGCCGGCTGGCTGCGCGCCTTCCACCGCGAGGCCGAGCGCGCCCGCCCCGAGGCCCGGGACGTTTCCGCGGAAACGTGCGCGCGCTGGCTCGCCGAGTCGACCCGCGAGGCCCTCGAGCGGATGGGCGCGACCGGGCGCAGCCCGCTCGGCGCGGCCGAGCGCGCGGCGCTCGCCGAGCGCATCGAGGCGGCGGCCGCCGACCCGGCCTGGGCGGGGCTCGAGCGCGGGCTGGTCCACGGCGACTTCACCCACGTCAACATCCTGGTCGCCGCCGACGGCTCCCTGCGGGTGCTCGACTTCGCCGATGCCCGCCCCGGCTTCCTGCTCGAGGACCTGGCCCGCCTCTGGTGCGGGCTCTGGGAGATCGCGCGCTGCGGGCCGCGCCGCCGGCGCGCGCTCGGCGCGCTGCTCGCCGCCCTGCCCGGCTACTACGGGCTGCCCGGCGAGGTGCTCGAGTCGACCCCGTTCCGCGCCCTGCGGCTCTGGAATGCGGTCAGCCGCCTCGACGAGCTCGCCTCGGGGCTGCGCGGGGCGGGGCTCTCGACCCGGATCATCCACCGCCGGATCGGCGGCCAGAGCCTGGGCTGGCTGCGCCGCGAGGTGCTCGGGCGGTGAGCCGGGCGCGCCCCTCGGTCCTGCAGGTGGTGCTGAGCCTCGGGGCCGGCGGCACCGAGCGGCTGGTCATCGACATCAGCCGTGCGCTGGCCGCCGAGGCCGAGGTCCACTGCTGCTGCCTCGACGCCCCCGGCGAGTGGGCCGGGCAGCTCGCCGAGGCCGGCATCGGGGTGAGCGCCCTGGCGCGGCGCCCTGGCTTCCGCCCCGGGCTGGCGCGGCGGATCGCGGCAATCGCGGCCGCGCAGCGCGCCACCGTGCTCCACTGCCACCACTACACGCCGTTCGTCTACGGCTATCTGGCCAGCCTGCTCCGTCCCGCCACCCGGGTCGTCTACACCGAGCACGGGCGCCTCTCCGACGCCCCGCCCTCGGCCAAGCGGCGGCTCGCCAACGCCCTGTTCGGGCGCACCCGCGCGCGGGTCTTCGCGGTCTCCGAGGACCTGCGCCGGCACATGATCGCCGAGGGCTTCCCGGCCGCCCGGGTCGCGGTGGTGCACAACGGCATCGATCCCGGCCCCCCGGCGAGCCCGGCGCGGCGCGCCGCGGCGCGGGCCGCGCTCGGCGTTTCCGCGGAAACGCTGTGCGCGGTCACCGTCGCCCGCCTCGACCCGGTCAAGGACCTCGCGACGATGCTCGAGGGGCTGGCGCTGGCCCGCGCCGGTGGCCTTCCCTGCACGCTCACCGTGATCGGCGACGGCCCCGAGCGCGCCGCCCTCGAGCGGCGCGCCAGCGCCCCGGGGCTCGCCGGCGCAGTGACCTTCCTCGGCCAGCGCGACGACGTGCGCGCCCTGCTGCCGGCCTTCGACCTGTACCTCAACAGCTCGGTCCACGAGGGCGTCTCGGTGACAATCCTCGAGGCGATGGCCGCCTCGCTCCCGGTCGTGGCCACCGCGGTCGGGGGCAACCCCGAGGTGGTGGCCGAGCCCGAGACCGGCCTGCTGGTCCCGGCCCGCTCGCCCGAGCGGCTCGCCGCGGCGATCGGGCGCCTCGCCACCGACCCCGAGGGCCGCCAGGCGATGGGCGCCGCGGCGCGCCGCCGCCTCGAGCAGCGCTTCTCCTTCGAGCGGATGCTGGCGAGCTACCGCGCGGCCTACGCCGGCGAGCAGGGGGCGCCCGGGCGCGGTCAGCGTCGATAGAC
>CAZRGU010000405.1:0-2291 GCA_964599705.1 uncultured Ectothiorhodospiraceae bacterium | reverse complement strand
CCCAGGCGCACTCAAAGTCGGGTTTGAACCTCCGCCCCCTGCCTCCCGAAGGCAAGGGGCAAATCAATAGCAGCGATTGAGTTAGAAAGCACAATGCTGCACACCTGCTGCTGATGGGCTTTCGCATGGGTTCCACGACGGCTGAAAACAGGCCTCGATCCGTCAATTTCCGACCTCGATGAACTCGGCCGTGGAACCCTGAGTCACCTTCTCTTGCACGCCATTGACGTATATGCGCCAATGGCATATTATAGGCCATGCCTCGGCGCCCACTGCACACCGTGGTCGAGACTCCGGAATTCCGGCGTCGGATCCAGGGACGGCTCGACGGCGAGGAGCTGAGGGCGCTGATCGACCACCTCGCCGTGCACCCGGACGCCGGCGAGGTCATGGTCGGGACCGGTGGCGCCCGCAAGCTTCGCTGGGCAGGGCGGGGCAAAGGTAGGCGCGGCGGCGTGCGGGTCATCACCTTCTACGGAGAGCCTCCGGTGCCGGTGTTCCTGCTGACGGTGTTCGGCAAGGGCCAGAAGGCGAACCTCACGCAGGCCGAGCGCAACGAGCTGCGCCGCGTCCTGGCGGCACTGGTGGAAGCGTACCGAGCAGGGGAGAGTCGGCATGACGAAGGCAGGTGAGAGCATTCTGCGCGGCGCCCGAGAGGCGCTCGCCTACGCCCGCAGTGAGGTTGGGGATGGCTTCGTCGCCCACGTACCCGAGGAGGTCGACGTCCGCGCGGTACGCATGCGTCTAGGGTTGTCGCAGGCGAAGTTCGCCGCCCACTTCGGCTTCTCGGTCGACGCGGTACGCAACTGGGAGCAGGGTCGGCGCCGTCCGGACGTGGCCGCCCGGGCCTTCCTGATGGTGATCGACCGCGAGCCGGAGGCGGTCCAGCGTGCGCTGTCCGTGCCCGCCCAAGGGCGGAAGAAGGGGCGCGCAGCGAGCAAGCGCTCACGCGCGGCGTGAGAGTTTGTGAAAAAACCGCCCGCCTGCTGTGGGCGCCCCTGGTCACCCCGGACTGCGCTGTTCCGGGCCTTCCCTGGCCCGGCCCCTGCGGGCGCGCTGCGCACGACCCAATCCGCTCCCGGCGGATGAGCGCAAGGGCCGAGCCGTGAGGCGAGGCCTGGAGGAAGCGTGTAGCGAAGGCACGACCGCAGGGACACGAACAAGCAGAGAGGCTGCGCGCGGGCGATGAGTGTGCTAGGGACCACGAAATCCGACTGCTACCGAAAGACGCGCGGGGTAGAGCTTGGCGGCACGGGCCGACAGTCTTGGCACCTTGCCCGGGGAGGGCTTCCGGATGAGCATCTGGGAGCAGTCAGCAGAGGCCATCAGCCGGCGGGCGGATCGACGGGCCG
This sequence comes from uncultured Ectothiorhodospiraceae bacterium, assembly GCA_964599705.1. GTDB lineage: Bacteria > Pseudomonadota > Gammaproteobacteria > HK1 > HK1 > CAZRGU01. The sequence goes on along the minus strand of CAZRGU010000405.1, from coordinate 939 downwards.
CAGACCCCGGTGCACGAAGTCGGCGACGTTCCAGATGGCGATCGCGTAGCCGCACGAGCGCGCGATGGCCGCGATCCGGCCGTCCGGAACGCTCATCGGCCGGCCGATCTCCCCGCGATGTCCCATGACGCCCTGATCACCCGCTGCGCCCCGTCACCTGGCGTGGGGTGATCTCGAGATGGAACCCATCTACCGTGAGCCGTCGGGCGGATTGGCACCCGGAAGTCTGTTTGCTATTGTGCACCAATATTATGAATTCTGGTGCGATCTAGAGGCTGATATGGCAACCGTTCGAAAAACCATCACGTTGACGGAGAAGCAGGCCCAGTGGGTCAAGGCGCAGATCGTAAGCGGTGACTACACGAACGACAGCGAGTACTTCCGCGACCTCATTCGCCGCGATCAGGAACGGAGCACGAAGCTCGCGGCGCTGAAAGACGCTATCCGAGAAGGACTGGACAGCGGCATCAGCGATCGCACCGTCGGTGCGATCTGGGCGGAAGCCGAGGCTCGGCACAGGCGCCGGAATGCCTGAGTACCGCCTGTCGGTCCGGGCCGCAGGCGACATCGCCGGGATCGCGGACTACACGATCGAGCGGTTCGGAATCGATCAAGCTCGCCGTTACCGGGACGGGCTGGAGCGGTGTTTCGAAACCCTGGCCGAGAACCCCCTGCTGGGACGAAGCGCCGAGGAGCTCGCGCCGGATCTCAGACGCTTCGAGCATCAGGCTCACGTCGTCTTCTACAAGCCCGAGGACTGGGGCGTGCTGGTCGTGCGCGTGTTGCACGAGAGCATGGATGTGCCGAGGCATCTCTGACGCGAGAAAGGGCGATTGTTGTTCCCGCGACTCGATGCGCTTTCCGACGCTCGACCGCAGGCCTCGGAGTTTGTGAAAGAACCGCGCGCCGTCGCGAGGGCGTTCCTGGGCGACCCGGACA
>CAZRGU010000404.1:0-2328 GCA_964599705.1 uncultured Ectothiorhodospiraceae bacterium | reverse complement strand
CGGCCGCGATCACGGCCTGCTGGAAGTCGAGCCCGCCGTCGGGCTCGCCGGCCGGGAAGACCCGCCCGCCGGCGAACACCAGGCTCGCCTCGGGCACCCCGAGCTGCTCGGCCACCGCGCCGGCGATCCGCTCGCGGGCCCGCTCGGCGGCCTCGCGGGCGGCCTGCCCGACCATCAGCGTGACCCGCGAGGAGTAGCTGCCGAGATCGACCGGGGTGAGCGCGGTGTCGGCCACGCACAGGTGCACGTCGGCGAGCTCCACCCCGAGCACCTCGGCGACGATCGCGGCGAGCACGCTGTCCGAGCCCTGCCCGACCTCGGCCTCGCCGCAGTACACGGTCACGCAGCCGCTCCGATCGAGGCGGATCTGGACCCCGGACTGGGGCATGTGGTTCCAGTAGATGGGCAGCCCGGCCCCGCACAGGTAGGCCCCGCAGGCGAGCCCCAGGCCGCGCCCCTCGGGAAGGCGCCCGCGCCGCTCGCGCCAGCCGCTCCCGGCGAGCACCGCCTCGATGCAGCGGCGCAGCCCGATGGTGCCGAGGGCGAGCCAGTTGGCGGTCACCGAGCCGGGCTCGGCGAGGTTGCGCAGGCGCAGCTCGGCCGGGTCGATGCCGAGCCGCTCGGCGGCCTTGTCGAGCTGGACCTCGAAGGCGAAGCGCGGCTGCGGGGTGCCGTGGCCGCGCTTCGGGCCGCAGGGCGGCTTGTTGGTGAAGGCCCGCGCGCCGTCGAAGCCGTAGCGCGGCAACCGGTAGGTGGTGGTCTGGAGCGCCCCGGTGTAGTAAGTGCTCGCTACCCCGTAGGAGCCGTAGGCGCCGCCGTCGAGCGCGGTGCGCAGGTGCTGGGCGGTGAGCGTGCCGTCGGCCCGAAACCCGGTGCGCAGGCGCATCAGGGTCGGGTGGCGGCCGCGGTGGCAGTAGAAGACCTCCTCGCGGGTCAGGGTCACCTTGACCGGGCGCCCGAGCCGGCGGGCCATCCAGGCCGCGGCGATCTCGTGGTTGAAGGGGTCGGTCTTGCCGCCGAAGCCGCCGCCGTTCGGGCAGGCCACCACCCGGATGCGCGCCGCCGCGAGCCCCAGCACCCGGGCCAGCGCCCGGTGCACGTAGTGCGGGGTCTGGGTCGAGGAGTAGAGCGTGATGCGCTCCTCGTCCTCGGGGACGGCGAGCGCGGCGTGCTGCTCGAGGGCCAGGTGGGTGTTGCCCTGGTAGAAGAAGGTGTCCTCGAGGACGAGGTCGGCCTCCGCGAAGCCGGCCTCCAGATCGCCGAAGCGCAGCGAGACCACCTTGTGCAGGTTGCCGGTGTCGGCGTAGTCGTGGATCCGCGGCTCCGGGGTGGCCAGCGCGTCGTCCACGCTGGCGATGGTCGGGAGCGGCTCGTAGTCGACCTCGATGGCGAGCGCCGCCTCGGCGGCCTGCTCCTCGGTGAGCGCCGCCACCGCCGCGACCGGGTCGCCGACGAAGCGCACCCGCTCGCGGGCGAGCACGTGCTCGTCCTGGGAGACCGGGAGGATCCCGAAGGGCACCGGCAGGTCCTCGCCGGTGGCCACGGCCAGCACCCCGGGCAGCGCCGCGGCGCGCGCCGTGTCGATGGCCCGGATCCGGGCGTGGGGCAGCGGCGAGCGGGCGAGCTTGAGGTAGACCATCCGCGGGAAGCTCAGGTCATCGGCGTAGCGGGTCCGGCCGGTGACCTTGGCATGCGCGTCGACCCGCCGGAAGGGCGTGCCGACCAGGGCCAGCTCGGGCTCGTTGCGCGGCGTGCTCACGCCGGCTCCTGCCCGGCCGGCAGCGCCTCGCCGGCAAAGGCGCTCTCCGGCGGGCGGCCCTCCTCGCCGCGCAGCATCGCCGCGGCCCAGCGCACCGCGGTGACGATCCGGTTGTAGCCGGTGCAGCGGCACAGGTTCCCGGCCAGCGCCTCGCGCACCGCCGCCTCGGAGGGGTCGGGGTCGCGCTCGAGCAGCGCCCGGGCCGCCATCAGCATCCCCGGCGTGCAGTAGCCGCACTGGGCCGCCCCGAGGTCGGCGAAGGCCGCCTGCAGCGGGTGCAGCCCGTCGCTCGCCCGCAGCCCCTCGACGGTCTCCACCGCGCGCCCGTCGCACTCGGCGGCGAGCACCAGGCAGGAGAGCACCGGCTCCCCGTCGAGCAGCACCGTGCACGCTCCGCACTCGCCGAGCTCGCAGCCGTGCTTGGTCCCGGTCAGCCCGAGGCGCTCGCGCAGCACCTCGAGCAGGGTGTGGTGGACCGGGAAGGCCAGCGCCTGCGGCTCGCCGTTGACCGTCAGCCTGACCTGGACCTGCTCGCTCATCGCCCCTTCCCGCAGCGCGCCCCGCCGGGC
>CAZRGU010000403.1:0-2337 GCA_964599705.1 uncultured Ectothiorhodospiraceae bacterium | reverse complement strand
GGCCTTCCTCGTAGCCCGGGCTCTGCCCGGGACTGAGCGCGGGATGGCACCAGGCAGTGTGCAGACGCGGACGTCGCCTCGGACAAGGCGCGGGGGCGCACAACAGGTAGGAGCGTACTGGAGTACGTGACTCCATGTTGGGGGTCCCCGCAGCAATCGGCCGGAAGCGGATTGGGTCGCGCGCAGCGCGCCCGCCGAGGCCGGGCCAGGGAAGGCCCGGAACAGCGCAGTCCGGAACGACCCGGGGCGTCCGCAGCAGCCGCGCGATTTTTTCACAAACGTTCATCGAGCATGGGCTAAGCCGTTGAGTTTACAGGCCGCGCAACGACGTTGATCCCGCGCTCCACCCCGGGCAGAGCCCGGGCTACGAGGAAGGCCTGCCCGGTGCCATGCCACGCTCGCACCCGGGCGCAGGTCGGGCGCTGGCCCGACGTGGGGTCCCGCTCCGGCAGCGAAGGTCTGGTGCCCCCTGTTCGCTCGTCGAGCGCGCGGCCGGCGGTCGTCGGGGCTCTCAGCCGAGCTCCTCGAGGGGGCGCGGGCGACCCAGGCCGTAGCCCTGGGCGTAGTCGACGCCGAGCTCGAGGAGCCGGCCGAGGACCTCGTCGTCCTCGACGAACTCGGCGATGGTGCGCTTGCCCATGACGTGGCCGATGTCGTTGATCGAGCGCACCATGGCCAGATCGATCGGGTCCTGATCGAGGTCCTTGACGAAGATCCCGTCGATCTTGAGGGCATCGACCGGCAGCGCCTTGAGGTAGGCGAACGAGGACAGCCCGCTGCCGAAGTCATCGAGCGCGAAGCGCGCGCCGAGCTCGCGCAGGGCGCGCATGAAGCGGGTGGCGGCGGCCAGGCTGGCGATCGCCACCGTCTCGGTGACCTCGAAGCACAGCTTGTGGGCCGGGACGCCGCTGCGCTCGAGCCGCTCGATGACGAAGGCCAGGAAGTCGTCGTCGGCCAGCGAGTGGCCGCTGAGGTTCAGCGCGCAGCTGTCGAGCTCGGCGACGTGCCCGGGGCGCGCGGCGAGCCAGGCGAGGGCCCGCTCGACCACCCAGCGGTCGAGCCGTACCGAGAGGTTGTAGCGCTCGGCGGCCGGGAGGAACGCCCCGGGTGCGATCAGCGAGCCGTCGGGGTCGACCATCCGCACCAGCAGCTCGTAGTGGGGGCCGGTGCGAGCCCCCGGGTCGAGCGCCCAGATCGGCTGGTAGACGAGGCACATGCGGTCGGCGTCGAGGGCCGCGCTGAGCCTCGAGACCCACTCGAGCTCGCTGCTGCGCCGCTCGACCTCGAGGTCGTCGGCGCGGTACAGGTGAACGCGGTTGCGACCCCGATCCTTGGCCACGTAGCAGGCGCTGTCGGCCGCCGAGAGCACGTTCGCCACCGACTGGCTTGCGGCCCCGATCGCGGCCACCCCGATGCTCGCGCCGACCGCGAAGGTGCGATCCCGCCACACGAAGCGGAACTCCTCGATGGCGGCGCGCAGGGCGTTGGCGGCGCGGCGCGCCTGGAGCAGCGTGCAGTGCTCCATCAGCACCCCGAACTCGTCGCCACCGAGCCGCGCCAGGGTGTCGCGCTTGCGCACCTGGCGCTGGAGCACCGCGGTGAGCTGGCGCAGCAGCTCGTCGCCGGCGAAGTGCCCGCAGGTGTCGTTGATGACCTTGAACTGGTCGAGATCGAGGTAGCACAGGGCGTGCTCGCTGCCGTCGCGGTGCGCCGACTCGAGCACCCGGGCGACCCGCTCCTCGAAGGCACGGCGGTTGAGCAGGCCGGTCAGCGCATCGTGGCTGGCCTGGAAGGTGAGCCGCTTGGAGAGCCGGTGGTGCTCGGTGGCGTCGCTCAGGAAGCCCTCGATGGCCACCAGCCGGCCGCGCTCGTCACGCACCCCCCGGCCCTGGTCCCAGACCCAGCGCTCGCTGCCGGCGGCGGTGACGATCCGGTAGCTGAGCTGGTAGGGCTGGCCGGCGGCCAGCGCCCGCTCGATCTGCTCGCCGCTCCAGGCGCGATCGTCGGGATGGGCGATGGCGCGCAGGAACTCACCGCCGCGGCGCAGCACCTCGTGCGGGTCGTGGCCGGTCAGCTCGCGGCAGCCGGCGCTCAGGAACAGCGGGCAGCGTTCCCCCTCGGCGCGCAGCCGGTAGATCATCCCCGGCAGGTGATCGAGCAGCGAGCCGAGGTCGAGGGGCGCCTCGTCCATGGGGCGGCACTGTAGCGCGAAGCGCGCTGCCACGGCCAACCCCCCCACGTCGCCAGAAAGCTTGTGAAAACACCGCGCCCCGTCTTCCCCCGCCGGGGCGTGCGGTGGGGTGTGGCGCGCAGCGACACGCCGTGGATACGTCCGTG
>CAZRGU010000402.1:0-2427 GCA_964599705.1 uncultured Ectothiorhodospiraceae bacterium | reverse complement strand
GCGGCGCGTGGAGGTGACCCGGTTCGCCGCGCCGCGTGAGCCGGGCGGCGCCCGCGCTTCGCGCATCGGCGAACAGCCTCAGCCAGTCCTTGCCCGGCTGGCCACGCTGGCCTTAGGCTTGCGCCGTTTCCGCAGCCAGCCGCCAGCCCATGACCAGCGAACGGAACGCGAATCTCTACGCCCTGCTCGCCAGCCGCTTCGCCGGCCACGGCGAGCGCCCGGCGATCCAGGTCCCCGGGGGCCGGTGCTGGAGCTACGCCGAGCTCGAGGACGAGAGCGCACGGATCGCCGGGTTCCTGCGCGGCCTCGGGGTCGCGCCCGGCGAGCGGGTCGCGGTCCAGGTCGACAAGTCGCCCCAGGCGCTGTTCCTCTACCTCGCCTGCCTGCGCGCCGGGCTCGTCTACCTGCCGCTCAACACCGCCTATCCCGAGCGCGAGCTCGACTACTTCCTGGCCGACGCCGAGCCGGCGGTGGTGGTCTGCCGGCCCGAGTCGTGCGAGCTCCTCGAGCGCCTCGCCGCCTCCCGCGGGGTGGGCCACGTGCTGACCCTCGATGGTGCCGGCGGCGGAAGCCTCGCCGCCGGGGCGCGCGCTGCCGAGCCGCTCGCCGAGGTCGTCGCCTGCGGCGGCGAGGAGTGTGCCGCGATCCTCTACACCTCGGGGACCACCGGGCGCCCCAAGGGGGCGATGCTCAGCCACGCGAACCTCGCCGCCAACGCGCTCACCCTGCACCGGGTGTGGGGCTTCCGGCCCGGGGACGTGCTGCTCCACGCGCTGCCGCTGTTCCACACCCACGGGCTGTTCGTGGCCTGCCACTGCGCGCTGCTCAACGCCAGCCCGATGATCCTCCTCGAGCGCTTCGACCCGCGCGCCGTGATCGAGCAGCTCCCGCGGGCCACGGTGATGATGGGGGTGCCGACCTTCTACACCCGGCTGCTCGCCGAGCCCGCCTTCGGCGCCGAGCCGTGTCGCAACATGCGCCTGTTCATCTCCGGCTCGGCGCCGCTGCTCGAGCAGACCTTCCACGAGTTCCGCGAGCGCACCGGGCACACCATCCTCGAGCGCTACGGGATGACCGAGGCCGGGATGGTGACCTCCAATCCGCTCGACGGCGAGCGCAAGCCGGGCACCGTGGGTCCGCCGCTGCCGGGGGTCAGCCTGCGGGTGGTCGACGAGACCGGCCAGCCCCTGCCACCCGGCAAGGTCGGTGCCATCGAGTACCGCGGGCCCAACGTCTTCAAGGGCTACTGGCGCCGCCCGGAGAAGACCGCCGAGGAGTTCACCGCCGACGGCTACTTCCGCTCCGGCGATCTCGGCCTCATCGACGAGGACGGCTACGTGGTGATCGTCGGGCGCAGCAAGGACCTGGTCATCTCGGGCGGCTACAACGTCTACCCCAAGGAGGTCGAGGTGGTCATCGACGCCCTCGAGGGGGTCGCCGAGTCGGCGGTCATCGGGGTCCCCGACCCGGATCTCGGCGAGCGGGTCACCGCGGTGGTGGTGGCCCGCCCCGGGGCGGCGCTCAGCGAGGAGGGGATCATCGCCGCCGTGCGCCCCCAGCTCGCCGGCTACAAGGTGCCCAAGCGCGTCCACTTGGTCGCCGAGCTGCCGCGCAACGCCATGGGCAAGGTCCAGAAGAGCGAGCTGCGCGAGCGCTTCGGCTGACCGGCGGCACCGCGCGAGGTCGACCTGCATGGGATGGCGCGGTGCGCGAGGCGAGGGCGTCGAGATGCTGGCCTGGCGGGGCGCACGGACCGGAAGGCGGCGAAGGCGTAGCCGGATACTACGTCGAGCCGGCTGGAGGGAGTACGTCCCGCCAGGACAGATGGATCGGCGTCCGCAGCCGTGGATCGGTGAGCTATTCGGGCTAGCATGAGGCCTGCCCACCCATGCCACCAGGAGGAGAGGAGCCATGGCCACTGACGACAAGTGCTGCACGATCGTGCCCTACTTCCAGGTTCCGGCCGAGCGGCTCGGCGAGTTCAAGGCGCTCTGCGAGCGCTTCGTCGAGCGCACCGCGAACGAGGAGCGGTGCCTCTACTACGGGTTCAGCTTCGACGGCTGCGAGGCCCACTGCCGCGAGGGCTACGCCGACGCCGAGGGGCTGCTCGCCCACCTCGAGAACGTCGGCGACCTGCTCGACGAGGCCCTCAAGATCGCCGAGATCACCCGCCTCGAGGTGCACGGCCCGGCCGACGAGATCGCCAAGCTGCGCGAGCCACTCGCCGCCCTCAACCCGCGCTTCTTCACCCTCGAGTACGGCTTCCGGCGCTAGCCCGCATCGCTGAGAGCCCCGATGACCGCGGGTCGCGCGCTCGACGAGCGAACAGGGGGTGCAGCTGCAGACGTTCGCTACCGAGGGGCGGCTTGAACGTCGGGCTGGCGCCCGACCTGCGCCCGGGATGGAGCGCGGAATGGCACCGGGCAG
>CAZRGU010000401.1:0-2440 GCA_964599705.1 uncultured Ectothiorhodospiraceae bacterium | reverse complement strand
CGAGCCGCGGGAAGCCCTCGTGGCCGCCGTGAGTCGCCGTTGCGCTCAGACCCGCGGCGGACCCGGTTTCCAGAAGGTGTCCCCGGTCTCGGGGACGACGTATCGCAGCCGCTCGCCGAGCCTGAGCTCGAGCACCGCGAAGGATGCGCCGCGAGCGGCCATCGCCTCGCGGTCTACTGTCGGTGCAGCGCGGCTCGCTGCTGCTCGGCGGCGTGTCCGGCCACTCGTCCGGCCGGTGAAAGCCGGCGTGGAAGACGTGGCGAAAGGCCTGCCCGCCTCCGGTTCGCAGCACGGTGCCGGGGGGCAGGATCGTGCCCCGGGTCCGCCCGTCAAGCTCTCGTCGCACCTGATCGCCGATCCGCCGCCGGATCTGGCCGCTGACGGTCTCGGTGTCAAAGGAGAGCACGAACTCGGTCTGCTCACTGTTGACGATGGCCTCGACCGGGGCCTCGAAGAGGTCACCGGCGACGACGTGGTAGCGGATTCTGCCGATCCGCCACCGATACGGCGGGGCAAACGATCTCTCGGCTCCTGGCATGTGGCGCTCGCTGGTGGCCGGGCCAGTACCGGGTGCTGTCCTGCACCGGATCGTAGCGCCGCCGGGCGCGACCGGTACCGGTCCACGCCGGCCCGCTCGTGCGCCCCGTGGGAAGCTACCGCTCGCGGTCGAAGTGTCGCCGCCGGGTGCGGGCGGCGGCCACCGGGGCGAGGAACTCGCGAGCCGCCGCCGAGACCCCGTTCGAGCGCGGTGGGTCCGGGGCGCCTCGATGGCGTCGAGGGCGTAGCTGCGCACCAGCTTGCCGAGCAACCTGGCCAGCGCCGCCGGGTGGTCGAACAGAGTTGCCGCTTCCGGCGCCGTCCGGAGTCCTCCCGTTGCGCCTCCCGGCCAGGAGATCAATAATAAAAATGTTTTTGTTCGATAAGAAAGTTTCCCGATGGATGAGGTCCGTGCGCTGGTGAGCTGGGTCGGGGAGACCGACCTCAGGGCCGCCGAGGGCGTGGCCGAGGTCGGGCTCGGGCCGCTCGGCCAGGCGGTCACCCAGCGCGCCTTCGATCGGGTCCTGCTGCTCAGCAACTACGAGAGGGCCCGGACCCGGCGCTTCGTGCGCTGGCTCGGGGGACGGACCGAGGCCGCGATTGCGGTCCATCAGGTCCGGCTCTCGAGCCCGATGCACTTCGGGGAGATCTACGAGGCGGCGACGGCCCGGATCACCGGCCTTCGCGACGAGCACGGCGAGCGCCTGCGCCTCACCTTCCACATCAGCCCCGGCACCTCGGCGATGGCCGCGGTCTGGATCATCCTCGCCAAGACCCGCTTCGCCGCCGAGCTGATCCAGTCATCGAAGGAGCACGGCGTGCAGACCGCCGAGGTCCCCTTCGACATCTCGGCCGAGTTCGTCCCGGCGCTGATGGAGGGGCCGGATCGGGCGCTCGCCGCGCTCAGCGCCGGTGGCGCGCCGCGCCCGGTGGCCGGCTTCGAGGCGATCACCCATCGCAGCCCGCAGATGGCGCGGGTCGTCGAGCTGGCGAGGCGAGTGGCGCCACGCTCGGTCCCGGTGCTGATCGAGGGCGAGAGCGGGACCGGCAAGGAGCTCTTCGCCCGGGCGATCCACGCCGCGAGCCCCCGTCGCGACGGCCCCTTCGTGGCCGTGAACTGCGGGGCGATCCCGGCCGATCTGGCCGAGTCCGAGCTCTTCGGGCATCGCAAGGGGGCCTTCACCGGCGCCGACCGGGAGCGCAAGGGCTACTTCGAGGAGGCGAGCGGCGGCACGCTGCTGCTCGACGAGCTCGGCGAGCTGCCCCTGGCCCTCCAGGTCAAGCTGCTGCGGGTGCTCGAGCAGCGCGCCGTGACCCGGATCGGGACGAGCGGGCCGAGACCCGTCGACGTGCGCCTGATCGCGGCGACCCACCGGAGCCTCGCCTCGGAGGTCGCGGCCGGGCGCTTCCGCGAGGACCTCTTCTACCGGGTGGCGGTGGCCGTCATCCGGCTGCCGCCGCTGCGCTCGCGGGCCGGAGACCTCGGTCTGCTCATCGACGCGCTGCTCGCCCGGGTCAACGACGAGTGGGCGTCAGATCCCGGCTGGCAGCGTAAGCGACTTTCTGCCGGGGCAAGAAACGTCCTGCTCAGGCACTCCTGGCCGGGCAACGTCCGGGAGCTGCTCAACACCCTGATGCGGGCCTGCGTGTGGTCCGAGGGCCCGACGATCAGCGCCGAGACGGTGCGCGAGGCGCTGCTCCTCGCCGCCCCGGGCGGGGCCGGGCGCGACCCGGTGCTCGGGCGCCCGCTCGGGGACGGCTTTGACATCCAGGCCGTGATCCGGGAGGTTGCCGGTCACTACCTGCGTCGCGCCCTCGATGAGGCGGGGGGCAACCGGACCCGGGCCGCCCGGCTGGTGGGCCTGCGCAGCTATCAGACCTTCAAGAACTGGATGGAGCGCTA
>CAZRGU010000400.1:0-2464 GCA_964599705.1 uncultured Ectothiorhodospiraceae bacterium | reverse complement strand
TTTCACAAACTCTCAGGGCCGGGTGTAGGTCTCGACCCCGGCATCGCTGGCCACCAGCAGGACGTCGGCCGGGCGGCGCGCGAACAGCCCGCTGCAGACCACTCCGGCGAGGTGGTCGAGCTCGGACTCGAGGCGCACCGGCTCCTCGATCGCCAGCCCGTGCACATCGAGGATCTGGTTGCCGTTGTCGGTCATGAAGCCCTGGCGCCACTCGGGATGGCCGCCGAGCGCGACCAGCCGGCGGGCGACCAGCGAGCGGGCCAGCGGGATGACCTCGATCGGCAGCGGGAACTCGCCGAGGTGCTCGACCAGCTTGCTGTCGTCGACGATGCACACGAAGCGCCGCGCCGCGGCCGCGCAGATCTTCTCGCGGGTCAGCGCCCCGCCGCCGCCCTTGACGAGCTGCAGGTGGCGGTTGGCCTCGTCGGCCCCGTCGACGTAGACGGCCAGATCGCCGACCGCGTTGAGGTCGGCGACCGGGATGCCGGCCGCGCGCAGCCGCGCGGCGCTCGCCTCGGAGCTCGCCACCGCGGCCTCGATCCGCGAGCGGATCGAGGCCAGCGCCTCGATGAAGGCGTTGGCGGTGCTGCCGGTGCCGACCCCGATCACCGGCTCGTCCTCGACGTAGGCGAGCGCGGCACGCGCCGCTGCCCGTTTCTTGGCTTCCTGGTCCATCGCGGGGTCGCCTCTTGTTCGTGCCGCCACCGGCCGGCGAGCCGCTATCATAGCGGCTCGCCCGGATTTCTCACCGGCGCGCGAGGCGAGGGCGTCGAGACGCCGCCCTGGTGGGGCGCACGGACCGCAAGGCGGCGAAGGCGTGGGGGGGGACCCTGCGTCGAGCCGGCTGCAGGGAGTACCCACCGCCAGAGCGAGTGGATTGGCGCCCGCAGCCGCGGGCGGGTGAGACACGCGGGCTCGCGCCACGGAGGGTCGCCATGCCCAGGGAGTACGTCGAGCGAATCCTGCGCGCCCGGGTCTACGAGGTGGCCCGCGAGACGCCGCTCGAGGCCGCGCCGCGCCTCTCCGAGCGGCTCGGCAACCGGGTGCTGCTCAAGCGCGAGGACCTGCAGCCGGTCTTCTCGTTCAAGCTGCGCGGCGCCTACAACAAGATCGCCTCGCTCGGCGCCGACGAGCGGGCCCGCGGGGTGCTCGCCGCCTCGGCCGGCAACCACGCCCAGGGGGTGGCGCTGGCGGCCCGCGAGCTGGGCGTCGCCGCGCTCATCGTGATGCCCAAGACCACCCCGCCGATCAAGGTCGACGCGGTGCGCCGGCTGGGCGCCGAGATCGTCCTCCACGGCAGCTCCTACGACGAGGCCCGGGCCCAGGCCGAGCGGCTCTGCGCCGAGCGCGGGATGGTCTTCGTGCACCCCTTCGACGACCCCGAGGTGATCGCCGGGCAGGGCACCATCGCCATGGAGATCCTGCGCCAGCACGGCCCGGCGATCGACGCCATCTTCGTGGCCGTCGGCGGCGGCGGGCTGATCGCCGGGATCGCGGCCTGGGTCAAGTCGCTGTGGCCTGCGATCCGGGTCATCGGGGTCGAGCCCGAGGACGCCTCCTCGATGCACGACGCGCTCGAGCGTGGCGAGCCGGTCGAGCTCGAGCAGGTCGGGATCTTCGCCGACGGGGTGGCGGTCAAGCAGGTCGGGCGCGAGCCGTTCCGGATCGCCCGCCAGTGCGTCGACGAGGTGATCCTGGTCAGCACCGACGAGATCTGCGCGGCGATCAAGGACATCTTCGAGGACACCCGGGCGATCGTCGAGCCGGCCGGCGCCCTCGGGGTGGCCGGGCTGAAGCGCTACGTGGCCCGCGAGGGCTGCCGCGGGCGGACCCTGGTCAGCGTCAACTGCGGGGCCAACGTCAACTTCGACCGGCTGCGCAACATCGCCGAGCGGGCCGATATCGGCGAGCAGCGCGAGGCGCTGCTCGCGGTGACCATCCCCGAGCGCCCGGGCAGCCTGCGCGAGTTCTGCCACCACATCGGCCACCGCTCGATCACCGAGTTCAACTACCGCTACACCGACCGCAGCCAGGCCCACATCTTCGTCGGCGTGGAGCTGCGCAGCGGCGAGGCCGACAAGGCCTCGCTGATCGGTGCGCTCACCGGCCACGGCTACCCGGTGCTCGATCTCAGCGACAACGAGATGGCCAAGATCCACGTCCGCTACATGGTCGGGGGGCATTCCGGGGGGGCGGCCGACGAGGTCCTCTACCGCTTCGACTTCCCCGAGCGCCCGGGCGCCCTGCTGCGCTTCCTGACCCGGCTCGGCGGGGAGTGGAACATCAGCCTGTTCCACTACCGCAACCACGGCGCGGCCTACGGGCGGGTGCTGATGGGGCTGCAGGTACCGGCGGCCGACGGCGCCAAGTTCCGTCGCTTCCTCGATGCGGTCGGCTACCCCTACGCCGAGGAGACCGGCAACCCGGCCTACACGCTGTTCCTGCGCTGAGAGCCCCGACGTCG
>CAZRGU010000399.1:0-2468 GCA_964599705.1 uncultured Ectothiorhodospiraceae bacterium | reverse complement strand
CTGGAGTACGTGACTACATGTTGGGGGTCCCCGCAACGCAGTCAGGGGCGGTCGGCGACGCTCGCAGTAGGTGTGCGATTTTTTCACAAACTCTCAGGGCGCCCTGACGCTCCTCGAGGACTCGAGGGGGCGTCCGAGCATCGCCGGATCGCGCACGCACCCGGGCGGGATGCACGGGGCCGGACGGCCGGTGTGGAAGCCCTGGGCGTAGTCGATACCGAGCGCGCGCAATGCCTCGAGCGTCTCGCGGTCCTCGACGAACTCGGCGATGGTCTGCACCCCGAGGCGGCGCGCCGCGTCGCGCACGAAGCACACCACGCTGCGCGCGTACTCGTCCTCGAGCAGCGCGGTCACGAACTGCCCGTCGATCTTGAACGCGTCGACCGGGAAGCGGACCAGGTTGGCCAGGTTGCTCGAGCCGACGCCGATGTCGTCGAGCGCCACTCGGTAGCCGCCCCCTCGCAGCCCCTGGAGGGTCTCCACGGTGCGCCCGAAGTCGCGGTTGGCCACCGTCTCGGTGACCTCGACGACCAGCCGGCCGCGCAGCTCGGGGCGGGCGGCGAGGCACGCGATGAGCTCCTCGACGAGCGCCTCGTCGCTGAACGACGGTCCCGAGAGGTTGAACGAGACCGCACCGCCCGGCGGGATCGCGGCGAGCAGCCGGTCCCGGTGCCCGAAGACCAGCTCGATGACATGCCGGTCAAGCTCGCGCAGCACCCGGTTGTACTCGGCCACGCGCAGGAACGGGCCCGGCGGGCGCGGCTCGTAGTCCTCGTCGAAGACCCGCAGGAGCAGCTCGCCGCGTCCGGCGAGGCCCGGGCGAAGCGGCACGATCGGCTGCAGGTGCAGCCCGAGGCGCCGACGGTAGAGGGCGTCGCGCACGTGGCGCAGCCCGCGACGCAACCGCTTGTGCTCGCGGTAGGCGGGGTCGCCGGCGTCGATGTGCACCAGGCTCCGGTGCTCCTCGTAGTCGGCGACGCGCTCGAGCGCGAAGAGCAGCAGCGACTGGGCATCGGCGACCGGGCAGCCGGGTGGGACCATCACGGCCTTGGTGCGCGGGTAGTAGTAGGTCGAGCGCACCCGCACTGGGTGGTGGTTGAAGTGATCGCGGATGCGCCGAAGCTCGCCCTCGATCTCCGCCGCGCCAGGTACTGCGCCGTCGAGCAGGACGGCGTAGGTCCTCGCGTCGAGCTGACCGATCGTGGCGCAGGCGCCGAAGGCCGTGCGCATCGCCCTTTCGAAGGAGTCGCGAAGCACGCGCTCGGCGGGTAGATCGCCGCGCAGTCGGGTCACCTCGCTGGCGCGGTTCATGCGGATCGCGAGAAGGGTCGCGGGGATCGTCCCGGCCTCGCCCGCTGCGGCCACGAGCCTGTCGTGGAAGATCTGCTCGCGAAGGATCGCGTCCCGGGTCATCAGCGCGCATCCGCCTCCGGCAGCACTCAGCAATGCTCCTACGACCGGATCTCACCCGCCAGTGTTCCGCACCTCGACGCATGTCCCAGCCGCTACCGTCTGGAACGACCTTTGCCGGGTGGGAACTCCACCCGCTGAGAAATCGCGCCTTCCACGGCGCACTGAAATACGTGGGTTACAGCCGCGGGCCGCGGCACCGCCTCGGTCTGCGGCGAGAGACGCCGGCCACGGCCAGCCGTGAGCCGCCGCGGTGACAACCGCCTGGTCGAGCCCGATCGTGTACTCGATCATCTTCTCGGCAAGGCCGATCATGTCCTCGGCGTAGAGGCGCCACTCGCGGCGCGCCGAGCGGTCAGACATGCAGCGCCTCGCGTTCGATGTGGGGACACAGCTCCGCGCGCAGCGCCTTCTCGGTGACCAGCTCGACCGGCCGCCCGAGCAGGTCCCCGAGGCAGGAGAGCACCCCGAAGTAGCGCTTCGAGTGGGCCGGTCCGTCGAAGGCGACCAGCACGTCGACATCGCTGCCCGCAGCGGCATCGTCGCGCGCGACTCGAGCCGCACACCGCGAGCCTCGTGACGCCGTAGCGCTCGACCAGTCACGGCTTGTGCTCGGCGAACAGTTCCAGGACTTGCCGACGGTTCATGAGCGCCCCTCGAGCGACGGTCGATTCGAGGAGGTTTACGCGCCCGTCTCCAGTCGGGGGTGGGACTGGGATCGTCGAGAGCCGCAGTCCAGTCCACTCGTGCTGCTTCGGGGCCAGTGCTTGGCACGCTCCGAGAGGGCGCCGACAAGGCCGTCGGCCTCGCACGAGCCGCCGGACGACCCAGGATCGGTTCGATGTGGCGGTTCAGGGACGGGCAGCCTTCGAGAAAACGGCTCAGCCAACGCTTGGGACGGCCGCCGGCAGCGCCACCACACAGCACCGATTTTCGCGTTGCTGTTTCGTGGTCGCGGACGGTGAACGCTGCCGGCCTCCGCGAGCGACTCGGAGCGGCCATTGCAGGGTTTGCGGACTGATCTGGTATCCGCAGGCCGGCCGGAACATTATCCTTTG
>CAZRGU010000398.1:0-2507 GCA_964599705.1 uncultured Ectothiorhodospiraceae bacterium | reverse complement strand
CTCAGTCGCTCGCGCCCGGGCTCGCCGCTTCCGGGGAGGGGACGGCGGCGGGGGCGCCGGGCGCCGGCTCGCTGGCCGCGTCCCCGGCGGGCGCCGGCGCCGCGGCGGGCTCGGGAGCGGGGGCGGGCGGCTCGGGGCGGACCAGCCGGCGTGCCTCGACCAGCACCCCGAAGAGCGGGTGGTCGAGGTAGTGCAGCCGTCCGGAGCGCATCCGCCGGCTCTCGGTGAGCCGGAACACCCGACCGGCGACCCCCTCGGGGGGCGTCCCGGGGCGGTAGAGCAGGTCGGCCTCGAGGTGCAGGTAGCGGCTGCGGTAGAGGCGCAGGGTCCCCTCGAGGAGCGGCGCTGGCGGGGGCTCGGCGGGGCCCGCCACGCCCTCGGCGGCGCTTCCCGGGACGCCGGGCGCGGCGCTCGGGGCGGCCCCCGGGCCCGCGGCGGGCAGGCGCACGTGGATCGGGCGGGCCTCCCCGGCCCCCACCCCGGGCTGGACCCAGCCGAGGTGGAGCAGGGGGCGGTAGCCGCGCGAGCGGCGCAGGCGGTTCCAGAGCTCGCCGAGGCGCAGCTCCGAGCCGGGCAGCGCCTGGTAGGCCAGGGGGCCCTGGGCGAGCTCGGGGTCGAGGTCGTCGCCGAGCGGCTCGAGCAGCTCGATGGCCCCCTCGATCGGCGGTGAGCCGGGGTCCGGCGGCCAGCGCTCGCTGCCCGCATCGGGCGCCTCGAGCCGGGCGAACACGATCACCTCGACGGCATACCAGGGCAGCGCCGCGGGCGGCTCGGCGCGCGCGCTCGGGGCTGCGAGCGCCAGCGCGGCGAGGACGATCAGGGACCCGGCAAGGCGGTGAATCGACGATCCCGACATGCTCTCTCGTCTCTCCCGCACGGTCCTCGCGGCGCGGCATCGCCACTCCTGGGCCACGGTAAGCCCTCGCCCGGTGCCGCTCAAGCGGCCTCCCGGGTGGCGAGCGCGTCGAACAGATCGGCGAGCAGCGCCACGCGGGCCTCGATGGTGGGGCTCGGCACGGCGATGCGCAGGGTCTCGCCCTCGAGCCGGTAGGCTCCCCCCTCGCCCTGCACCAGCCGCACCAGGGCGCCGGTGTCGACGTTGGGCTGGGGGCCGAAGCGAATCCGCCCGCCGCGCGCCCCGAGGGTCGCCTTGCGCACCCCGAGCGGGGTGGCCTTGAGCTTGAGGGCGGTCACCCGGAACAGGGTCCGGGTGGCCTCGGGCAGCACGCCGAAGCGGTCGATCATCTCCTCGCGCAGCGCCGCGAGGGCCTCGTCGCCGGCCGCGCTGGCGATCCGCTTGTAGAGGATCAGCCGCTGGTGGACGTCGGGCAGGTAGTCCTCGGGGATCCGCGCCGGGGCCTGGAGGTCGATCTCGGCGCCGTGATCGAGCGGGCGGTCGAGCTGCGGGGCACGCCCGGCCTTGAGGGCGGCCACCGCGCGCTCGAGCATGCGGGTGTAGAGCGAGTAGCCGACCTCCTGGATCTGGCCGCTCTGCTCCTCGCCGAGCAGCTCCCCGGCGCCACGGATCTCGAGGTCGTGGGTGGCCAGGGTGAAGCCGATGCCGAGCTCGCCGAGCGACTCGATGGCCTCGAGGCGCTTGATCGCGTCGGCGCTCATCGCCCGCCGGTCCGGGGCCACCAGGTAGGCGTAGGCACGGTGGTGCGAGCGTCCGACCCGGCCGCGGAGCTGGTGGAGCTGGGCGAGCCCGAAGCGATCGGCGCGGTCGATGATCATGGTGTTGGCGGTCGGCACGTCGATCCCGGTCTCGATGATGGTGGTGCAGACCAGCACGTTGCAGCGCCGGTGGTAGAAGTCGAGCATCACCCGCTCGAGCTCGCGCTCGCGCATCTGCCCGTGGGC
The DNA here is from genome assembly GCA_964599705.1 of uncultured Ectothiorhodospiraceae bacterium. GTDB lineage: Bacteria > Pseudomonadota > Gammaproteobacteria > HK1 > HK1 > CAZRGU01. Next base: position 647 of record CAZRGU010000398.1, on the reverse strand, counting down.
CACCGCCACCGTGGCCTCGGGGACCAGCTCGCGGATCCGGCGGGCCAGTCGCTCGATGGTCTGGACCTTGTTGTGGACCACGTAGACCTGCCCGCCGCGGTGCAGCTCGCGCAGGCAGGCCTCGCGGACCAGCGCATTGTCCCACTGGCGCACGAAGGTGCGGATCGACAGGCGCCGCTCGGGCGCGGTGGCGATCAGCGACAGATCGCGCAGCCCCGAGAGCGCCATGTTCAGCGTCCGCGGGATCGGCGTGGCGGTCAGGGTCAGCACGTCGGTCTCGGCACGCAGCCGCTTGAGCCGCTCCTTCTGGCGCACCCCGAAGCGGTGCTCCTCGTCGATCACCACCAGCCCGAGGCGGGCGAAGCGCACGTCGTCCTGGAGCAGCTTGTGGGTGCCGATGACGATGTCGACCCGGCCGGCGGCGAGCCCCGCGAGCACCCCCTCGCGCTCCTCGCGCGAGCGGAAGCGCGACAGCAGCTCGATGCGCACCGGCCAGTCGGCGAAGCGGTCGAGGAAGGTCTGGTAGTGCTGCTGGGCGAGCAGGGTGGTCGGCACCAGCACCGCGACCTGGCTGCCCCCCTGCACCACCACGAAGGCGGCGCGCAGCGCCACCTCGGTCTTGCCGAAGCCGACATCGCCGCACACCA
>CAZRGU010000397.1:0-2509 GCA_964599705.1 uncultured Ectothiorhodospiraceae bacterium | reverse complement strand
TTCAAGATCAACGAGGACGTGGTCATCCCGCTCGAGCGCCTCGCCGAGTACAGCGCCGGGATCGAGCGGATCAACATCGAGCAGTCGCTGGTCAACAAGCTGCGCATCGTGGCCGCGGTGCGCGAGTGCCTCGAGGAGCTCGCCCCGCAGCTCCCCGGGGCCGGCGGCGACGATCCGATCGAGACCGCCCGCCTGGCCGCCGCCCGCCAGCGCCTGGACGAGGCCGAGCGGCGCTGGCGGGCGATGCTCGCCGGGCTCGACGCCCCGGCACGCGCCTTCCTGGCCGAGCACGGCGGGCTCGAGGCGGAGGCGGCCGGCGAGGACGAGCCGCTCGTCGAGCTGCTCGCGCGTGGCGCGCTGCGGGCCTCCTACCGGGCCAGCGTCGGCGAGCCGCTGGCCGAGATCTTCGGCGGGCGCGAGCACGAGGCGGTGCGCGAGCGCCTCGCGGCCTGCCACCGCGCGGTGCTCGCCGGGCGGCTGGTGATCGCCACCCACATGCACGCCGGGGACGGCAACGTGCACACCAACATCCCGGTCAACTCCAACGACTACCGGATGCTCGGCGAGGCCGGGCGGCTGGTCGAGCGGGTGATGGCGCTGGCCCGCTCGCTCGGCGGGGTGATCTCGGGCGAGCACGGGATCGGCATCACCAAGATGCAGTTCATGGACCCGGCGGCCGTCGAGGCCTTCGCCGCCTACAAGCGCCGGGTCGACCCCGAGGGGCGCTTCAACCGCGGCAAGCTGCTCCCCGGCTCGGGGCTCGAGCGCGCCTACACCCCCTCGCTGCGCCTGGTCCAGCAGGAGGCGCTGCTCCTCGAGGCGAGCGAGCTCGGCGAGCTCAACGATCTCGTCAAGCACTGCCTGCGCTGCGGCAAGTGCAAGCCGCTGTGCACCACCCACGTCCCGCGCGCCAACCTGCTCTACTCGCCGCGCGACAAGATCCTCGCCGCCGGGCTGGTCATCGAGGCCTTCCTCTACGAGGAGCAGACCCGCCGCGGGGTCTCGCGGCGCCACTACGGGGATCTCAACGACATCGCCGATCACTGCACCATCTGCCACCGCTGCCTGGCGCCGTGCCCGGTCAACATCGACTTCGGCGAGGTGACCATCCGCATGCGCGAGATCCTGCGCGCGGCCGGCAGGCGGCGCTTCAGCCCCGGGGCCTGGGCCTCGATGGCCTTCCTCAACGCCACCGATCCGCGCGCCATCGGCGCGCTGCGCGCCCTGGTGGTGCGCGGCGGCTACGCCGCCCAGCGCGCCGGGCACCGCCTGGTGCAGCGCCTGCGCCCGGGCAACGGCGCGCGGGTGCCGCGCGCCACCGGCGGGGCGCCGCGCCGGGGCCGCGAGCTGGTCGCCTTCCTCGCCCGGCCGCTGCCGGCGAGGATCCCGCCGCGCCCGCTGCGCGCCCTGCTCGGCCTCGAGGACCGCCGCTACGTGCCGGTGCTGCGCGACCCGGAGCGCGCCGGCGAGGAGGCCGAGGCGGTGCTCTACTTCCCGGGCTGCGGCTCGGAGCGCCTCTACAGCGAGATCGCGCTGGCCAGCCTGGCGATGCTCTACCGGGCCGGGGTGCAGACCGTGCTGCCGCCGGCCTACCTGTGCTGCGGCTACCCGCAGCGGGCCGCCGGGGAGGCCGCCCGGGCGCGCTCGATCGTGGTCGCCAACCAGGTGCTGATGCACCGCATCGCCAACACCCTGAGCTACCTCGAGCTCGGCGCGGTGCTGGTCTCCTGCGGGACCTGCATCGACCAGCTCGCCGACTACCAGCTCGAGCAGATCTTCCCCGGCTGCCGGCTGCTCGACATCCACGAGTTCCTCGCCGAGCGCGGCCTCGGGCTAGCCCGCATCGCTCACCCATTCACCGCTGCGGGCGCCGATCCATCTGCTGTGGCGGGACGGGCTCCCTCCAGCCGGCGCGACGTGGTGTCGGCTACGCCTTCGCCGTCTTCCGGTCCGTGCTTCCGGCCAGGACAGCATCTCGACGCCCTCGCTTCGCGGCTCGGTGAGCGATGCGGGCTCGCGGATGGCGCCGGGCGGCGCTACCTCTACCACGATCCGTGCCACTCGCCGTTCAAGCGCCGCGACCCGCTGGCGGTCGCCGGCGAGCTGCTCGGCGCCGAGGTGAGGCTCTCGGATCGCTGCTGCGGCGAGGCCGGAACCTTCGCCGTGGCCCGCCCCGACATCGCCGAGCAGGCCCGCTTCGCCAAGGCCGAGGTGCTGCGCGCCGGGATCCGCGAGCTCACCGGGCACGAGCGGGCGAGCGGCGACGAGGTGCGACTGCTGACGAGCTGCCCGGCCTGCCAGCAGGGGCTCGATCGCTACCGCGCCGAGACCGGCCTGGAGACCCGCTACGTGGTCGTCGAGCTCGCCGAGCGGCTGCTCGGGCGCGACTGGCAGGCGGAGTTCCTCGCCGCCCTCGAGCGCGGCGGGATCGAGCGGGTGATGCTGTAGCGCGCGTCGCTCACCGCTGCGCGGCGGCCGACCCGCTCACCTCCAGCGGGGCGCGCCCAAC
>CAZRGU010000396.1:0-2515 GCA_964599705.1 uncultured Ectothiorhodospiraceae bacterium | reverse complement strand
GTGGCCTGGATCACCCGTTCGCTGCGCGACCTGCTGCCCTTCGCCGGGCTGCTGCTGGTCATGGCCGCGCTGTTCTGGTGGGGGGTGACGCGCGGGCTGGCGCGGCGGGTGGTGGGCCGCGGCGCGGCCCGGCGGCGCCGCTGACCCGCCGCCCCGCCCGGAGGCCGGTGCGAGATATCGATGGCCGCGGGTGGGGCATTGGTCTATGGTTGCAAGACAGATTCATTCGCATCGAGGGAGAAGGCCATGGGCCTGCTCGTCAACGGCCGCTGGCAGGACCGGTGGTACGACACCGGGCGCTCCGGCGGGCGCTTCGTTCGTGACGCGGCGCGCTTTCGCCGTTGGGTCACCGCCGACGGCGCGCCGGGCCCGAGCGGCGAGGGGGGCTTTCGCGCCGAGCCCGGCCGCTACCACCTGTACGTCTCGCTGGCCTGCCCGTGGGCGCACCGCACCCTCATCTTCCGGGTGCTCAAGGGGCTCGAGGGGCTGATCGGGGTGAGCGTGGTGCGCCCCGAGATGCTCGAGAACGGCTGGGAGTACCCCGAGCCCGAGCCGCTCAACGGGGTCCGCTACCACCACCAGCTCTACACCCTCGCAGCGCCCCACTACAGCGGCCGGGCGACGGTCCCGGTGCTCTGGGACCGGGAGCGGCGCACCATCGTCAGCAACGAGTCGGCCGACATCATCCGGATGCTCAACTCGGCCTTCGATCACCTGACCGGCAACACCCTCGACTTCTATCCCACGGCGCTGCGCGCCGCGATCGACGCCCTCAACGAGCGCATCTACGAGACGGTGAACAACGGTGTCTACCGCTGCGGCTTCGCCACCACCCAGGCCGCCTACGAGGAGGCCTTCGTGGCCCTGTTCGAGACCCTCGACTGGCTCGACGAGCGCCTCGCCGCCCGGCGCTACCTCACCGGCGAGCGCATCACCGAGGCCGACTGGCGCCTGTTCACGACCCTGGTGCGCTTCGATGCCGTCTACCACGGCCACTTCAAGTGCAACCTGCGCCGCATCGAGGACTACCGCCACCTGGCCGGCTACCTGCGCGACCTCTACCAGGTCCCGGGCGTGGCCGGCACCGTCGACCTCGACCACATCAAGCGCCACTACTACTTCAGCCACCGCACCATCAACCCGACCGGGATCGTCCCCGTGGGCCCGGCCCTCGACCTCGAGCGACCCCACGGGCGCGAGCGCCTCGGCGCCGGGCGGCCCGCCGAGCGCAAGGCCTCGTGAGCGCCTGGCGCGGAGTCGCCCGGCTGCTGCCTGCGCAGGCCACGCGCGACGGCGCCGGGGTCGAGATCCGCAGGGTCGCCGGGACGGCCGCCGAGCTCGATCCCTTCCTGCTCCTCGACGAGTTCGGCTCCGAGGATCCGGACGACCGCCTCGCCGGCTTCCCCGAGCACCCCCACCGCGGCTTCGAGACCGTCACCTACATGCTCGCCGGTCACATGGAGCACCGTGACAGCAACGGCGGGCACGGCCGCCTCGGTCCCGGCGACGTGCAGTGGATGACCGCCGGGCGCGGCATCATCCACTCCGAGATGCCGCTCCAGGAGCACGGCCGGATGCACGGCTTCCAGCTCTGGATCAACCTCCCGGCGCGCGCCAAGATGGTCCCGCCCCGCTACCGCGAGGTGGCCGCGGCCGACATCCCGGTCGCCGAGCACGGCGGGGTGCGCGTCCGGATCATCGCGGGCGAGTACCAGGGCAGGAGCGGCGCGGTGGCGGGGATCGCCACCGACCCGACCTACCTCGACGTCGCCCTCGAGCCCGGCGCGCTGCTCGAGCACGCCCCGCCCGACGGGCACACCGTGCTGCTCTACCTCTACGCGGGCGAGGCGAGGGTCGGGGCCGCCGCCGCGCCCGCGCCGCTCGCTGCCGGCGCCGCCGCGCTCCTCGGCAGGCAGGGCGCGGTGCGGGTCGAGGCCGCCGGCGCCCCGGCCCGCCTGCTGCTGCTCGCCGGGAGGCCGATCGGCGAGCCGGTGGTCCAGCACGGCCCCTTCGTGATGAACACCCGCGAGGAGATCGAGCGGGCGATCGCCGACTACCGCAGCGGGCGCCTGGCCGGCTGAGGCGACGGGGGGGCGCCTCCCCACGAACCTCGCCGTAGCTTGCGGCGCCGAGGTGAAAAAGCGCGAATCTCTCACCGACCAGCCGGCAACGGCGTGGCTCTGCTCTCGGTCTCGCACGACCGTGACCGGAGCGGCTGGTGTGACTTCTTCCTGGAGGCCCAGCGCGAGGCGTAGCGCTCGGGCAACTACTCGGCCGAGACGGCCGCATCCGGGCAGAAGGAGACCTGCACCCCGGCATCACCACGGGCTACGGGCAGGACACGGTCTTGAGCGATCGCGCTCCGCAGACGCGATATCTCCTCGAGGCGCCTCGGGTCGTAGGGCAGTACCATCAGGGCATCCTCCTTGCGCGCCTCCTCCTCGACGAGCATGATTGACTGTCGTCCCGCTTCGCCTCGAGCGGGACCGCCTGCCAGTTCTTCACCAGGACGTTC
>CAZRGU010000395.1:0-2523 GCA_964599705.1 uncultured Ectothiorhodospiraceae bacterium | reverse complement strand
TGGCCGAGGCCGCCCTCGACGAGGCCAAGGCCCATGACGGCGCGCGCAAGAACGCCGTGACCGCTTTCGGCCAGACCGTGGCCTGGGACGATTTCCGCAAGCTCTGGAGGATCGGCGACGCGCTCGAGCGCCTCTCCCGAGACCTGGAGCTCAGCACCGGCTACGTCTACGGGCTGCAGCACCTCGCTGACATGGCCGAGGACCTGAAGACCGAGCGCCCGCGCATCGACAGCGCGTTGTGGAATTCACGCTTCGCCTACCGTACCTGGCGCATGCTCGAGCGACAGCAACACCTGGACAGGGAGGCGCGCCGGCGCTGGCAGGCGGAGCTGGGCGGGATCATTGGCGGGGGCATCGCCAGGTATGCGGGGGCCTTCAAGATCCCGTTGTTCACCTACCTGTATCAACACCGAGACTGAGGAGCACGGCGATGGCCAACTTCAAGAAGACGCAGCGGCGCTCCATGGACACCAGATCCATCCGTTTCGCGCGCGACGAGAACGGCACCCTTCGCGATCCGGAGCTGTTCGACACCCGGGCGCGAGAGGCCGCCGAGCAGGTGGCGTGCTGCGGCCGAGAGATGAACAAGCCCACGCAGCTCCGTCGCTTCTACGACGAGATCGTCATGTGGGATCAGAAGGTCCGGCACCATCCCGACCGGTTCCAGGAATACCTTCCCTTCATACGGATGCTGAACGCCAAGGTCGCCTACGCGGAAGGCCGCAAGCTCGTGGACGGCGCCTTCGCCGATCTGCTCAGCCACTGCCTGGGTCAGGTCAACACCGCGGACGATCTGAGAGTGCTCAAGCTGTTCTTCGAAGCCTTCATGGGCTTCTACAAGCTGGAAAAAGGGTGAGCAGGAGAAGCGAACATGAAGCTCGACAGAATTTCCAAGCTCACCGGTACCATCGAGCTGGTATCCGGTCTGCACATCGGCAGCGGCGACACCGAGATGCACATCGGGGGCACGGACAACCCGGTGATCAAGAACCCCGTGACCAACGAGCCCTATATCCCGGGCTCCAGCCTGAAGGGCAAGATGCGCAGCCTCATGGAATGGAAGGCGGGCGTCGTCTCCGTCACCAACGGCAAGCCGCTGGGTTTCGGGTGCATCGACCGGCTTCCGGAGGAGCAACGGGAAGACGCCAAGACCATCCTCAGGCTCTTCGGTGGCGCGCCGGAAGCGGACAAGGAAGCGATGGAGGCACTGATCACCGAGATCGGTCCCGGCAGGCTGGCCTTCTGGGACTGCGGCCTGGCTCCGGAGTGGGTAAAGGAGATGGGCGAAAAGCACCTGCTGCTCACCGAAACCAAGATGGAGAACAGCATCGACCGGATCAAGGGGGTCGCGGAGCACCCCCGCAACACGGAGCGCGTTCCCGCGGGAGCGCGGTTCGAGTTCCGCCTGAGCGTCAAGGTGATCGACGGCGAGGACCTGCTCGAACCCATCCTGCAGGGCCTGCGGCTGCTGGAGCTCGCCGGCATCGGTGGCTCGGGGTCCCGGGGCTACGGCAAGATCACCTTCACTGGCCTGCAGCGAGACGGCGAGGACATCCAGCAGGAACTGGCGCGGGTCGCCCTCTGAGGATCCGCGGATGAGGAGCCTGACCATCACGCTGCGCCCCCTTTCGGCCTTCGGAGGTCCGCTCATGGGCGACACCCTGTTCGGGCAGCTCTGCTGGGCGCTGCGCCGGCGCGCCGGCCGGGAACGGCTGGCCGAGCTGCTGGAAGGCTACACCGCAGGCCGGCCTTTCGCGGTCCTGTCCGACGCCTTTCCAGCGGGGCGCCTGCCGCGCCCCACGCTGCCGCTCTCCTTCTACCGGCCCGTGGAGGACGCCGAGCGCAAGCAGCTGAAGCGGCGGAGCTGGCTGGCCGTCGACGACTTTGCCCGGCCCATGGCCGAGTGGCTGGCCTGCTGCAAGACGGCGAAAGAGCTGGCCGGCGAAGCCCTGGGCGCCGTCCGTCCGCATCCGCACAACAGCATCAACCGCCTGACGGGCACCACTGGGACGGGCGAGTTCGCGCCGTACACGCAGGAACGCCTCTGGATGGCAGGCGCCGGTCATCTTGAAGTCTACGTCTGCCACGACGAGGCACGGATCGACCGACGCGAGCTGGAGGAGGCCTTGAGCGACGTGGGGATCGCCGGCTACGGCCGAGACGCGAGCATCGGCCTCGGCAAGTTCGAGATCGTCGAGGTCAGCGATGACCCGTGGCCCGCCCAGGACAACGCCAACGCCTGGTTCACGCTTGCGCCCTGCGCGCCCCAGGGGCTCGCGCTCGTCCCCGGGCGCTGCTTCTACCACCCCTTCACCCGCTTCGGACGCCACGGCGACATCGGCGTCCACCTGGGCAACCCGTTCAAGACCCCGGTGCTCATGGCGGCGACGGGCGCCATCCTCTCGCCGCGCGAGTTCTCGCGCGCGACTTTCACGGGCCGGGGCCTGGGCGGAGACGGGAGCCTCTCGAAGACGATCCCCGAAACGGTTCACCAGGGCTACAGCCCGGTGCTACCAGTCAACT
>CAZRGU010000394.1:0-2543 GCA_964599705.1 uncultured Ectothiorhodospiraceae bacterium | reverse complement strand
CCGCCTGCCCCGGCTTGCCGCCTCGCCCGGAGTGAGTGGATCGGTGGTCGCAGCCGTAGATCGGTGAGAGCTATCCGGGCTATCCCGCCCGGGCGAGCAGCTCCTCGTGCAGCGCGGCGGAGATCGCCACGCCGTCGCGCGCGGCCCGCTCGCGGTTGGCCTGGCGGCGCGCTCCCGGGAGGCGCACCCCGGGCTCGGCGAGCAACGCCTCGACCAGGGTGGCGACCCGCTCGGCGAAGGCGTCACCGGCCAGGCGTGCCGGGTCGGCGAGGATCAGGAACTGGCCGACCCGCGGCGGCGGTCCCTCGGCGGTGAAGAACGAGCTCGCCTCGAAGGCCAGGTTGGAGCCGGTCAGCGCGCCGGCCAGGACCTCGACGGCGAGCGCCAGCGCGGCGCCCTTGGCCCCGCCGATCGGCACCATGGTCCCGGCCAGGGCGGCCTGCGGGTCGCGGGTCGGGCGGCCCTCGGCGTCGAGCGCCCAGCCCTCCGGGATCGGCTCGCCACGCTTGGCCGCGAGCATCACCTTGCCGCGCGCGACCCGGCTCAGCGACAGGTCGACGACCAGCGGGGCGGCCCCGCGGCGCGGGCAGGCGAACGCGATCGGGTTGGTGCCGAAGCGCCCCGCCGCCCCGCCCCAGGGCGCGATCCCGGCCGGCGTGTTGCTCATCGCCAGGGCCACCAGGCCGCCCTCGGCGGCCCGCTCGACCGGGTGGGCGAGCACCCCGGCGTGGTGCGAGCGGCGCACCGCGACGAGCGCCGCCCCGCTCTCGCGCGCCGCCTCGGCGCCGGCCTCGAGGGCGGCGGCGAGCGCCGGGAAGGCGAACCCGTCGCGGGCATCGACGACCACGGTGGCCGCCGCGGTGCGCTCGACGGCCGGGACGGCCCGCCCGTCGACCTTGCCGCTGGCCGCCTGGTCGGCGTAGAAGGGCGCCCGCGAGGCGCCGTGCGAGGGCAGTCCGTCGGCCTCGGCGGCGGCCAGTGCCGCGGCCACGCTGCGGGCGTTGGCCGCCGTGCAGCCGGCCGCCTCGAGGACGGCGGCGATCAGCTCCTCGAGCGCCGCCAGGGACAGGGTGAGCTTCTCCATGCCGGCAAGCATGCCACCGCCGCGCCGCGCCCGCCAGGGCGAGCGGGCTGTGCCCGCGGCCGACGAGGGTGGCGGGCGACCCGCGGCGTGTTCTCTCGTAGCCCGGGCTCTGCCCGGGATCGGGGTCTCGGCGGGCGCCGTCGGGTGCCGGCGGGGGCGCAACGTCGGGCTATCGCCCGACCTGCGACCGGGCAGTGGGGCCGGCGTCGGGCGGGGGTTACGTCGGGCTTGCGCCCGACCTACGGGGCTGGTGCGGAACCCGCGAGGCGTTCTCTCGTAGCCCGGGCTGTGCCCGGGATCGGGGTCTCGGCGGGCGCCGTCGGGTGCCGGCGGGGGCGCAACGTCGGGCTATCGCCCGACCTGCGACCGGGCAGTGGGGCCGGCGTCGGGCGGGGGTTACGTCGGGCTTGCGCCCGACCTACGGGGCTGGTGCGGAACCCGCGAGGCGTTCTCTCGTAGCCCGGGCTCTGCCCGGGATCGGGCCTTCGACTGCGCCGCAGAGCGCCCACCCCGGCGCCAAGGCCCTCGACTGCCCCGGGGGGAGCGCTCAACCCGGCGCCAGCGCCTCGCGCACGCGCGCTGCGATCAGCGCCCCGACGCGGGCGTTGGACTCCTCGGTGAGCCCGCCGATGTGGGGCGTGAGCAGCAGGTGGGGGACGCCGATGAGGTGCGAGCCGGCGGGGAGCGGCTCGTCCTCGAAGCAGTCGAGCAGTGCCCCGGCGAGGTGCCCCTCGCGCAGCGCCGCGGCCAGGGCGCGCTCATCCACGATGCCGCCGCGGGCGCTGTTGATCAGCACCGCGCCGCGGCGCATGGTGCGCAGCGCCCGCTCGTCGATCAGGCCCCGGGTGGCGGCGCTGAGCGGCACGTGGAGGCTCACCGCGTGGCTCTCGGCGAGCAGCTCGTCGAGCGCCAGGGCGCTCACCCCGAGCGCCTCCCAGAGCCCCGAGTCGGTCTCGACGGCCGGGTCGCAGGCCGCCACCTCCATCCCCAGGGCCTGGGCGCGGCGGGCCACCGCCCGGCCGATGGCACCGAAGCCGATGAGCCCCAGGCGCTTGCCGGCGACCTCACGCCCGAGCAGGGCGGTGCGCGGCCACTCCCCGGCGAGCACCTGCTCGCTGGCGTGGTAGACGCCGCGCAGCAGCACCAGCAGGCCGCCGATCACGTACTCGGCCACCGCGTCGGTGTTGGCGCCGATGGCCGGGCACACGGCCACCCCGCGCTCCTCGCAGGCGGCGAGATCGATGTTGTCGAGCCCCACCCCGAGCCGTCCGACCACCCGCAGGCGCGGCGCGGCGGCGAGCAGGGCATGGTCGACCCGGGTGCGGTTGCGAACCACCAGGGCGCGGGCCTCGCCGAGCAGGGCGCCGATCTCGTCCTGGCGCTCGCCGAGCTGCGGGTCGTAGAGGGTGTCGAACTCGGCGGCCAGCGAGGCCACCGCGCGCTCGTCCATGAACTCGGT
>CAZRGU010000393.1:0-2558 GCA_964599705.1 uncultured Ectothiorhodospiraceae bacterium | reverse complement strand
CAGCCAGCGCCGACTCCTCGGAACCCGGGCCTTCAGTCGCCGTCTCCGACATCGACATCCTCCGACATGCCGAGCTCGCGCAGCGCAATCTTCGTCTCCTCGAGCTTGGCCTTCGAGACGCCATCTTCGGGGTGTACGTCGACAGTCAGCGTGAGCTTGAGTCCCTTGGCGGCGGCGAATCGCGCCAGCACCTTGGTGTAGAAATTCATCCACTTGTGGGGCGTGATCTCCCCGGTCCATCGGAAGCCTCGCACGACGTCCGAGGTGTCTCCTGCTTGGGGTGAGGTCGTGGTCCCATCCGGGACAGCGCCCGCACTCGGATCCGCACCGGAATCCGATGTCCCTGCTGGAGCGGGAGGCGTCGGGCCATCCGGCTCCCCTGACGCGTGACGTGCGATGTACGCCTCAGCGTCGTCCTTCGAGATGAGGAACACATCGTCGGCGACTTCGAGATCGGCCTCCCGAAGGGCCTGTCGAAACACGAACGGCTCGTACTTGCCGCTCGGCTCCCGGACGACGTAGGCCAGCATCCCGGCCTCGACGCCGCGGCAGATGGTCTGCTTGACCGTATCGGGATTGAGCAGCCGGGGAAACTTCGGCGAGGCGAAGAAGGCGTCCCGGACAGCCCTTGTGCTCCACTCGGGCAGCGCGGGGGGCCAGTTGCGGACGAGGAAGTTCGGACTCACGCCATCGACGACGAGGTCGTCCTGCTGGAGGCGGCTGAGGATCAGCGCGATCAGCGAGTCCGCGGCGCTGGAGTGAACGAGACCGAGGTCGACCTTGCGCAGGGCGTTGTTCTCGTCGAGGAGAAAGATGTTCTTGTAGGTGCGCCAGCCCCGCATCCGCTCGGCCGCCTCGGCTCGGAAGCGCTCGGGGCAGTGCGGGTCGGCCGGGTCCGGCCCCAGCGCCGCGCACAGCACCGCCCGGCACGCCGCCAGCGGCCGCCTCGCCCACCAGATGTGCAGCGTCGAGATGTGCCCGTGCCGGATCGACTTCTCCCGCCGCGCATGGGCGGAGATCTCCCGGATGGGCAGGTCCACCTCGATGATGCGTTTGGGGTATGCGTCCGTCATTCTTCGCGTCCCTGTTGGAGGTGGATCAGTCGCTCCACACAGGCGATGGCGCGCCGGAGGCTGTCCGACCGACCGGCCGCCACGTTGGGCCGCCACCCGCTCTCTGTAAACTCGATGAGTCGCGAAGCGTAGGCCGCACCGACCGGGCGCCCGCTGCCGGGTCGGGGCACGAGGTCCTCCCGGATGGCCCGGCGCCGCGAGCGTCGCGCAAGGTCCACCATCGTCCGCTTCGGGTCGTCCAGGCGCTCGGGATCGTCGGGGAGCCTGGTTCTGGAGACGCCCAGGAATCGAGCCATCTCATCGGCGTCGGCCAGGAGCCAGGCCTCCACCGCGCGCACGGCAACACGGAAGCACATCATGGGGGCCGGCTCCGGAAGCCACCGGGCACACAGCGGCGGCGCGCAGTCGGCATCGCGGTCGAGATCCACGAGGATGACCCACGGGCTCCACCTGGCCGCGTTGTTGTATCCGGAGACCCGTTGCCGGAGTGCAGGCTTGCCCTCCTTGCCGTACACGGTCCCCACCTGCGCCCCAGCGTGCTCGATCAGCCGGCGCACGACGGCCTCGTCGGTCACCCCCTCCACGGAAGCCTGGACGACGGCATCCATGCTACCACTCTCCAAACAGAGGCAGCTGCTGGGCCCCTTCCGGCCTCGTCTTCGGCATCACGGCCTCGCTGAGCGTGAGGCCGCCCTCGAGCAAGCGCGGAATCTCCTCGAAATCACCCGCCGCCCGGACGTTCGTTCCTTCACGGTCCGGCAGTAGCAAGAGAACCTCGTCGAGCCCGATGCCGTCATCCCGCAGCAGCTCGGGGGAGTGAGTGCTCAGGAGGATCTGCCGCCCCGTCTTGCGCCCCAGCCGAGCGAACATCTGAGGCAGGTAACGTATGACTTCCGGGTGCAGCGACAGCTCGGGCTCCTCGAGCAGCAGAGGCCCCGTCCCGTCCATGGCGGCCCAAAGAAGGCCCATCAGCCTCAAAGTGCCGTCCGAGAACTGGTTCTCGTTCTGCCAGGCGCCCTGCGGCCGCCAGTGGTCGTACTTTCCGCGAAGATGAGGCGTGCCGCGATCGTCGCGCCATAGCTCGACCTGCGTGAGGTGGGGCACCGCAACGGAAAGCGCTGTGACGATCTTACCCAGGCGCGAGGTGCGGGTCCTCTCCGGTGTCTTGGCGACTTGCTCGAGAAAGTCGCCGCCGAACGGATCCTGCACGCGGCCCACCGAGCGATCCGGTTCGCGGACAAGCTGGGGAACGAGATGGAGATAGCGAATCGAGGTGAAGAACTGGCCGAGCTCACGGAATGGACGATTGACGTTGACCTGCTCCAGGTAGGTTTGTGTCAGCCGTTCGGGGTCTTCTTTGTCCGCATCGTTGGGTCGTTCAAGCACTGTCTCACCAGCACGGAGGACTTTCTCCTTCTTGAGTACCGGAATCCTGCGATTGTCCTGGTTGAACACGATCTCGTATTCCCAGGACGTACTGTCACC
>CAZRGU010000392.1:0-2576 GCA_964599705.1 uncultured Ectothiorhodospiraceae bacterium | reverse complement strand
CTGAGCGCTCCCGCCGGCTCGCCGGCCACGCCCGTGCCGCGGGGCGAGGCGGGATCCGCGGAGAGGGGCTGTGTGAGGCCCGCGCGGGCCTGCCTCGCCCCGGACCTCCGGTTGCAGGCGGCCGGCGTGCGCCGCGCGGGCTACCCCGTGCCCCAGACCGCCCCGGCCACCTCGACCAGCAGGGCGAGCTTGGCCCGCTCGATCTCGACGGTGACCGGGTTGCCGCCGACGGTGGAGGCGAAGCCGCACTGCGGGCTGATGGCGAGGCGGTCGAGGTCGACGAGCCGGGCGGCCTCGTCGATCCGGCGGCGCAGGCCCTCGACGCTCTCGAGCGCCGGGCGCTTGCTGCTGACCAGCCCGAGCACCACGCACTTGTCGGCGGGCAGCAGGCGCAGCGGCGCGAAGTCCCCGGCCCGCTCGGTGTCGTACTCGAGGAAGTAGGCGTCGGCGGCGACCTGGTTGAACAGCTTGTCGGCGATCTCCTCGTAGCCGCCCGCGGCCAGGAAGCGGCCCTTGAAGTTGCCGCGGCACAGGTGGACGGCGCCGATCATGCCGGCCGGGCGCTCGCGAAGCGCGGCGTCGAGCAGGGCGACGTAGTCGTCGATCAGCCGCTCCGGGTCCTGGCCGCGGGCGCGGACCTTGGCGCGGATGTCCGGGTCGCAGAGCATCGCCAGCGGCACCTCGTCGAGCTGCACGTAGCTCGCGCCGAGCCCGGCCAGATGCGCAATCTCCTCGCGGTAGATGGCGGCCAGGTCGGCGAAGAACGCCTGGGGGTCGCGGTAGGCCGCCGGGGCGATCCCGGCGTCGAGTCGCCAGAAGTGCATGGTCGGCGGCGAGGGCAGGGTGATCTTGGGGGTCTCGCGGGTGGTGGCACGCAGGAACAGGAACTCGTCCTCGGCGATCGGGCGCACCCGGCGCACCGGGGCGGCGACGTGGGGCGCGGTGAAGGCGCTCTCGCGACCGCTCTCGTCGCGAAAGGCGAACAGCGCCTCCTTCACCTCGAGCCCCTCGACCCGCTCGACAAGCCGCCCCCAGTAGGAGGCGCGGCGGAACTCGCCATCGGTGATCGCCTTGAGCCCCACCCCCTCCTGGAGCGCCACCACCTCGCGGATCGCCCGGTCCTGGATCGCGGCGAAGGCCTTCTCGTCGATCTCGCCGTCGCGGAAGCGGCGGAAGGCGCGCATGAGCTCGGGGGGGCGCAGCAGGCTGCCGACGTGATCGGCCCTTCCGGGAAGCCTGAAAGCCGGCTCATTCATGGTCTGCTCGCCTCCTCGCCGCGCGGGTCGCCCGGGGGCCGCGCCTGCCCGGCGGTTGCGCGGATCCCGTCGATCAGGATCCGCTGGACGGTCTCGATGACCCGCTCGAGGGTCGGGCCGGTGTCGCGCGCCGGCCAGACCGAGACCGCGTTGCACATGCCGATCAGGGTCAGCGTCACCAGGCGGCAGTCGAGGTCGGCACGGATCTCGCCGGCGGCCAGGCCGTCGCGCACGATGCCCTCGATCACCCGCTCGTAGCGGCGCGCCTGGGCGGCGATGTCGCCGCGCCGCTCGGCCGGCAGGTGCTGGCGCTGGTGGATGAAGGTCACCACGTAGTCGCGACGCCGCTCGAGCGCCCTGAGGTGCTCGCCGATCACGGCGGCGAGCTTGGCGAGCGCCGGGCGCTCGCCGGCCGCGATCGCCTCGACCCGCTCGACGAACCCCTGCACCCCGATCAGGCAGACCTGCTCGAGCGCCTCCTCCTTGGAGCGGAAGTAGTAGTAGAGGCTGCCCTGGCGCATGCCGAGGCGCGCCGAGATGTCGCCGGTGCTGGCGCCGTGATAGCCCCGCTCGGCGAACACCGCGGCGGCGGCATCGAGCACCTCGCCCTGGCGGCGCGCGTACTTCTCGGCCTTGCGCGCGGTCCGCCCGCTCACCGCTGCGCTCCCGGCGAGCGCCCGCTCAGGCACGCCGCGACCACCGGACCGAGATCTCCTCCCAGGCGATCGGGTCTCCGTAGCGCGCCTCGCGCTGGCGCATCAGGGCCTTGACGTCGAGCCCGCAGATCCGGGCCATGTTGAGCCCGAGGATCTTGGCCCGGTCGTCCTCGGACATGTCGATGGCGTGGACCTGGCGAAGGTTCCAGTCCATGTGCAGCGGCAGCTCGGTGGGCGGGTCGTCCCAGGGGGTGGCGGCATAGGTGGTGCGCTCGCGCCCGTAGTGCTTGTAGGCGATCGAGGCCCCCCAGTCGGAGCCGAACAGCAGCTTGTCGGGGCCGATGTTGGGGTCGAACAGGGCCCGCTCGATCTGCTCGCGCTGGCACTGGGACAGCTCCAGGTAGACGTTGGGGTGGCGCGCGGCGACCATCAGGGCGTGCTCGGGCTGGCTGCGGTACCAGCCCGTCTGCACCCCGGAGTGGCCGATGAGGATCGGCACGTCGGGGAAGTCGAGCGCCACGTCGTCGAGCAGCAGCGGGTCGACGGCGCGCAGCCGGCAGGTGCTCTGGTAGGCGATGCAGCCGGTGTGGAACAGCACCGGCGCGCGGTGGCGGCGCGCCACCTCCATGATCGGGTAGAGCAGCCGGAGGTTGGCATCGAGCGA
>CAZRGU010000391.1:0-2608 GCA_964599705.1 uncultured Ectothiorhodospiraceae bacterium | reverse complement strand
ATCATCGCCTCTCCCCATGCCGTCGTCGCGCCCCCGGGGGCGCGGTCATGCGAGCGGGCCGCGGCCGCCGCTCAGAGCGCGTAGCCCCACACCGCGACGAAGTGGAACGCGGTCCCGGCGAGCACGAACAGGTGCCAGACGAGGTGGCCGTAGCGGACCCGCTCGTCGGCCACGAAGAAGGCCACCCCGGCGGTGTAGGCGAGCCCGCCCGCGGCCAGCCAGAGCAGGCCCTCGGCGGGCATCCGCGCCCACAGCGGCTTGACCGCCACCACCACCACCCAGCCCATCGCCAGGTAGAGCGCCAGCGACCAGCCCGGGTAGCGCACCCCGGCGAGCGCCTTGAGCAGCACCCCGGCCAGCGCCAACCCCCACACCGTCCCGAGCAGGCTCCAGCCCCAGGCCCCGTGCAGCACGCCGAGCGTGAACGGCGTGTAGGTGCCGGCAATCAGCAGGAAGATCGCCCCGTGATCGAGGACCTGGAAGACCTGCTTGGCACGGCTCGCAGCAGGCAGCGCGTGGTAGAGCACCGAGGCCAGGTAGAGCAGCCCGACGGTGGCCACGAAGACGCTCGCCCCGACCACCCCGGCCGCCCCGCCGCGGCGCGCCGCCTCGCCGATCAGGAACGGCCCGAGCGCGGCGGCCGCGAGCAGCCCGACGCCGTGGCTGACGCTGCTCGCGATCTCCTCGCCGAGCGATTGCCGGCGGGAGGCCGCCCCGGGACTCGTTCTCATCGGGCTACTTTACACGTCCTGGCTGCATGGATCGTCGGCCCGCCGCGGTCGCCCCGTGCCCTGAGCCCGCGCGCCTCGGCAGATGTGCACCCCGAGCCCCGTTCTTCTTGACACGCTCGCCGTATGCAACCAATATACCACCATATCGGATTCCTGAGGAAACCCCCAATGCCTGCGATCACCATCAAGGGTGTCCCACAAGAGCTGTACGAGCGACTGAAGCGCTCCGCCGCGGCTCACCACCGCAGCATCAACAGCGAGCTCATCTTCTGCCTGGAGACCCTGCTGATGCCGAGGCGGGTGACGCCTGAGGAGCGCATCGCTCGCGCACGAGCGCTTCGCCAGGACATCGCCGCCGCGGCGGTGTGCCCGGCTGACATCGCCAGCGCGATCGAACACGGCCGCCCGTGATCGTCGTCGACACCAACATCATCGCCTATCTCTACCTGCCGACCGAGTTCACCGAGCGGGTGGAGCGGCTGCTCCGCCGTGATCCGGTATGGACAGCCCCGATACTCTGGCGCAGCGAGTTCCGCAACGTCCTGGCGCGCTACCTGAGAAGCGGCTTGATTGACTTCAGCCGAGCCCTTCGTCTCCAGACCGAGGCCGAGTCCCTGCTCCGGGACAACGAGTACGAGGTGAGCTCGATCGACGTCCTGCAGCTCGCCGCCGAGAGCGCGCGCTCGGCATACGATTGCGAGTTCGTTGCGCTAGCGCAGGCTCTCCGAACCAAGCTGGTCACCACCGACAAGGCCCTAATCGCGGCTTTCCCGAGCACCGCCTTGTCCCCGGATGCATTTCTGTCCTGACGACCGGGTGGCTCCACCGCTTCCGCCCGGCAGAGCGCCGTGACGGTCGCGCGCGCGTGGTGCCCAACCCGGCCCCCGGGGAGCGCGTCACCGCGCCAGCCAGCATCAAGCGAGTGCACGCTCAGAAGACCCGACCCGGCGAGCGCGAGGCGCCGCCTTGAGCCGGCCGCTACCCCGCGGCGCGGGCGATGTGGCCGATGGCGAGCGCGGTGAGGCGCGCGGCGGTCAGCGCGCCGAGCCCGCCGCGATCGCGCGCCGGCATCAGCTCGACGCAGTCGAAGCAGGCGATCCGGGCGCGGCGGGCCACCCCCTCGATGAGGCCGGCGACCTGCCAGTAGTCGAGACCGCCGGGCAGCGGGCCGATGACGGCCGGCATGAGGCTCGGGTCGAGCCCGTCGCAGTCGAGGGTGAGGAGGACCTCGGCGCCCTCGGGGATCGCCTCGAGGACCGGGCCGATGCCCCGCTCGTGGACCGCGCGGGCGGTGAAGAAGTGCACACCGGAGGCGAGCGCGTCGCGGTGATCGGCGGGCCGCGCGCTGCCGACCCCACGCGCCCCGACCTGGACGATGCGCTCGATCCAGGGCATCTCCGATGCCCGGCGCATGGTGCTGCTCAGCCCCAGGCGCTCGCCGCCGACCTCGTCTCGCCAGTCGATGTGGGCGTCGATCTGGACCACGGTGAAGCGTCCGCGCCCCGCGAAGGCGCGAAACACCGGGTAGGGGACGGAGTCGTCGCCGCCGAGCACCACCGGGACCGCGCCGGCGGCGAGGATCGCGCCGACCGCCGCCTCGATGCGGGCGCGGTTGGCAGGCGGGTCGGCGGGATTGCCGGGCAGATCGCCGCAATCCACCGCGCGCACCCCGGCGGGGAGCAGCGGCCCGCCGAGCTCGAGGTCGTGGTGGCCGAGCGCGCCGGCCCAGTCGGCCGCGGCGGCGCGGATCGCGCCCGGGGCCGCGGCCGCGTAGGCGCCGAGCGCCGGGTAGGGGGTGGCGACCGGCGCGCCGAGCACGGCGATCTCGGCCTCGAGCACGCCGAGATCACGACACCGCGGCAGGCCGAGGAAGGTCT
>CAZRGU010000390.1:0-2633 GCA_964599705.1 uncultured Ectothiorhodospiraceae bacterium | reverse complement strand
GCTCGATCCCGGGCAGAGCCCGGGCTACGAGGAAAGCCCGCGCCCTCGTCGGGGGCCGGCCCGAATGCCCGCTGCCGTCCCACGCTCCTCGGCACCGAACGGCTGGTGCGAACCCTCGCTCCTCGGGCGGAGCGATGCGGGCTAGGCCTCCAGCACGATCAGCTCGCGCGGCATGCGCGAGGCCAGCTCCGCCGAGCCCTCCTTGAACAGCAGGGTGTCGATCAGGTAGGTGAGGCCCGACATCCGCGGCCCGTAGAACACGCTCTCGTAGTTGACCGCGGTGCCGGGCTCGAAGACCACCTCGGAGTCGCGGTGGCTCATCTCATAGACGTAGTTGCCCACCCAGTCGGGCGGGAAGCCGATGCCCATCTCGTAGCCGCCCAGCCAGGAGGCGTCCTCCCAGATGCCCTGCTCGCGGTAGTACGCCTCGAGCGCCCGCACCAGCTCGGCGACGGGCAGGCTCGGCCGGAGCAGCCCCTCGATCACCTCCATCGCGCCGGCGGCCTTGCGGTAGAACTCGGCCACCTCGCGGGGCGGCTCGCCGACGTGGAAGGAGCGGGCCGCGTTGCAGTGGTAGCGGTGGTAGACGCCACAGACGTCGACGTTGACCTGCTCGCCGGGGAGGATCGTGCGCCGTCCGGCCAGCGCGTGCCCGGCGTTGGCCTTGGGCCCCGAGAGCACCGGGAGCGTGATGCCGGGGTTCTCGCCGCCGGCGCGCGCCATCGCGCGGATCATCTCGCCGTAGACCTCGAGCTCGGTGACGCCCGGGCGGATCGCGTCGCGCGCCGCCGCCAGGCCGATGTCGGCGATGCGCCCGGCCTGCTCGATGCAGGCCATCTCCTGGGGGGACTTCACCCAGCGGACCTCGCGCAGCACGTCGCTGCCGTCGCGCACGCTGCAGCCGGCGGCCTCGAAGGCCTCCCGGAAGCGCTGGCTGACCGCCGGGTTGGGACGGTGCGAGTGCAGCTCCAGCCCGACCGTGCCGCCGAGCCAGCCGGCGGCGCGCAGCTCGTCGAGGATGAAGGCGATGCCGTCGCGGCGATCCTCGATCGGGAAGATCCGCACGTCGCGCGCCACGGTCACGAAGCGCACCAGGACCTGCTCGCTCGGCGTGTCGAAGAGGATGAAGTCGTCGCGATCGACGTGCACCGCGATCCCGCTGGTCGGCGGCCAGCTCTTCGGGCTCTCCGCCTGGTACCACTCGCAGGCGTAGCCGCTCACGTAGAAGAGGCTCTCGGGGGCCGTCAGGTAGAGGAGCGCCAGGCCGTCGCGCGCCATGCGCGCGCGGATCCGCTCCAGCCGCTCCCGGTACTCGGCCAGCCCGAAGGGTACCTCGAGGGGCGGGTGGCAGCCCTCGAGGACGGTCGCCCGGTTGTTGCTCATCGCGGTCTCCCGGGACGATGATGGCGCGCCTCGGGGATTGTCGAGTGCCGCTCGGGGAGGGTCAAGGCGGGCCGCGCCGGAGCGGGAGCGTGGCCCCGAGCCGGCCTGGGGCGAGGAGGAGATCGGACCCATGAGCGAGCGGATCGCCGTCTACTACAGCCCCGTCGTGCTGGAGCACGACACCGGCAGCGGCGTCTTCGAGGCGCCGCCCTCGCCGCTGCTCGCCGTGGCCGAGCCGCACCCGGAGAGCGCGCGGCGCATCGAGAACATGGTCTCGATCCTGGAGAGAGGGCCGCTGGCCGAGCGGATCGACTGGCGCGAGGCGCCGCCGGCGGAACGCGCGCAGCTCGAGCGCTTCCACGACGCCGCCTACCTCGAGTCGCTGCGCGCGATCCCGGCCGGCGAGGGGCGCCGCCTCACCGCGACGACGGTCTTCGGCGCCGGGAGCTGGGCGGCGGTGTGCGCGGCCGCGGGCCAGGCCGTGGCGGCGGTGGAGCACGTGTGGAGCGGCCAGGGCCGGCTCGCCTACGCGCTGGTGCGCCCCCCCGGCCACCACGCCCAGCCCGCGCTGGCCGACGGCTACTGCTTCGTCAACCACGTCGGCGTGGCCGTCGAGCAGGCGCGCGCCCGGGGGCTGCGCCGCGCCGCCGTGATCGACTGGGACGTGCACCACGGCAACGGCACCCAGGAGGGCTTCTACGACGACCCCGACGTGCTCACCATCTCGCTGCACATGGACCACGGCGCGTGGGGTCCCAGCCACCGCCAGACCGGCGCCCCCGAGGAGGTCGGCCGGGGGGCGGGCGCCGGCGCCAACCTCAACGTGGCGCTGCCCTTCGGCAGCGGGGACGGCGCCTACGCGGCGGCCTTCGATCGCCTGGTGACCCCGGCGGTCGCGGCCTTCGAGCCCGAGCTCCTGGTGGTGGCCTGCGGCCAGGACGCCAGCCAGTTCGACCCGAACGGGCGCCAGTGCCTGACCATGGCCGGCTTCCACGCCCTCGCCGCCCGCGCCCGCGAGCTCGCGGAGCGCTTCTGCGACGGGCGCCTCGCCCTGGTCCAGGAGGGAGGCTACGCGCCGAGCTACGCGGCGCTGTGCCTGCACGCCACCCTCGAGGGTGCGCTCGGCACGCCCCCGAGCCTGCCCGACCCCCTGGCCTACCTGCCCGAACGCGGCGAGGGCATCGATGCCATCGTCAGCGACATCGAGCGGCGCTGGCGCACGGCGGTGGCCGCCGCCCGCGGCCGCTGAG
>CAZRGU010000389.1:0-2642 GCA_964599705.1 uncultured Ectothiorhodospiraceae bacterium | reverse complement strand
GACTCCCCCCGGCGCGCTCGAGACCGCCGCGCCCGACACCCTGAGCCGGGGCGGCGTGTCGACTTGGAGGTGTACGAACAACGAGTCCGAGATATCTGGCACCCCTGGTCCGGCGCTCGCCCGCGGAAGCGCCGGGTCAGCGCTCGCTGCCCACCATGGCCTCGGGGCGCACCCAGCGGTCGAAGTCCTCGCCGCGCACCAGCCCGAGCGTGATGCCGGCCTCCCGGAGCGAGGTCCCGTCCGCGTGCGCCTTCCTGGCGATCTCGGCGGCCCGATCGTAGCCCACGTGCGGGCTCAGCGCAGTCACGAGCATCAGCGAGCCCTGCAGGTGCGCGTCGATCCGCGCGGGGTTGGGCTCGAGCCCCGTGACGCAGCGATCCGCGAAGCTACGGGCAGCATCGGCCAGGAGGCGCACCGACTGTAGGAAGCTGTCGATCAGCATGGGCTTGTAGGCGTTCAGCTCCAGGTGCCCGTCCGCCCCGCCCACGGTGATAGCGACGTGGTTGCCCATCACCCGGGCGCAGACCATGGTGAGCGCCTCGGCCTGGGTTGGGTTCACTTTGCCCGGCATGATTGAGCTGCCCGGCTCGTTGGCGGGCAGAATCAGCTCCCCGAGGCCCGAGCGGGGACCGGAGCCCAGCAGGCGCACGTCGTTGGCGATCTTGCGCAGGGAGACCGCCACCGTGTTCAGGGAACCCGATGCCTGGACGATGGCGTCGTGGGCCGCGATGGCCTCGAAGCGGTTCTGCGCCGGTGCGAAGGGGCGGCCCGTCAGGTCCGCGAGCACTCTGATCACGCCGTCCCCAAAGCCGGGCGGCGCGTTCAGGCCGGTGCCCACCGCTGTGGCGCCCTGGGCGAGGCACTCGAGGTGGGGCAGGCTCCCGCGGACCCGCTCGATGCCCAGCGCCACCTGCGCGGCCCAGCCGCCGATCTCCTGGCCGAGGGTCAGCGGCGTGGCGTCCTGGAGGTGGGTCCTGCCGATCTTGACGATCCCGGCGAATGCCTCCGCCTTGTCGCGCAGGGCCTCGTGGAGGTGCGCGAGCGCGGGCAGCAGCTCGACGTGGATACGGTCCACCGCCGCCACGTGCATCGCCGTCGGGAATGTGTCGTTTGACGACTGGCCCAGGTTCACGTGGTCGTTGGGGTGAACCGGCTTGCGCGCGCCGCGCTCGCCGCCCAGCAGCTCGGAGGCCCGGTTGGCGATGACCTCGTTGGCGTTCATGTTGGTCTGCGTGCCCGAGCCCGTCTGCCAGACCTTCAGGGGGAAGTGCTCGTCCAGCTCGCCCCGAGCCACCTCGTCCGCCGCCTGCGCAATGGCTCCGCCGATGGTCGAATCCAGCGTGCCCAGCTCCATGTTGACGAGGGCGGCCGCCTTCTTGATCAGCCCGAGGGCGTGAGTCACCGCCGGCGGCATGCCTTCGGTGCCGATCGGGAAATTCTCCAGGCTGCGCTGGGTCTGGGCACCCCAGAGCTTGTCCCGCGGCACGGCGACCTCGCCCAGGCTGTCGCGCTCCATGCGAATTCCGCGCATGAACTTCTTCCGCTCCCGCCGCTAGCGTCAGCCGGCGGAGACCAATTTGCGCAGCACGGTGGGGAGAACGCCGCCGTTCCGCAGGTACTCGACCTCCACCGGAGTATCGACCCTCGCGTGCACGACGAAGCGCGTCTCACCCCCGTCGTCGGCCCGCGCCACAACCTCGATCTCCTGGCCGGGCTCGAGGGTCTCGGGGATGTCGATGTCGAAGGTCTCGTGCCCCGTCAGGTCCAGAGCGTCGACCGCATCACCCGTGTGGAACTGGAGCGGGAGGACGCCCATCCCGACCAGGTTCGAGCGGTGGATGCGCTCGAAGCTCTCGGCGATCACGGCCCGTACGCCCAGCAGGAGCGTCCCTTTCGCCGCCCAGTCGCGCGATGACCCGGTGCCGTACTCCTTGCCCGCGAGCACGATCAGCGGCGTCCTCTCCTCCGCGTAGAGCATCGCGGCCTCGTAGATCGACGTCTGCTCGCCCGACGGGAGGTGCACGGTCACGCCCCCCTCGGTGCCCGGCGCGAGTCTGTTGCGCAGCCGAATATTGCCGAAAGTGCCGCGCACCATCACCTCGTGGTTGCCGCGCCGCGACCCGAAGCTGTTGAAGTCGGTCCGCTCGACGCCGTGCTCCATCAGGTAGGCTGCCGCCGGCGAGGCGGCCGGGATCGCGCCGGCGGGCGAGATATGGTCCGTGGTCACGGAGTGCCCGAGCAGGGCCAGCACGCGGGCCTTCCGGATCGGCGTCAGCGCCGGCACGTCGAGCCCCATCTCGGCGAAGAAGGGCGGGTGGCGGATATAGGTGGAGTCGGGCTGCCACACATACGTCTCGCCGCCGGTCACGGCGACCTCCTGCCACTCGGCCGAGCCCTCCAAGACGTCCGCATACTTGGCGCGGAACTGCTCGCGGCTGACCGCCTGGGCCACCGTGGCGCGGATCTCCGCCTGCGTGGGCCAGATGTCGCGCAAGTAGACCGGCTCGCCGGCCTCGTCCCGTCCGATGGGCTCGGTGGCGAGGTCGATGTCCACCGTGCCCGCCAGCGCGTAGGCGACCACCAGCGGCGGGCTCGCCAGATAGCTGGCGCGGGTTTCCGGGTTCACCCGTCCCTCGAAGTTC
>CAZRGU010000388.1:0-2690 GCA_964599705.1 uncultured Ectothiorhodospiraceae bacterium | reverse complement strand
GGGCGCGGGACCGCACCGGGCAGCCATCCCCGTAGCCCGGGCTCTGCCCGGGGTTGAGCCCGGGATCAGCGTCGCTGCACATTCCATGAAATCAATGGCTTAGCCTATGTTCGATGAGGGTTCGTGAAAAACCGCCCGTCGCCGCGAGACATGCGAGCGGGTCCAGCTCGCAGCACCGGCAGCCGCGCGCCCGGCGAACTATATTCTTCCTAAAGGTATGGTTAAGGAAGCCGATAACCGGACGTGGAGGAGGGGAAATCCGTCGCTCATCGTTCACGGAGGAAGGGACATGACCACTCATCTCGGTTCGGTGGCCCGCGGCGCTGCGCTCGCGGGCACGTTGCTCGCCGGTCTGGCCGCCATGGCGCCGGCCTCGGCGGCGGGGCTCAACGGGGATCCCGCCTACAGCGAGGGGCCGCAGGTCTGCGGCAAGTGCCATGCCAAGCAGTACGACGACTGGCTCGCCCACGGCCACAGCCGCAAGCTCGGCGGGGCCGCGGCGCTCGCCCCGATCCAGGGCAAGTTCGGGCTGACGGTCGACGTGCGCGCCGCCGGCTTCCCGCTGCCCCCCCACGACCCCGACGTCTACAACTGGGACAACGTGCTGTTCGCCATCGGGGTCAGCAAGCACTGGAAGACCCGCTACGTCGGCAAGGACGGGTTCGTGCTGACCAAGAACGGCAGGAACCAGTACAACTGGCAGGACGGCTCGTGGGCCAACTACCACAAGGACGAGGAGAAGCCGTTCACCTGCGGCACCTGCCACACCACCGGCTACCGCAAGGACGGCAAGGCGTTCGCGGACGGCTTCCCGGGCACCGACACCGGCCCGCTGCCGGGCATCAAGGGGGACTGGGCGGCCTTCAACATCACCTGCGAGGCCTGCCACGGCCCGGGCGCCGAGCACGCGGCGGCGCCGAAGAAGGTGAAGATGAAGATCGACAAGTCGGCGAAGCTCTGCGGCTCGTGCCACGTGCGTGGCAAGGACCCCAAGGTGGTGATCGCCAAGGGTGGCTTCAACCGCCACCACGAGCAGTACCCGGAGCTGCTCAACAGCCCGCACAAGAAGCTCAAGTGCGGCACCTGCCACCAGCCCCACGTGACCCGGGCGATGGGCATCAAGGTCCGGGCCGGCAAGAAGGAGGTCTGCGACACCTGCCACGTCAAGCAGCGCCGGGCCTACACCGGCAGCGCGATGGACAAGGCAGGCGTTCGCTGCCAGGACTGCCACATGGGCAAGGCGACCAAGTCGGCGATCAAGAAGGGCCCCTACGAGGGTGACGTGTGGACCCACATTTTCCGCATCAACCCGGCGGCTGACTACGTGATGTTCAGCGAGGACGGCAAGCAGGCCAAGGACGCGCTCGACCTGCGCTTCGCCTGCCTGCGCTGCCACGCGGATCGCACCGTCGCCGAGCTCGCCAAGATCGGCAAGGGCAACTACCACACCATCGGCAAGTAGCCCCCTCCCCCGCCCACTGCTACGGCGGGGACCCCCAGGCGCCGCCTCCGACTGCCCCGGAGGCGGCGCCTTCTTGTCCACCACGGGCAGCGCCGGTAGGGGCGAAGCGTGCGATGGGGGTGCACGCACAGGCTGGCCGCGGTGCCGAAAGCGGGTGATCTTTCCTTCGCGAGCCTCGCGAATCGGTGAGCGACGCGGGTCAGCCGGGCAGCACCCGCAGCGGCCGCCCGGCGAGCCAGGCGCTGATCGCCTCGACCGCCTGGCCGTAGGCGAGCCGGTACATCTCCTCGATGACGAAGCCGGTGTGGCCGCTCAGCACCACGTTGTCGAGGCGGCGCAGCGGGTGGCCGGCGGGCAGCGGCTCCTGGTCGTAGACATCGAGGGCGGCCCCGGCGATGACACCGTGGCGCAGGGCGTCGATCAGCGCCGTCTCGTCGACGATCGGCCCGCGCGCGGTGTTGACCAGGAAGGCGGTGGGCTTCATCCGCGCCAGCTCGCGCGCCCCGATCAGCCCCCGGGTGCGCTCGCCGAGCACCAGGTGCAGGGTCACGAAGTCGGCCGCGGCGAGCAGCGCCTCGAGCGAGGCGGCACGCTCCACCCCGCACTCGCGGCAGCGCCCCTCCTCGAGGTGCGCGCTCCAGGCGAGCACCCGCATCCCGAAGGCGAGCCCGACCCGCGCGACCTGGGCGCCGAGCCGGCCGAGCCCGACCACCCCGAGGGTCTTGCCGGCCAGCCCGACCCCGGGCAGCGCCGGCTGCCAGCCCCCGGCGCGCATCACCCGGTCGGCCTCGGGGATCCGCTTGGCCAGTGCCAGGAGCAGCGCCCAGGTGTGCTCGAAGGCCGCATACGAGGTCATCTCGGTGCCGCACACCATCACCCCGCGCTGGCGCGCGGCCTCGAGATCGATGGCCAGGTTGCGCATCCCGGTGGTGACCAGCAGGGCGAGCGCCGGCAGGCGCTCGAGCAGCGAGCGCGGGAACCGGGTGCGCTCGCGCATCGCCACCACCACCTCGAAGCCGGCCAGCGCCTCGGCGGCCTCGTCCTCGCCGGCGAACGGGCGCTCGAAGACCTCCACCGTGCAGCCCACGAGGCTCTCCCACGGGGCGCTGGCCAGCGCCCGGCGCTGGTAGTCGTCGAGGATCGCGATGCGGGTCATGGGCAGGCTCCGGCTATCGGCGGCAAGGCGCCGAGGATAGCCGCTCGCGCCGCGCGCGCGCGAGCACCCCGC
>CAZRGU010000387.1:0-2693 GCA_964599705.1 uncultured Ectothiorhodospiraceae bacterium | reverse complement strand
CGCCGTCCCGCCTCCTTCGCGACGCTCCCCCAGTCGTAGTGCCCGAGGACCCATGCGCGCGCCGCAGCGCCCATCTCGTGCAACCGCTCCGGGGCAGCGAGGAGCCTCGCCACGGCATCGGCGAGCGCAGGGGCGGCGCCGCAGTCCACCACGACTCCGGTCTCCCCGACCCTCATCGTCTCCGCGGTCCCGCCCGAGTCGCCTGCCAGCACCGGCCTGCCACAGGCCTGGGCCTCGACGAGCACCATGCCGAAGCCCTCGAAGTCACCCTCGACCTCGCGGTTGGGGAGCACGAAGAGGTCGCACTGCTGGTAGCAGCGGACCAGCTCCTGGTCGCTGACCTCGCCGTGAAAGCGCACGTGATCTCCAACCCCGAGCTCGCCGGTCATTGCCTCGAGCCGAGCCCGCTCCTCGCCATCGCCGACGATGGCGTAGAGGAGATCCGGGCAGCGATTGCGGAGCAGCGCGATGGCCTGGATCATCACGTCGTGGCCCTTGCGCCGCTGCAGTCTTCCGACGGTGAGCACCACCGGGCGCTGGCCCCAGCCGAGGGCGGCGCGCACCGCCGGGTCGCGCGGGGCCGGGCAGAAGCGAGTGGTGTCGACCCCGGGGTGGACGACGTGGAGCTGCCCGCCGTCGCGCAGCCAGCGCTCGCGCAGCAGCCGCGCGGTGTTCTCGCTGTTGGCGATGATCCTCCCTGCACCCGCGTAGACCCGGCGCGCCATCCAGGTGAGCTGGCGGCTCGAGGCGGCGATGGCGAGCTCCTCGCCGTGCACGTAGCAGGCATAGGGGAGCCCGGTGCGCAGGCCGAGCCACCAGGCGATCCAGCCCTCGGGCAGGCAGCGGGCGGCGTGGATGGCACCCACGCGGTGGCGCTCGAGAAGCGCACGGACCGCGGCGGTGGCCTCGCGGTAGCCGCGCCGCCCGGCCGCCGAGGCGAGGCTCCAGTCGGAGAGCGTGAGCGGCACCCGCTCGACGCGCAGGTCGTGGCCGCGATCGAACCCCTCGTCTCCGCTCGCCCGCCCGGCCGCGATCACCACCTGCTCGGGCGGCAGCCGCCGGTAGACCTCCCAGAGCCAGCGCCCCGAGCCGCCGGTTCGCGGCGGGAAGATGTCGCTGATCAGCAGCACCGGCCGGCGCGCACTCCCAGCGCCCGAGCGTGCCTCGGTGGTCACGTCTTCTCCGCCTCCGGTGCCCGCTCGGCGAAGGTGTAGGCCCGGTTGATGGCGAAGTTGAGCAGGAAGATCGCCCCGGTGCACAGCACCTGGGCGAGCGGGTACCAGATGCCGATGACCTCGGCGGTCAACCAGAACAGCACCAGGTTGAGCCCGAGGGTCGCGGTGGTCACCCCGGCGTAGCGGGCGAAGAGCACCCGGTGGGCACCTGCGGCGCGAAACACCCAGCAGCGCTGCAAGGTGTAGTTGAGCACGCAGGCGAGCACGAAGCCCACCCCGGAGGCGAGCACCGGCGGGGTGGCGAGCCACTCGACCAGAGCGGTGAGCACCGCGATCTGGAGCGCCAGGGCCGCCCCGCCCGAGACGAAGTAGCGGGCGAACTCGCGGGCGCCCTCGGCATCGACCCTGGCAGCGAGCGCCAGCCTGCTCCGGGCGGTGCTCACGGGGCGCCCCGGGCCGGGATGGTGGGGGCGAAGATCCGGTCGAGCACCGGCACGTCGACGAACAGCAGCGCCACCATCACCCCGACGCAGAGCACCGCGAAGGCGACGAAGCCGCGCTGGCGGTAGAGCCGCTCGGGGTACTGCGCGGGGCTGTCCTCCTGGAAGCCGAGGTGGATGTACCAGGCGATCAGCCCGGCGATCACCGGCACCGAGAGAATCAGCTCCATGCGGTAGCGGATCAGGAAGATGCCGAAGAAGAGCCCAAAGGCGACCCCGTAGTAGGTGATGCTGACCAGCAGGCGCTCCTGGTCGTAGTAGCCGAAGGAGGCCCGGTACTCGCGCGCCACCACCGGGTCATCGATGCGCCGGAACTCGGCGAAGCGCTTCACGGCCATGAAGAAGGCGCCGACCATCCAGTAGGCGGCGACCAGCGAGGCCGGTGGCACCACCTCGATGCCGCTCGCGTACCAGCCGACCAGCAGCCGGATCGGGTTGTTGAGCGCCTCGCTGAGCACGTCGAGGTAGGGCTTGTCCTTGCTGCGCAGCGGCGGGATGTTGTACACGCAGCCCATCACCCAGAGCGCCAGCACCGAGAAGAACACCCCCGGCCCCTGAGACCAGCCGATGGCGAGCCCCGCGGCCGCGAGCACCAGCCACTCGGCGTAGGCGAGGCGCAGGTCGATCTCGCCCGACGGGATCGGGCGGGCACGCTTGACCGGGTGCAGGGCATCCTGCGGCGCATCGAGGATCTCGTTGATCACGTAGTTGCTCGAGGCGACCAGGCCGGTGGCGACCAGGGCGACGACGATCGCCCAGAGCAGCGGCCAGCCGAGCAGGTGCGGGTTGGCGTAGACCGCCACCACCACCCCGGGGAGCACGAAGACGTTCTTGAACCAGTGATCGAAGCGCGCGATGCGCAGGTAGGGAACGAGGGTCACCGGCGATCTCCCCGCGGCTGCGCTGCGAGGCCCAGGAGCCGCGCGACCTCGCCCAGCGAGCGCGCGCTCATGGCGCCGGGCGCCTCGCGCCGCCCCACGATCACGCACGCCATCCCGGCCGCCCGCGCCCCGGCGGC
>CAZRGU010000386.1:1261-2702 GCA_964599705.1 uncultured Ectothiorhodospiraceae bacterium | reverse complement strand
TCCTCGTGGCCCGGGCCGCGATTTTTGTCACAAACTCTCGGCGGCGGCCATCTCGAGCAGCGACTCGGCCAGCTCGCGGCGGGCGCGGAAGCCGAGCTCGCGCTCGATGCGCCGCGCGCTGTACCAGGCCGAGCCGGCCAGCTTGTCGAGCGCCGCCGAATCGAGCGGCAGGCGCCTGCCGGCGAGGCGCCCGCCGGCATCCCCGGCGCGGGCGAGGAGGCGCAGGGCGGCGAGCGGAACCGACCAGCGCGGCGGCTCGCGCCCGAGCGCGCGGCACATCGCCTCGTAGATCTCGCGGGTCGAGTAGGGCCGGGGGCCGGTGACGATGTAGGTGCGCCCGGCCGCCTCGGGGCGGCGGGCGGCGAGCAGCAGCGCCTCGACCGCGTCGTCGACGTGGAGCAGCGAGCGGCGGTTGCCGCACTCGGGAATCGGCGGGAAGCGGTGGCGGCGCACCGCGGCGAGCATCCGCGCGAGGTTGCCGGGCGCACCGGACCCGTAGAGCAGGGTGAGGCGCAGCACCGCGGTGTGGATGGCGCGCGTGCGCCCGGCCGCCTGCACCAGCCGCTCGGCCTCGAGCTTGCTGCGCCCGTAGGCGCTGGCCGGCGCCTCGGGGCTGTCCTCGTCGAGACAGTGCGGCCCGCCCTCGCCGATCGCCTTGACGCTGCTCGCCAGGACCAGCCGCGCCACCCCGGCCGCGACCGCCGCCTCCACCACCCGCCGGGTACCCTCGACGTTGAGCGCACGGTAGAGCGGCTCGTCGCCGCGCTCGCCGAGCGCATGGGTACGGGCGGCGAGGTGAAAGACGGTGTCGACCCCGGCGAGCGCGCCCGGCGGCAGCGGAGCGGTGGCCAGGTCGAGCGCCAGCGCATCCTCCCAGGGGCCCTCCCCGGGACGGCGCGACAGGGCCCGGACCCGCACCCCCTCGGCGCGCAGCCGCGCGCACAGGCGCCGGCCGAGGAAGCCGCTCGCCCCGGTGACCAGGGCGCAGCCGAGCGCCCCGCCCATCAGCCCCAGCGCTCGCGCCAGGCCTGGAACATCAGCACCCCCCACAGCGAGTACTGCCAGTTGCGCCGCCCCGAGAGGTGCTCGGCCCACCGGGCCCGGATCGGGGCCGGCTCGAGGATCCCCTCGGCGCGCAGCCGCCGCTCGTCGAGCAGCGCCTCGGCCCAGTCGCGCAGCGGCCCGCGCAGCCACGCCTCGATCGGCACCCCGAAGCCCATCTTCGGGCGCTCGATCAGCGCCCGCGGCACGTGGCGGTAGAGGACCCGGCGCAGCAGCCACTTGCTGCTCGACCCGCGCAGCTTCATGGCCAGCGGCAGCGACCAGGCGAGCTCGACGACCCGGTGATCGAGCAGCGGCACGCGGGCCTCGAGGCTCACCGCCATGCTCGCCCG
This sequence comes from uncultured Ectothiorhodospiraceae bacterium, assembly GCA_964599705.1. Classification (GTDB taxonomy): domain Bacteria; phylum Pseudomonadota; class Gammaproteobacteria; order HK1; family HK1; genus CAZRGU01. Next base: position 1,308 of record CAZRGU010000386.1, on the reverse strand, counting down.
GTCGACCTTGGTGAGGATGTCGTCGGGGAGGTAGGTCAGGGTGTCGA
>CAZRGU010000386.1:0-1161 GCA_964599705.1 uncultured Ectothiorhodospiraceae bacterium | reverse complement strand
CCGCCGCCCCCACAGGTAGCGGTTGTAGCCGGCGAAGAGCTCGTCGCCGCCGTCGCCCGAGAGGCTCACCGTGACCGCCTCGCGGGCCACCCGCGAGACCAGGTAGGTGGGGATCTGGGAGACGTCGGCGAACGGCTCGTCGTAGAGCTCGGGCAGCGCCGGGATCACCTCGCGGCTCTCGGCAGGCGAGAGGTAGCGCTCGGTGTGCTCGGTGCCGAGGTGGGCCGCCACCGCGCGGGCATGCTCGGCCTCGTCGTAGCCGGGCTCGCGGAAGCCGATGGTGAAGGTGCGCACCGGGGCGCCGAGCTCGCGCTGCATCAGCGCGACCACCGTGGAGCTGTCGACCCCTCCCGAGAGGAACGCGCCGAGCGGCACGTCGGCGACCAGCCGGCAGCGCACCGCCTCGGCGAGGGCGGCCTCGAGCCGCTCCTCGGCCTCGCCCGGATCGCCCAGCGCCTCGAGTTCCCCGATGCGCTCGGCGAGCGACCAGTAGCGGCGCACCACCGGCTCGCCCCGCTCCCCGATCTCGACCAGCGCCCCGGGCTCGAGCTTGGCCAGCCCCCGGTAGATGCAGTGGGGGGTGGGGACGTAGTTGTGGCGCAGGTAGGCGGCGAGCACGTCGCGGTCGAGCTCCGGGCGCCAGTCCCCGATCGCGCGCAGCGCCTTGAGCTCGGAGGCGAACAGCACCAGCCCGCCGGCCCGCCCCCAGTAGAGCGGCTTGATGCCGAGCCGGTCGCGGGCGAGCGCCAGCACCCGCCGCTCGCGGTCCCACAGCGCCAGCGCGAACATCCCGACGAAGCGCCCGAGGGCGCGCTCCAGCCCCCACTGCTCGCAGGCGGCGAGCACCACCTCGGTGTCGCCGTGCCCGGAGAAGGCGTGGCCGCAGCGCTCGAGCTCGGCGCGCAGCGCGGCGAAGTTGTAGACCTCGCCGTTGTAGGCGAGCACCAGGCGGCCACTGGCCGAGACCATCGGCTGGGCCCCGGCCGCGCTCAGGTCGAGCACCGCCAGGCGGCGGTGCCCGATGGCGATGCCTGCGGCCTCGTCGACCCACACCCCGCCGGCATCGGGGCCGCGGTGGCGCAGGGCATCGGCCATCGCCCGCGCGCGCGCCGCGAGCCCCTCGCGGTCGAAGCGCCCGGGCTCGGCGAGCAGGCCGCTCAG
>CAZRGU010000385.1:0-2705 GCA_964599705.1 uncultured Ectothiorhodospiraceae bacterium | reverse complement strand
TTTCCTCGTAGCCCGGGCTCTGCCCGGGTTCGAGCCAGGAACCGCCGTAGCCCGGCGCGACGGCCCTGGGCGGCGCCCGGCGGCATGCGATGGGCGCCGGGCGCCCGCCGGGTGCCGCCAAGGAGTAGGATCCGCGCCTCGCCCGCTGCTGGCCCGCATCGCTTGCCGATGCGGGCTTGGGAAGGAGGAGCGATGGCATCGGCGATGAAGATCACCGCGGTGCGCTGCGTGGCCGCGGACCGTTTCCTGTTCGTCGTGGTCGAGACCGACGCCGGGATCAGCGGGGTCGGCGAGTCCGGGGCGTGGGGCTACCTCGAGGCCTCGGCGGCGGCCGTCGAGACCTTCGCCCGCTACCTCGTGGGCCAGGACCCGCTGCGCATCGAGCACCACTGGCAGTACCTGTACCGCTGGACGCACTTTCGCGGCGCGGCGATCATGGGGGCGCTGAGCGCCATCGACATCGCGCTCTGGGACATCGCCGGCAAGCACCTCGGGGTCCCCTGCTACCAACTCCTCGGCGGGCGCTGCCGGGACCGGGTGCGCGCCTACTACCACGTCTACGGGGAGAGCACCGAGCAGGTGATCGAGCGCTGCCTGGCCGCCAAGGCGGCCGGCTTCACCGCCATCGGCCACCTCTCGCCGTTTCTCGACGAGCCCCGCGACCGGCCCTACGAGGAGAGCCATGCGCGCAAGATCGGCGCCGCCGCGGAGCGCGTGCGCCGCTTCCGCGAGGCGGTCGGCGAGGACGTCGACCTGTGCCTCGAGCTGCACCGGCGGCTCACCCCGGCCGAGGCCGTCGCGCTGGCCGGCGCCATCGAGCCCTACCACCCGTTCTTCATCGAGGACCCGACCCTGCCCGACAACCTCGACGCGATGGCCGAGATCGCGGCCAAGGTGCGGGTGCCGATCGCCACCGGCGAGCGGCTGCACACCATCCACGAGTTCGAGATGCTGCTGGCCCGCGCCGCGGTCCACTACGTGCGCCCCGATGTCTGCCTGTGCGGCGGGCTGAGCCACGCCAAGAAGGTCGCCGCGCTGGCCGAGGCCCGCTACGCGCGGGTGGTGCCGCACAACCCGCTCGGGCCGGTGAGCACCGCGGCCTGCGTGCAGCTCGCCGCGGCGATCCCCAACTTCGCCCTCCAGGAGTACCCCCTCGAGCCGGGCACGGCGCGCGCCGCCCACCTCCCGCCGGGCGGCGAGGCGGCCCCCGAGGGGCTGGTCGAGCGCCCGCTCGCCCTCGAGGCCGGCTACATCGTGGTCCCCGAGGCGCCCGGCATCGGGGTGACCCTGGCCGCGGATGCCGCCGAGCGCTTCCCGTTCCGGCCCCGCGCGGTGCGCACCCGGCTGCACCGCGACGGCTCGGTGGTCGACCAGTAGTCGGGGCGCGGCCGCCGCCATGGGAACGCTGCTGCCCGCCGACGACCGTACCTGCGGCTGGATCCGGCTGCTCGGCGAGCGCCCGGCGCCGCACCGGCTGCGCGGCGAGCAGCGCGCCGACTGGGCGGTGCTCGGGGCCGGCTACACCGGGCTGGCCGCCGCCCACCGGCTCGCCGAGCTGCTCCCCGAGGCGCGGGTGGTGGTGGTCGATGCCCAGCGCGCCGGGGAGAGCGCCTCGGGGCGCAACTCCGGGTTCGCCGTCGATCTTTCGACCTCGGGGCTCGGCAGCGGCGCGCGCGAGGTGATCGCGGCGCGCAAGCTGCGGCTCAACTGCGCCGCCATCGCCTGGCTGCGCGAGACCGTGACGCGCCACGGGATCGAGTGCCAGTGGCGCGAGATCGGCAAGTACCACTGCGCGGCGACCCCGGCGAGCCTCCGCGAGGTCGAGTCGATCGCCGCGCTCTGCGAGCGCCTCGGCCTCGCCCACCAGGTCCTCGACCGAGAGGCCCTGGCCGCGCGCCTCGGCACCGACTACTACCTCGCCGGCGTGCACACCGCCGGCGCGGTGATGCTCCAGCCGGCGGCGCTCGCCCGCGGGCTGGCCGCGGCCCTGCCCGAGTCGGTGACGCTCTACGAGGACAGCCCGATCAGGCGCATCGAGCACGGGCGCGAGGTCCGTCTGGTCGGGGCGCAGGGAAGCGTCCGCGCGGCCCACCTGGTGCTCGCCGCCAACGGATTCCTGCCCGGGCTCGGGGTGCTGCGCTCGCGCCTCGCCCCGCTGGTGCTCACCGCCAGCCTGACCCGGCCGCTCACCGCCACCGAACGGGCCGCCATCGGCGACCCCGGCGACTGGGGGGTGCTCTCGGCCCACCCGGCCGGCGCCACCCTGCGCTACACCCCCGATCACCGGCTGATGATCCGCAACACCTCCGAGTACCGGCCACGCCTGGCGATGGACGCCGCGGCGCTCGCCGCGCGGCGCCGCATCCACGAGCGCGGGCTGCGGGTGCGCTTCCCGGCGCTGCCCGGGCTGTCCATCGAGCACACCTGGTCGGGGGTGGTCTGCGTGAGCCGCAACCTCAACGCCTACTTCGGCCGGCTCGCGGCCAACGTCCACTGCTCGGCCGGCTACAACGGCTCCGGCGTGACCCGCGGCGTGATCGGCGCGCGGCTGCTGGTCGACCACGCCCTGGGGGTCGACTCGGCGCTGCTCGCCGACGCCCTGGCGCTGCCGCCTCCGGCCTGGATCCCGCCCCGCCCGCTGCTCGATGCCGGCATCGCCTGGCGCATCGCGCTGGCCCGGCGCGGGCTCGGGCGCGACGGCTGAG
>CAZRGU010000384.1:0-2712 GCA_964599705.1 uncultured Ectothiorhodospiraceae bacterium | reverse complement strand
CGCAGCGGCCCCCTGAACCACTGCGCGAGCGGGACGTCGAAGCCCTGCTTTCTGCGGTAGAGGAGCTCGCGGGGGAGGTGGGGCTCGAGGGCGCGCTTCAAGAGGTGCTTGCCGCTGCCGGCGCGCAACTTGAGCGCCGGGGGCAGCCTCGCCATCCACTCGACCAGGGGGTGGTCGAGGAACGGGACGCGGACCTCGAGCGAGTGGGCCATGCTCGCGCGGTCGACCTTGGTGAGGATGTCGCCGGGCAGGTAGGTGTTGAGGTCGAGGTACTGGATGCGCGAGAGGGGGTCGTCGCGCGGGGCGTCGCGGTCGTGGCGGCGCAGCACCTCGATGGCGTGGTAGCCCTGGAGCTCGCGGCGAAACTCGGCGGTGTAGAGCGCCCGGCGCAGGGCATCGGGGAACAGCGCGACGGTGTGGAAGTAGGCCTCGAGGCTGTCCTTGGCCAGGGCCTGGAAGGTGGTCTTGGCGCGCAGCACCCGCGGCGCCCAGTCGGCCTTGGGGTAGAGGCAGCCGAGCGGTGCGAACAGGGCGCGGCGAAGTGCCAGGGGGAGGGCTGCGCGCAGCCGCTCCTCGTTGCAGTGCATCCGGTAGCGGGTGTAGCCGCCAAGGTTCTCGTCGCCGCCGTCGCCCGAGAGGGCCACCGTGACCCGCTTGCGGGTGATCTGGCAGAGCCGGTAGGTGGGCAGCGCGGAGGGGTCGGCGAAGGGCTCGTCGTAGACCTCGGCGAGCCTCGGCACCAGGCCCGCGTCGCTCGGGTCGACGGTCTCGACGTAGTGCTCGGTGCGGTAGCGCCGGGCCACCTGCTCGGCGTAGCGGCTCTCGTCGTAGCGCGGCTCGGCAAAGGCGATCGAGCAGGTCCGCACCGGACCCTCGCCCTGCCCGGCCATCATCGCCACCACCGCGCTCGAGTCGATGCCGCCCGAGAGGAACGCCCCGAGGGGCACCTCGGAGACCAGCCGCAGGCGCACCGCCTCGGCGAGGCGCTCGATCAGCTCGGCCCCGAGGTCGGCCTCGGAGCCGGGGAGCGTGGGCTCGAAGGACAGCTCCCAGTAGCGGCGCGGCCCCGGCGCGGGCGCGCCGCGGCGAACGGTCAGCGTGTGGCCGGGCTCGAGCTTGCGCACCGCCGCGTAGATCGAGCGCGGGTCGGGAATGTAGCCGTAGGCGAGGTAGTCCTCGATCGCGCACGGGTCGATGCGCCGGTCGAGCCCCGGGTGGGCGGTGAGCCCCTTGAGCTCGGAGGCGAACAGCAGCTCGCCGCCGGGCAGCCAGGCGTAGTGCAGCGGCTTGATCCCGAGCCGGTCACGGGCCAGGAACAGGGTGCGGGCGCCGCGGTCCCAGAGCGCGAAGGCGAACATCCCGCGGAAGCGCTCGACGCAGCGCTCGCCCCACTCCTCCCAGCCGTGGCAGATCACCTCGGTGTCGCAGCGGGTCGCGAAGCGATGGCCGGCGCGCTCGAGCTCGGCGCGCAGCTCGGCGAAGTTGTAGATCTCGCCGTTGTAGGTCACCCGCACCGAGCCGTCCTCGTTGGCCATCGGCTGCTCGCCGCCGGCCAGATCGATGATCGAGAGCCTGCGGTGGGCGAGGCCGAGGCCGGGCTCGAGGTGGATGCCGGCCCCGTCCGGGCCGCGGTGGCGCTGCACGTCGCGCATCCGCTCGAGCAGCGCGCGCTCGACCGGGCGCTCGCCGCGCGCATCGAAGATCCCGGCGATCCCGCACACCGGCGCGCCCTCTCAGGCACAGGCCGCGGCGGGGGCGGCGGCCGGCGCCTCGCCCTCGAGCAGCTCGCACAGGCGCCCGAGGTTGGCGTCCCAGTCGAAGTGCTCGCGCACGAAGGCGCGCGCCTCCGGGCAGGCCGCCGGGCCCTCGGCGAGCACGGCCAGCGCCGCCTCGGCGAGCGCGCCCGGCGAGGCGGCCTCGCGCACCGCCGAGCGCGGCCAGGCGCCGAGCCCCTCGAGGGCCTCGGGGGTGGCGATCACCGGGCGGGCCATGGCCATCGCCTCGAGCACCTTGTTCTGCACCCCGCGGGCGAGGCGCAGCGGGGCGACGCTGGCCGCGGCGTGGGCGAGGTAGGGGCGCACGTCGTCGACCGCGCCGGTCACCTCCACCCCGGGCCGGCGGGCGAGCGCGCGCACCTCGCGGGTCGGGCGCGCCCCGACCACCCAGAAGGCGGCCTCGGGGACCCGCGCGCGCACCGCCGGGAAGGCCTGCTCGGCGAACCAGCGCACCGCGTCGGCGTTGGCCCAGTAGTCCATCGCGCCGGTGAACACCAGCGCCCGGGTGCCGGGCGGGTAGGGGTTGGGGCAGGCGCGGTCGGGCCGGAAGTAGCCGGCGTCGACCCCGTTTCGCACGTGCTCGATGCGCCCCGCGCACTCCGGCGAGAGCCGGCGCAGCAGCGCGGCCTCCTCGGCCGAGACCAGCACCGTGGCATCGAAGCGCGCCGCCAGCGCCCGCTCGTAGGCGAGCAGGGTGCGCCCCTCGCGGGCGTAGACCGCGCGCATCGGCCAGCGGCGCCGGCCCGCGTAGTCGCGCCACTTCTCGGAGTCGACGTCGATGAGATCGAGGACGCTGCGCAGCCGCGCCCCGAGGTGGCCCTCGACGTACTGGGCCATCGACGAGCAGACCACCACCACGCGGGTGAAGCGCCGCGAGGCGAGCCGCTCCTCGACCCAGGCGCGCAGCCGCGCATCGGCGAAGTAGGGGACGGTGAGC
>CAZRGU010000383.1:0-2712 GCA_964599705.1 uncultured Ectothiorhodospiraceae bacterium | reverse complement strand
GTCGCCCAGGAACGCCCTCGCGACGGCGCGCGGTTTTTTCACAAACTCTGAGCGCACGCCCGGCGGTGGCCGCGAGCGGCGGTGGGGAGGAGGGTGCGCGGCTGCGGGTGCTGGCCTGCCAGGTCGCGGTGCCGGCGATGTCCGGGGCGGCCGAGCGCGACGCCCACCTGGCGCGGCTGGTCGCCCTGATCGATGCCGAGCTCGACCGGCGCGGGGCGGATCTGGTGGTCCTGCCCGAGCTCGCCAGCGTCCCCTACGACGAGCACCTCGGGGCGCGCCTGGCGGCGCTCGCCGAGCCCCTCGACGGGCCCTCCTGCGAGGCATTCGCGCCGCTCGCCCGCCGCCACGGCTGTCATCTGCTCTTCGGCTTCCCGCGGCGCGCCGCCGACGGCATCCGCATCTGCCAGGCCGCGCTCGGCCCCGACGGGCGCCTCGCCGGGCACTACGACAAGATCCACCTCGCCCACTACGGCGCCTCGCGCGAGCGCGACCTGTTCGTGCCCGGGCGCGGGCTGCTGGTGCTCGAGATCGGGGCGCTGCGCCTCGCCCCGATCATCTGCTACGACATCCGCGAGCCCGAGCTCACCCGCCACCTGACCGTGGCGCGCGGCATCCACCTGCTGGTCCACGCCGGCGCCTACTTCCGCGACGAGTCGTTCGCGAGCTGGCACCCGTTCGTGATCACCCGGGCGATGGAGAACCAGATCCACCTGCTCAGCCTCAACCGCGCCGGGCCCGGCTTCGGCCACTCGCTGTACTGCCCGCCGTGGATGGACGAGCACCACCCGCCGCTCGCCTTCGGCGAGGGCGAGGAGCTGCGCCACCTCGAGCTCGGGCGCGCCGAGGTCGAGGCGGCCCGGCGCGACTACCCCTTCCTCGCCGACCGGGTCGGGGTCTACGAGTGAGGGCTGGCGTGACCCCGGCGCTGCCCGGCGGCGGATCGCCCGGCGGGGGACGCCTGCGCCCGGGTGGCGCGGGCAGCCGGCGGGCACCCGGGGGGAGCGGTGCGCTCGGCTCGCCGGGCGCGGGGCCCTGCCAGCGGTGACCAGGGGCACGGCATGACCGCGAGCTGTTACTGCAGCGAGCGGGAATCGAACCCGAGGCTGGCCGAGGAGCTGAAGGACATTCCGGAGGGCTACTGCGGGATCTGCGAGGTCTGCGGCCGCCCCGGGCACCTGCGGGCCCATCCGAGGGCCCCGACCAGCGGGGCATGGTGCGACGCGCACTGGGAGGAGCTGAGCAGCCGCCGGATCTTCACGCTCGGCGACGTGGTTCGGGTCGTTTACCTGGTGGTGGTCGTCGTCGGCACCGTGCTCGTCGTGTGGAAGGTCTTCGGGTAGCGGGGACGGTACGGCTACACTGGCCGCCCGGAGCGGTGCCGCGCGGGCGAACCCGGAGGGCGCAACCATGACCTGCTGCTGCTGTCCCCACGCCAGCGCCGCGGCGCGGCTCTTCTCGCGCTTCGCCGGCCGCTACCGGCGCCGCTTCGAGCGGCGCGGCTTCGAGCGCTCGCAGCGCCAGCTTCTCGCCGGGCTCGAGGCGGCCGGCTACCGGGAGGCCACGGTGCTCGAGATCGGCTGCGGGGTGGGACACCTGCACCAGAGCCTGCTCGAGCGCGGCGCGCGCCGGGCGCTCGGCATCGAGCTCGCCCCCGCGATGATCGCCGAGGCCCGCCGCTGGGCCGCCGAGCGCGGCCTGGCCGGGCGCACCCACTACCTCGAGGGCGACTTCCTGGCGCTCGCCGCCGAGCTCGAGCCGGCCGAGGTCACGGTGCTCGACAAGGTGATCTGCTGCTATCCGGACGCCGCGGCGCTGGTCGACGCCTCGCTCGAGCGGACCCGGCGCGTCTACGCCTTCACCATCCCCCGCGAGCGCACCCTGACCCGCGCCGGGGTGGCGCTGCTCGCCCTCGGGCTGCGCCTGATCGGCTCGGCCTTCCGCCCCTACGTCCACCCGGTGGCGATGATCGAGGAGCGGATCGCCGCGCGCGGCTTCCGCAAGCGCCACCAGCAGCAGACCGCCGTCTGGCTCACCCAGGTGTGGGAGGCGGGGTAGTCGACCGGGTCCCCGCGGTCTCGGGGCCATCTCGACCGGCCGGAGGCGCCCGCTGCGGCCTGGGGTGGCCAGCCGGACGCCGGCAGCGTCGAGTCTTCAGGCCGGCCGATGCAACGTCGAACGCGTACATCGTGGTGGCCACGGCCGCCGGCCGGTGGAAGATGCAGAGGCGCTCGCCCGGGGACGGCCAGGGGCGCCCGCAGCAGGAGCGCGATTCCCCCCAAACCCGCATCGAACCAGGACCAAGCCGTTGATGCCAAGGTCACGCAACCAAAGGTCACGCAACGACGTTGCATCCGAGGCGAGGTGCCCGTTTGCACACTGCCCGGTGCCATCCCACGCCCGAACCCGGGCGTAGGTCGGGCGCCAGCGCGACGCCGGGTTTCGCTCTGGCGGCGAAGGTCTGGTGCGAACCCGGGCTCGATCCCGGGCAGAGCCCGGGCTACGAGGAAGGCCTGCCCGGTGCCACCCCACGCTCGAACCCGGGCGTAGGTCGGGCGCCAGCGCGACTCCGGGTTCCGCTCTGGCGGCGAAGGCCTGGTGCGAAACCGGGCTCGATCCCGGGCAGAGCCCGGGCTACGAGGAAGGCCTGCCCGGTGCCGTCCCTTGGCTCGATGTCTCTCGTAGCCCGGGCTCTGCCCGGGATCGAGCCCCCGG
>CAZRGU010000382.1:0-2714 GCA_964599705.1 uncultured Ectothiorhodospiraceae bacterium | reverse complement strand
CCGAGCCCCTTGACTCCGTACCCCGGTACGGGGCTTATCCTTGGCCCATCAGTACCGATAACCGGACCGAACCGGCGCCGGCCGCGGGGCCGGAGCGCCGTCGCCGAGAGGAGCCGAGATGAGCAGGAGCGTTCACGAGCTGCAGATCACCGAGGCTGCCGAGGCTGCCGCCGACCGGGTGGCGCCGGATGGCCCGGCGCCCGCGCGGCGCGGCGGCGGGTCGGGCGGCGGGCTGCACGTGGCCGTGATCGGCAGCGGCTCGGGGGCCTTCGCGGCCGCGATCCGCGCCGCCGAGCGCGGTGCGCGGGTGACCATGATCGAGTCGGGCACCCTCGGAGGGACCTGCGTCAACGTCGGCTGCGTGCCCTCCAAGATCCTGATCCGCGCCGCCCAGATCGCCCACCTGCAGCGCGCCCACCCCTTCGCCGGGCTGGCCCGCAGCGATCCCCGGGTCGACCGGGCGCTGCTCACCGCCCAGCAGCAGGCGCGGGTCGAGGAGCTGCGCGATGCCAAGTACCGGCAGGTCCTCGACGGCAACCCGGCGATCACCCTGATCCACGGGCGCGGGCGGCTCGCCGACGCGCGCACGGTGGTGGTCGAGGGCGGCGACGGCGCGAGCTGCACCGTGGTCGCCGACCGGGTGCTGATCGCGACCGGGGCCGCGCCTGCCGTCCCCGCGATCCCGGGGCTCGCCGCGACCCCCTACTGGACCTCGACCGAGGCGCTCGCCGCCGAGTCCCTGCCCGAGCACCTGCTGGTGATCGGCGGCTCGTCGGTGGCCCTCGAGCTCGCCCAGGCCTTCCGGCGCCTGGGCAGCGCGGTCACGGTGCTGGCCCGCAGCACCCTGCTGTCGCGCCTCGACCCGGCGCTCGGCGCCGGGCTCGAGGCGGCCTTTGCCGCCGAGGGCATCGAGGTCCGCACCCACACCGTGCCCTCGGCGGTCGAGCACCGCTCGGGGCGCTTCCGGCTCGAGACCGCGAGCGGCCCGATCGAGGGCGACCGGCTGCTGGTCGCCACCGGGCGGCGGCCGCGCACGGCCGGGCTGGGCCTCGAGCGGGCCGGGGTCGAGACCGACGCCCGCGGCGCGATCCGGGTCGACGAGCGGCTGCGCACCAGCGCCGAGCACGTCTACGCCGCGGGCGACTGCACCGACCGGCCACAGTACGTCTATGTGGCCGCCGCCGCCGGCACCCGGGCGGCGATCAACATGACCGGCGGCGAGGCGAGGCTCGATCTGGCCACCCTGCCCGAGGTGGTCTTCACCGACCCGCAGGTCGCCGTGGTCGGCCTCGACGAGGCGCGGGCGGCGGCGCGCGGGATCGCCACCGAGAGCCGCACCCTGGCGCTCGAGCACGTGCCCCGGGCGCTCGCCAACTTCGCCACCCGGGGGTTCATCAAGCTGGTGGCGGCGCGCGACGGGGGCCGGCTGCTCGGCGCCCAGATCCTCGCCCCCGAAGGTGGCGAGGTGGTGCAGGCCGCGGCCCTGGCGATCGCGGCCGGGATGAGCGTCGAGGCGCTCGCCGGGCAGCTCTTCCCCTATCTCACCATGGTCGAGGGACTGAAGCTCTGCGCCCAGACCTTCACCCGCGACGTCGAGGCGCTCTCGTGCTGCGCCGGCTGAGGGCCGCCGCGCCGGGCGCCGGGGCGTCGTCCCGGCTGGCGCTCGCCGCGCTCCTCGTGCTCGCCGCGCTGCTGCCCGCCGCCGCGGCCCGGGCCGCCGCCCACCTCCCGGTGCCGGCCCCGGACGCGACCTTCGAGAGCGCCGGCCAGGAGCGCTCGCTGGCCGAGTTCCGCGGCACCAGGGTGATGCTGTGGATGCTCTCGACCTGGTGCTCGAGCTGCGCCGCGGGCCTCGCGGCGATGGCCGAGAAGCGCGCCGTGCTCGAGCGGGCCGGGCTGCAGGTGCTGGCGATTCGCAACCTCGACAACGGCGGCTACCCGGGGCCGGCGCTGCGCGAGTTCGTGGCCCGCTTCGGGCCGGGGCTGCTCGAGGCGGGCAACTGGACCTTCGGCGAGGCCGGCGCCGAGATGGCCCGGCGCTACAACCCTCGCCGCTACCCGGACATCTACTTCCTGATCGACGAGCAGGGGATGCTGCGCGCCGTCGAGGGCACCCCGGGGGTCACCATGGACACCATCACCCGCTTTGCCGGGGTCGGGCGGTGAGCGAGGCGCTCGCCGGGCTGCGCTCAGTGCTGGCTACCCGCCGCGGGCGCCTCCTCGCGCTGGCCGGCTTCGCGGTGGCCCTGCCGCTCTACCTGGTGACCCTGCCGGCCTCGTTCACCGGCGGGCGGATCGGGCTGGTGGCGCTGCGCTACCTCGACGCCGAGCGCGCCCTGCTCGCGCTGGTGATGGCCGCCATGGTCGCGCTGCTGGTGGCGCTGATCGGCCACCAGCTCCGCGCCGGGCTGCGCGCCCGCAAGGCCTCGGCCAGTGGCGGGGTGGCGCTCGGGGTGCTCGCCCCGACCCTGTGCTGCTCGCCGGCGCTGCCGATCGCGCTCGCCTCGCTGGCCACCGTGTTCCCGTCGCTGGCCGGCGCGGCCGGCGGGCGCATCCAGGGCTTCATCGCCACCTACCAGCTCGAGCTGCTCGCGCTGGCCGCCGTCCTGCTCGGCCTCGCCGTGCTCCAGAACGCGCGCCACGTCGCCCGCGGTGCCTGCCGGACGCCGCCGCGACCGGCGAGCCGGTCGGGGACGCCGGTCGTCCACTGAGAG
>CAZRGU010000381.1:0-2749 GCA_964599705.1 uncultured Ectothiorhodospiraceae bacterium | reverse complement strand
ACCCGCGCTCGTCGGGGCTCCGATCGGCAGCGCGCGGAGACCTCCGCGACCTCGCGGATCCGGCTGCCGCACCCGCAGCGAGGGGGGCCGCATCGCCGAGCGCCGCGGGCTACCGCTCCTCGGGGGTCTCTCCGGCCGGCTCCGTGGCCTCGAGGGCCTTGGCCGCCTCCCCGGGTGGTGGCCGCTCGGCGCCCGGCGCCACCGCTCGCTCCCGGCCGCCGAGCAGGCGGCGAAGCCCGGCGAATACGGCCCACAGGGCGCGCCCGAGGCGCGGCAGCAGCCAGACGAGCAGGAGGACGAAGAGCACCAGCAGCGCCACGAACAGCCACGGGTAGCGCAGCGCCGCCCACAGCCCGGCGACCACCGCCAGGTCCTCGGCGATCGAGGCGCACCAGTTGCTGAGCGGCTCGGGCGAGGTGTTGATCAGCACCCGCGTCCCGGCCTTGGCCGCATGGGTCCCGGCGGCCAGCGTTCCGCCGAGCAGGGCCGCGGCGATCTGGGCCGGCATGCTCACCTCGCCCATCGCCGCGGCGGCGAGCACCGCGCCGGCGGGGATGCGCACGAAGGTGTGCACGGTATCCCAGCCGCTGTCCACCCCCGGCACCTTGTCGGCGAAGAACTCCACCACGTACATGAAGGCCGCTGCCATGATCACCAACGGGTGGGTCAGGGGCTCGAGATCGGGGGGCAGGTCGGCATGGCCGGTCGCCCCGAGCAGCCCGAGCATCAGCACCGCGGCGTACAGGTTGATGCCGCTCGCCCAGGCCGTGCCCATGCTCAGGGCGATCGTGCTCACCAGGTCCATCGGGCCACCTCGACGTGCCGGGCCGGGCCCCATTGAACCGCAGCCGGGCGCCCCTGTCACGCGCGGGGCCGGACCCGCCGCGAGGTAGAATTCACCGCCCGGGCGCCGGCCGAGCGGTCCGCGTCCCGGCGGGAGACATCGGGCCGAGGGGTGATGGCTGAGCAGGCGATGGACGAGCCGGTGTGCGTGGCGCTGTCCGGCGGGGTCGACTCGGCGGTCGCGCTGCTGCGCCTGCGCGAGCGCGGGGTCGCGGTCGAGGCGCTGTTCATGAAGAACTGGGAGGAGGACGACGCCGAGGGCTACTGCGCGGCCGAGCGCGACCGCGCCGACGCCGAGGCGGTGTGCGAGCGCCTCGGCGTGCGACTGCGCACGGTGAACTTCTCGGCCGAGTACTGGGAGCGGGTCTTCGAGCGCTTCCTCGACGGGCTGCGCCAGGGGCTCACCCCCAACCCCGACGTGCTCTGCAACCGCGAGGTCAAGTTCGGCGAGTTCCTCGACTACGCCTTCGACCTCGGGGCCCGTGCCCTGGCCACCGGTCACTACGCCCGGGTCGAGCAGCGCGACGGGCGCTACCGGCTGCTCCGGGCCCGCGACCGGGCCAAGGACCAGAGCTACTTCCTGCACGCCATCGGCCAGCGTGGCCTGGCCCGCACGCTGTTCCCGATCGGCGATCTGAGCAAGACCGAGGTCCGCCGGATCGCCCGCGAGGCCCGCCTGCCGGTCCACGACAAGCGCGACAGCACCGGGATCTGCTTCATCGGCGAGCGCCCCTTCGCGCGCTTCCTGGCCCGCTACCTGCCCGCCGAGCCGGGCGAGGTGGTCGACGTCGAGGGGGTGCGGCGCGGCCGCCACCAGGGGCTGGCGTTCTACACGGTCGGCCAGCGCCGCGGCCTCGGGATCGGCGGCCAGCGCGAGCGCGGCGGGGCGCCTTGGTACGTGGCGGGCAAGGACCTGGCCGCCAACCGGCTGCTGATCGCCCAGGGCCGCGACCACCCGGCGCTGTGGGCGGACACCGTGATCGCGCGCCAGCCGAGCTGGATCAGCGGCGACCCGCCGCCGCTGCCCGCACGGCTCAGCGCCCGCCTCCGTCACCGCCAGTCCGACCAGCCCTGCACCCTCGAGGCCGCCCCCGGGGGACGCCTGCGGGTGCGCTTCGACGCCCCTCAGTGGGCCCCCGCGCCCGGCCAGTCGGTGGTCTTCTACCGTGCCGAGGAGTGCCTTGGCGGCGCTCTGATCGAGCGCGCCGAGTGATGAGCGGCCCCCCTCCCGGGCGGGTGCTGGCGCTCGCCGGCCTCTTCCAGGCCGCCGCCCTGGTGCGCGCCGTGGCCCGCGAGGGGGGCTGCGCCGAGGATGCGCTCGCGGTCACCCTGGACAGCGTGCTGCGCCTCGAGGCGCCCTCGGTCGAGGCGATCTACGGCGGGGTAAGCGGGCTCGCCTGCGGGCTCGAGGTGCTGCGCCGACAGCTCGCCTCGACCCGCGAGCGCGACCCCGAGATCACCCGCTACTGCGCCAGCCTGCTCTACCTGGAGCGGCGGGTGATCGGCCGGCCGGGACCGAGCGCGCGGCTGCGCTCCGCGCTCGAGACTCTCGTCGAGCGCTTCGGGGCGCAGGCCGAGACGCCGACCGGCGAGGAACGGGTCGCGGCGCTCGCCGAGCTCTACCTCGAGCACGTCGCCCGCGCCGGCCCGCGGATCGTGGTCGAGGGCGAGCGCCGCTACCTCGAGCGCGAGGCCAACGCCCGGCGGATCCGCGCCCTGCTGCTCGGCGGGCTGCGCTCGGCGGCGCTCTGGCGCCAGCTCGGTGGCACCCGCGTCGGGCTGCTGCTCCAGCGCGCCGGCTACGTGCGGGTGGCGGGGAAGCTGCTCGAGGAGGAGTGAGCGTTTCGCACGCTGCCCGGTGCCATCCCACCCTCAATCCAGGGGGTAGGTCGGGCGCAGCACGACG
>CAZRGU010000380.1:0-2756 GCA_964599705.1 uncultured Ectothiorhodospiraceae bacterium | reverse complement strand
CCCGAGGGCCGCGATCAGCACGTTGGTCGGGTCGGCGTAGTGGGGGCTCAGGGCCATCCGCCCGGCCCACATCAGCGCTCCGAGCGCGGCCCCGAGGGCGGTGGCGAGCGCCCGCGTGGCGCGCCCCCCGGAGCGCGCCCAGGCCCACGCCGCGAGACCGACCGGGGCGTAGGCGAGGAGGTTGCGCCCGAGGCTGAGCAGGGCCTGGTTCTCGCTGGTGTAGTAGTGGTAGTAGAACGGCACGTAGTGGATGGTGAGGAGCTTGGCGGCGAGCGCCCCGGGGGCGAGCGGCGGCCACTGCTGCCAGCCGTTGAGGACCGCGAGCAGCACCAGGTAGGGGACGGCGAGCAGCGCGACGAGCCGGCGCGGGCGCGCGGCGACGGCGCGCACCGGCGCCGTCCCGGCCAGCCCCGGGAGCAGCACGCCGGCGGCCACCCCGAGCGCCCGGGTAAGCACCGAGAGCGCCTCGCCCTGGCCCGAGTAGGTGAGGAGCTGGAGGCCCTCGACGACCACCCCGAGCACCGCCCCGAGGGCCAGGGCCCGACCGAGCGGCGCCGGCCGCGCCCGGCTCGCGAGCGCCCACAGCACCCCGAGGGGCACCGTCGCGAGGACCTCGATCGGGACCTTGAGCAGGCAGCGCAGGCTCTCCAGGCAGGCCCCGGCCGGTGGTCCCCAGCGTGGCGGGCGCTCGGCGAAGCGCCGGGTGAGCTCGTCGAGCGAGCCGAGGAAGTCGAACGGGAACAGGGCCAGCACGCAGTAGCCGATCAGGTAGGCGAGCAGCGCCCCGCGCAGCGCCTCGCGGGTCCCGGCGCGGATGTGCCCGAGGGCGCGGGCGAGCGCCTGCCCGCCCCCGGCGCTCCAGGCGAGCGCGCCGAGCGCCGTCCCGATCCACTCGGCGAGAACGTCGTTGCGCGAGACGGTGCGCGGCGGGAAGTAGAGCTGGGCGAACTCGACGGCCACCGCGAGCAGCACGCCCGCGAGGAGCGCCACGGCGACCGCCAGGACCCGCCGCGCGCCGCTCCACTCGCTCCACAGCCACGAGCAGAGCAGGAAGCCGAGCGGGAAGTAGAGCACCCCGTTGGCCACCCAGTCGGCGCGCTGCTGGACCCCGAGCTCGAGGAAGGGCGCGGCGGCGAAGGCGGCCAGCGCCTCCTCGAGCGGCCGCCAGCGGTACTCGAGCGGCACCAGGCTGCCGTAGACGATGAACACCGCCCAGGCCAGGGCCAGGCGCGGCATGCGCCGCACGGCGGCCCGCCCGTGCTCGCGGGCCAGGGCCTGGCGCGCCGCGTCCGCTGCCCGCCGCACCCCGCCTCCCCGGCCCGCCTGCTGCCCGCCGTGCTCCAACCGCCTGCCCCGCGCCGCCCTGGCCGGACCCGCATCTCCCGCCGCGGCAGGTGGCCGCGGGGATGATACGGGCCGGCGCCTCCAGTCTCGAGGATCCGCCGGCCACGGACAATGCGCCGGAGGCGGCGCGTCTTGGCACGATCGGTCGAATTGGCTACCGTGTCGCCATGACCGCGAGCGAGACGCCTCGGGCGAGGAGCCGCCCGCCCGGGCCAGCCGCCCGGCGCCGCCCGGAGGCGATCGCCGGGGCGAGCGGGCCGACCGGGTCCGAGCCTCGCGCCGCGGCCTCGATCCCTGCCCGCCGCCCGGCGCGGCCGGCATGGTAGCGACCGGTTCGCAACCCGGCGCGGGAGGCCCGCCGGTTCCCGGCCCGGGCCTGGCCGTGCGGCTCCTCGAGCCCGGCGAGCGCGGCGCGCTCGCCGCCTACGTCGAGCGCCACCCGCGCGCGACCCTCTACCACCACCCGCGCTGGGTCGAGCTCACCGAGGCGGTCTTCGGGCACCGCTGCCACTGGCTCGGCGCGCTCGGGGACGGCGGCGCGCTGCGCGGCGCGCTGCCCCTGGTGCGCCTGAGGAGCGTGCTGTTCGGCGACTTCCTGGTCTCGCTGCCGTTCGTCAACTACGGCGGTGCGCTCGGCGACGAGGAGGCGATCGAGGAGGCCCTGATCGGCGAGGCGGGAAGACTCGCCGGGCGGCTCGGGTGCAGCCACGTCGAGCTGCGCGAGTCGCGCGAGCGCGACACCGAGCTGCCCTGCCGCACCGACAAGGTGATCATGGAGCGCGAGCTGCCCGACGACCCGGAGCGGCTCTTCAAGGCGCTCGGCTCGAAGCTGCGCGCCCAGATCCGGCGCCCGCTGCGCGAGGGAGCGACGGTGCACCACGGCGCCGGCGAGCTGCTCGCGGACTTCTACCCGGTGTTCGCGCGCAACATGCGCGACCTCGGCACCCCGGTCTACTCGCGCCGGCTCTTCGCGGCGGTCCTCGACGCCTATCCCGGGCAGGCCCGGCTGATCAGCGTGCGCCTCGGCGGGCGGGCGGTGGCCGCCGGCCTGCTCCTCGAGCACCGCGGCCGCACCGAGATCCCCTGGGCCTCCTCGCTGCGCGAGCACAACCGGCTCGGGGTCAACATGCTGCTCTACTGGGAGGCGCTCAAGAGCAGCATCGAGCGCGGCTCGCGGGTCTTCGACTTCGGGCGCTCCACGCGCGGCGGCGGCACCTACCGCTTCAAGGCCCAGTGGGGCGCCGAGGAGCGCCCGCTGTACTGGTACTACTGGCTGCGCGAGGGCGGCGAGCTGCCGGCACTCACCCCGAGCAACCCGAGGTATCGGGCCGCGATCGCGGTGTGGCGCCGCCTGCCGGTGGCGCTGACCCGGCTGCTCGGCCCGCCGATCGTCAGGAACCTGCCGTAGCCCG
>CAZRGU010000379.1:1669-2764 GCA_964599705.1 uncultured Ectothiorhodospiraceae bacterium | reverse complement strand
GGGATGATCTGGCCGAGCGTGCCCGAGGCGCAGATCGTCCCGCAGGCGAGCGGCTTGGAGTAGTTGTTGCGCAGCATCGCCGGCAGCGAGATCAGGCCCATCGCGATCACCGTGGCGCCGACGATCCCGGTGGTCGCGGCGAGCAGCGTGCCGACGAACACCACCGAGACCCCGAGCCCGCCGGGGACCGGGCCGAAGAGCTGGGCCATGCTGACCAGCAGGTCCTCGGCGATCTTGGAGCGCTGCAGCATGATCCCCATGAACACGAACAGCGGCACCGCGATCAGGGTGTCGCGCTCGACCTCCCAGTACAGGCTTCGGAAGTTGGTCACCCCGGCGCTCAGCCACTCCACCGGGCCGCCCTCGGCGAAGTAGGCGTTGGGATCGCCGGTCAGCAGGTAGCCGCTGGCCGCGGCCAGGGCGATGGCGAGGATCGCCGAGCCGGGCAGCGCGAAGGCGACCGGGAAGCCCGAGGTCAGGGCCAGGGCCATGAGCCCGATCAGGACGGCGAGAAAGACCAGCTCCATGCCCGCGCTTCCCTGCTCCGCGCCGCGCCTAGTGCCCGCCGCTCGCGGCGCGCCGGCGCGGCGCCGCGCCGCGCAGCACCGCCACGTTCTCGAGGAAGTAGCTGGCGAACTGGATGATCATCGACACCGCGTAGACCACCAGGAAGCCGGCCATGATGTACTTGATGTACATGCCGTAGCCGCTCTGCGAGATCTCGAAGCTGAGCATCGGGCTGTTGAGGCTGCTGCCCCGGCCCCACAGGCCGGTGCCGAGGATCACCCAGCACAGCGGCCAGCCGAGCAGCAGGCAGCCGGCGACGTTGGTGCGCGCCTGGCCGCGCTCGCTGAAGCCGACGTAGAAGACGTCGACCCGCACGTGGCCCTCGTGGATCAGGGTGTAGGCGCTGGCGAGCAGGAACAGAGCCGCGTACCAGAAGCGCACCAGGTCGCCCATGAAGGCCTGCTCGTAGGAGAAGACGAACCGCGAGATGACGATCTGGAACTCGGCGAGCACCACCAGCAGGGCGAGCCACGAGAAGCTGATCCGGCGCAGCACGGCGGCGAGCAGCGCGGCGAGCACGATCAGCGG
>CAZRGU010000379.1:0-1569 GCA_964599705.1 uncultured Ectothiorhodospiraceae bacterium | reverse complement strand
AGTGGACAAAGAGCGCCAGCGCCCCCGGCCAGTCGCGCCAGAAGGTCAGGTAGTCGTTGGCCAGAAAGGCGAAGGTGACGGCCACCATCGCCAGGGCGGCGAGGCGCAGCAGCCGGTCGGCGAGCGCCGGGGCATACTCACCCCCGCCCGGCACCGGCGCGGCGTCCGGCGCGGCGCTGATCGACTGCTCGGTGCTCATCCCTGACCGTCGCCCCCCCACCCGCGCCCGCCGGGCGCGCTCCGAGGGTCAGGGGAGGGGGCCCGCATGGACCCCCTCCCCCTGTCGCCACTGCTCGTGGCTCAGAGGCCGAGCACGCGGTTGCGCTGCGCGACGTAGGCCTGATCGGAGATCTTGGCCCACGACCCGTACGCCTTGCGCGCCTTGAGGAAGCTCTCGTGGACGCGCCGGGCGAGCTCGCTGTGCGAGGTCACGGTCTCGAAGACCTCGTCGGCGGCCTCGCCGAAGGCATCGTAGATGTCGTCGTTGAAGCGGCGCAGCTTGACCCCCTGCTCCTTGATCAGCTTGGCCAGCCACTCGCCGTTCTTGGCGTTGAACTCGGCGGTCATGATGTCGTTCTCGGCCAGCGCGGCGGCCTCGATGATCTGCTGATCGGAGCGCGACAGGCCGTCCCACCACTTCTTGTTCATGCCCAGCGAGAGCACCGGGCCGGGCTCGTGCATCCCCGGGTAGTAGTAGTACTTGGCCGCCTCGTAGAACTTCATGAAGCTGTCGTTCCACGGCCCGACCCACTCGGTGGCGTCGATCGCCCCCGAGATCAGGTTCTCGTAGATCTGGCTGCCGGGCAGCGAGACCGGCGAGGCGCCGAGCTTGGCCATGACGTCACCGCCGAGCCCCGGGATGCGCATCTTGAGGCCCTTGAAGTCGTCGGGCGACTCCATCTCCTTGCGGAACCAGCCGCCCATCTGCACCCCGGTGTTGCCGGCCCGCACGCACTTCAGCCCGAAGCCGGCAGCGAGCTCGTCCCACAGCGCCTGGCCGCCGCCCCACTGCAGCCAGGCGTTCATCTCGTTGGAGGTCATGCCGAAGGGCACCGCCGTGAAGTAGGCCCAGCTCGGGTGCTTGCCCTTCCAGTAGTAGTCGGCGGCGTGGTACATCTGGGCATTGCCGGAGGCGACCTCGTCGAACGAGTCGAAGGCCTTGACCCGCTCGCCGCTGGCGAAGTACTTGATCTGGATGCGCCCGTCGGTCATCTCGGTGATCCGCTTGGCCAGGCGCTGGGCGCCGGTGCCGAGCCCCGGGAAGTCGCGCGGCCAGGTGGTGACCATCACCGCCTCGATGCGCTTCTGGGCGATCGCCGGGGCCGAGAAGGTGGCGGTCGCCGCGGCGGCGCCGCTCGCGGCCGCGCCCTTGGCCAGGAATGAACGTCTCTTCATCTGCTCCTCTCCTTGCTCGCGACGTGTGAGTTATCGGTGGATTCGTCGGCTCCGGCGCCCGGTCGGCCGGTGCATCTCCCCCCATGAGCGATTCAGACGAGGCTGCGGCCGAGGCCGCTCGGCGCGGGAGCCCAGCGGGCGGAAGATAGCGGGAACCGGCGCCGGCGGCAAATC
>CAZRGU010000378.1:0-2766 GCA_964599705.1 uncultured Ectothiorhodospiraceae bacterium | reverse complement strand
CCGGGCAGGCCTTCCTCGTAGCCCGGGCTCTGCCCGGGGTGGAATGCGGGATCAACGTCGTTGCGTGACCTTTGTAATCAACGGCTTAGCCTATGTTCGATGAAAGTCTGTGAAACACTCGCCCGCCGTCACGAGGGCGTTCCTGGGTGACCCGGACAAGGCGCGGGGGTGCACAACATGGAGGAGCGTACTGGAGTACGTGGCTCCATGCTGGGGGTCCCCGCACCAATCCGCCGGAAGCCGATCGGGTCGCGCGCGGCGCGCCCGCAGGCGCCGGACCAGGGAAGGTCCGGAACAGCGCAGTCCGAGGCGACCAGGGGCGCCCGCAGCAGGCGGGCGATTTCTTCACAAACTCTCAGCGCACCGCAGGACCGGCGAGCAGCTCGTCGTAGATCGCGACCATCCGCTCCATGCGCCGTGCGAAGTCGTGCTCGCGCTCGATGGTCGCACGCGCCTCGGCTCCGAGGCGGGCGCGCAGGGCCGGTTCGCCGAGCAGGGCACGCAGCCCGGCTTTCAGCCCCGCCACCGAGCCAGGCTCGATCAGCAGCCCGTTCTCGCCGTCGCGTACCAGGCGCGGGATGCCGGCGACGCGGGTGGCGAGCACCGCGACCTCGAAGGCCATCGCCTCGAGCAGCGAGTTGGGCAGCCCCTCGCGCAGGCTGCTCACGCAGTAGACGTCCATCGCCTCGTAGAGCCGGCGCGGCTCGCTGCAGAAGCCGAGCAGCCGCACCCGCGCTCCGACCCCGAGTTCGGCGGCGAGCCGCTCGAGCCGCTCGCGCTCCTCGCCCTCGCCAGCGATCCACAGCTCGGCCTCGACGCCCCCCTCGCCGGCCAGCGCGGCGAAGGCGCGCACCAGGGCGTCGAAGGCCTTCTCAGCAGAGAGCCTGCCGACCGCCCCGATCACCAGCCGCGCGGGGTCGGTGCCGCGCTCGGCCTTGGCCGCGGCGCGCTCGCCACGGCGCCGGAACTCGGCGGTGTCGATGGCGTTGGGAACGTGGCGCAGGCGCTCCTCGGGTATGCCGAGGCGCCGGCAGGCGCGGTACAGGTCCTCGGAGACGCACACCACCCGCTCGTAGCCGCGCAGCGCGAGGCGGTCGATGGCGTAGTAGAGCGGCGTCTTCCAGGTGTGCTTGACCCAGCCGTGGACCGTGGTCACGAGACGCATCGGGTGGCGGCGCCGCGCGAGCAGCCCGAGCAGGTTGCTCTTGTAGTCGTGGCCGTGCCAGATGCGCACGTCCTCGCGCCGGCAGAGCTCGGCGAGCCGCGCGGCCACCCGCCAGTCGAGCGGCCCGCGGTCGTCGACCGCCACCAGCGGCGCCTGCCAGCGGCGCGCCCGACGCTCGAGCTCGGCGAAACCCGCGTCGGCCGGGCAGCGCATGTAGGCGCACAGCATCCGGTAGCGGGCCGGATCGACGAAGCGTGGCGAGTTGAGGATGGTCTTCTCCGGCCCGCCCCCGACGCCGGACACGACCCGCGTGTGGAGGACCAGCGGGACAGGCTCGCCCGCTCCCGACCCGCAGCGGACCGATGCCGTCTCCGCGCCAATCGGAGCACCGTTGCCTGGCGGCGAGAGCAGGCGCTAGCCTCCCGCGTCCGGCGGCGGCCCGAGCACGCCGGCAAGATCGCCGGCCCCGAGGAGCCGATCGGCCCAGCCCTCGAGCTCGTCGACCCCGGCGCTGGCGAGACGCTGCTCGGCCCACGGCGGCAAGGCTCCGAAGCGCCTCTCGAGCAGGCGGCGAAGCACCCGACGCTCGCCCTCCTCGCGGCCCTCCTCGCGGCCCTCCTCCAGACCCTTCCGCCGACCTTCCTCGAGACCCTTCCGCCGACCTTCCTCGATGCCCAGGGCCAGTCCCTCGGCTCTGCCTTCCGCCAGCCCCTCCGCCTTCCACTGCTCGGTCCACTCCTTCACGCGCTCGGCGAGCATGCTCCGCACCTCCTGCAGCTCCACGACCTCCGGGATCTCGACCCCCGGGATCCGCGCCGGCAACAGCACCTGCCGGACCCACACCGCGAAAGCGCGCCGCAACGAGGCCTGCTGCGGCGCACCCAGCCACTCGATCAGCGCGCCGAGCACCTCGGCCACGGCCTGCGGGTCACGGCTGCGCTCGAGGCGAAACAGCGCGGCGACCACGTTGCGTTGCCCCGCGAGCGCCCCCTCCGGGTAGCGACCCTCGTCGAGCAGTAGATACCGCAGCCGCGGCACATGGTGCTCGAGCCCGCCGGGCGGCACCTCGATCAGATCGCCGATCTCCTCGGGCGCCGACCAGCGTCGCTCGCCATTGTAAAGCACCACCGGCACGACCGGCGGCAGGCACCGCCGGGCGCCGATCTCCCCGGACCGGATCAGCTCCTGGTAGAGCAGGCCGACGTAGACCAGCATGCGCAACGCCATGAACCGCTCGACGGTCGACTGGAACTCGAGCAGCAGGTAGACGTAGATCCAGCGTCGCCCCCAGCGTAGCCGCCAGACGAGGTCGTCCTCGCGTCCACGCAGGCTCTCGGCCACGAAGCTCGCGTTGACCCGCTCCAGGGTCGCGAAGTCGAGCCCTGCGACCCACGCTTCGGGGACGAACCCGCGCAGCAGATCGGCGACCATCCGCGGGTGCGAGAAGAGCAGCTTGTAGCCGGCGTCGTGGGCAGCCATGGCACACCCACCCTACCCGCGAACCCCGGTCCGTGCTGTCGGCCCGCGGCACCCCGAACGTGCGCGCACAGCGCGCGCGGTGGCGTCCGGGAGCCGTCAGCGGAGACCCGTAGCCCGGGCTC
>CAZRGU010000377.1:0-2771 GCA_964599705.1 uncultured Ectothiorhodospiraceae bacterium | reverse complement strand
CGTCCGCAGCAGGCGGGCGGTTTTTTCACGAACTCTCAGCGCCGCCGGGCGGCCCGGTGGCCGATGCGGCATCGCCCACCGGCTCTCAGGCTCCCGGCTCCTCGTCGGGCACGCGCAGCTCGTAGCCGCGGCCGCGGTGGGTGCGGATGAAGGCCGCGCCGAGCTTCTTGCGCAACCGGTTGACCAGCACCTCGATGACGTTGGAGTCGCGATCGGCGTCCTGCTCGTAGATGTGCTCGCTGAGCTCGGTCTTGGAGATCACCTTGCCCTGGTTGTGGAGCATGTAGGCGAGCATCCGGTACTCGAGGGCGGTCAGCTCGACCGGCTGGCCGTGCTGGGTGACGTGGTTGCTGGCGGTATCGAGGGACAGCGACCCGCACTCGATGATCGGCGCGGCATGGCCGTGGGCGCGCCGGGTCAGCGCCTCGATGCGTGCCAGCAACTCCTCGGGCTCGAACGGCTTGGCCAGGTAGTCGTCCGCGCCGGCGCGCAGGCCGGTGACCTTCTCGCGCCAGGTGCCGCGGGCGGTGAGCACCAGCACCGGCATGCGCCGGCCAGCCGCCCGCCAGCGCTCGAGCACCGTCAGCCCGTCGAGCGCGGGCAGCCCGAGGTCGAGGACCACCACGTCGTAGGGCTCGGTGTCACCGAGGTGATGCCCCTCGCGACCGTCGTGGGCGACGTCGACGGCGAAGTCCGCGCCGCGCAGAAACTGGGCGAGCTGGCCAGCCAGCTCGCGGTCGTCCTCCACCACCAGCGCCCTCATCGGCCCTCAGTCCTCCTGATCATCGTGCTCCTGCCCGTCGTCGTGCTCCGGCGTCTCTTCGTGCTCATCGGAGTCGTCGCCGACGATACCGTGCCCGCGCTGGCGCAGCAGCTCGAGGCTGCGCGCATCGTAGCTCAACTTGAGCACGTCGCCTGCCGGGGTGAGCAGCTTGATCTCGTAGATCCAGAGCCGCAGATCGCCGAGGCGCTCGCGTTCCAGCTCGACCTTGAGCACCTCGCCGGGGTACCTGCCGTGGATGTGGGCGAGGAGGTGGGCCAGCGGCGCCAGGTCGCGGGGTCGCTCCCGCTCCTCGTCGTCGTCGGCCCGCACGAGGCCCGTGGCGAGCAGCGCCCCGAGCGCGAGCGCTGCGAGGCGCCGCTGCCGGGAGCGGCGGGCCGGTCGCTTCTCGCATGCTCTTCTCATCGCCTTACATCATGCCATGCCGGGGCTTACAGTGCCCTGAATCGCGGACTGCCGGCGGATCTCGCCCCGTGGCCGGTAGCGCCCGCCGGCCCCGCCCGGCGCGCCCCGCCGGGAGCGCGTCCCGAGGCCCCCGCCTCGCGCAGCGGGCGATGCGGGCTAAGCTTGCCCGCGCCTGCGCCGATACCCGAGGCGGGCCCGTGGCGCTTATCGGCCGACGCACGCCGTCCTGCAGCCTCGCCCGGCATTGCGCCACCCGTGCCCGGCTGGATAATCCCCGTTGCAGGAGCTGTCGAGAGGTACCGAACGATGCGCCCCAGCAAGAAGCGGGGAGGCCGAGCGCGGGTGATCGCCCGAGTCGGCCTGCTCGCCCTCGGACTGACCGCCGCCTCCACCGCCCTTGCCCAGCAGGACCCCCAGGCGCTGCTCGCCGCCTCCCGCGAGGGGCGCCTCGAGCGGGTCCGCGAGCTGCTCGCCGCCGGCGCCGACCCGTCGGCCGCCAACCCGGCGGGGCGCAGCGCACTGATGCTGGCCGCCTATTTCGGCAACGCCGGGGTGGTGCGCGCCCTGCTCGGCGAGGGCGCCGAGGTCGACGCGACCGACAAGGCCGGAAACACCGCCCTGATCCTCGCCGCCGGCCAGGGCGAGCTCGAGGTGGTCGGCGCGCTGCTCGCCGCCGGTGCCGACCCGAGGCGGGCCAACCGCGCCGGGCGGACCGCGCTGATGCAGGCCGCGGCCGGCGGCTACCTCGAGGTGGTCCGGGCGCTGCTCGGGCGCGGCGCCGACCCGAAGGCCGAGGACAAGGCCGGGCGCAGCGCGCTCAGCGACGCCCGGGCGGGTGGCCATGGCGACGTGGTTGCAGCGCTCGAGGCAAGCGGCAAGCGCAAGAAGGGCGGCAAGAAGAAATGAGCACCGGACCGGGCGGGGAAGGGGGCCGGCCGACACCGGTCGCCCTCGATCCGGACGGCCAGTGGGTTCGCGGCGCGCGCCGGGTGGCGAGCCCGAACTGCGACCGTCGCCCGAGGGCGACTCGGATCGAGCTGCTGGTGATCCATGGCATCAGCCTGCCCGAGGGGTGCTACGGAGGGCCGCACATCGAGGCGCTGTTCTGCAACCGCCTCGACCCCAGGGCTCATCCCTCCTTCGCGGCACTCGCCGGGCTGCGGGTCTCGGCCCACCTGCTGGTGCGCCGCGATGGCGAGCTGATCCAGTTCTGTCCCTTCGGGTGGCGCGCCTGGCACGCCGGGGCCTCGAGCTTTCGCGGCCGCCGGCGCTGCAACGACTTCTCGATCGGCATCGAGCTGGAGGGCTGCGATCACGCCCCCTATGCGCCGGTCCAGTACCGGGTGCTGGCCGGCCTCGCCCGGGCGCTGATCGAGCGCTACCCGGGCCTCAGCGCCGAGCGGATCGTCGGGCACAGCGAGATCGCGCCGGGACGCAAGACCGACCCCGGCCCGGCCTTCGACTGGAGCCGGCTGCACGGGCTGCTGGCCGCGTGAGGGCTCAGAGTTTGTGAAAGAAGCGTCCGCCGTGGCGAGGGCGTTCCTGGGTGACCCGGACAAGGCGCGGGGGTGCACAACATGTAGGA
>CAZRGU010000376.1:0-2786 GCA_964599705.1 uncultured Ectothiorhodospiraceae bacterium | reverse complement strand
CGCCCCCCGCCCCCCGCTGCGCCTGCCTTCGCTGCCAAGCCCGCCCTTCCCTGCTGCCCGAGGCCAGATTCTAGCCCGGATATCTCACCGATGCGCGAGGCGAGGGCGTCGAGACGACTGGCTGCAGGTGGGCGGTACCGCGAGCCTCGACGGGACGCTCGAGGTGGCCCTCTACGGGGGGTTCGTGCCCCGGGCCGGGGACCGCTTCAACATCGTCACCCACGCCGCGGCCCGCCAGGACCGCACGGGGACCCGCTCCGGCCCCTCCTCGACCTACAGTGGCGACCCGCCCTCCGCTCCCCCGGGCCGTGCGCCTCGGCGGTCGCTCTCAACGCCCGAAGGGCGCCCCTCCGGCATAGCGGGCGCGCTCCCCGAGCGCCTCCTCGATGCGGATCGCCTCGTTCCACTTCGCCATCCGCTCGGAGCGGGCGAACGAGCCGACCTTGAGCTGGGCGATCCCCCAGCCGAGGGCGAGGTGGACGATGGTGACGTCCTCGCTCTCCCCGGAGCGCGCCGAGGCGATCACCGCCCAGCCGGCCTCGCGGGCGGCCTCGAGCGCCGCCCGGGTCTCGCTCAGGGTGCCGGCCTGGTTGGGCTTGCAGAGCAGGGTGTTGCAGGCACCGGTCTCGCGGGCCGCCGCGATCCGCTCTGCGGAGGTGACCAGCAGGTCGTCGCCGACCACCTGGACGCGATCGCCGACCGCTGCGGTCAGGCGCGCGTGGGCCTCGAGGTCGTGCTCGTCGAACGGGTCCTCGACGGCCAGGATCGGGTAGTCGCGGATCCAGCCGAGCAGCACCTCGAGCCACTCCCCGGTCCCGAGGGTGCGCCCTTCCCGGCGCAGCCGGTAGCCGTCCTCGACGTGGATCTGGCTGGCGGCGATGTCGAGCGAGATCCCGACCTGGCGCTCGGCGCTGAAGCCGGCCTCCTCGATCACCGCGGCGAGGGTCTCGATCGCGGCCTCGTTGCTCTCGAAGGCCGGCCAGTAGCCGCCCTCGTCGGCGACCCCGAAGCGCCGCCCGAGCGCCGCCAGGCGCGCCCCGGCGGCCAGGTAGATCTCGGCGACCCACTCCATCGCCTCGGCGAAGCTCGCCGCCCCGAAGGGCACGATCATGAAGTCCTGAACGTCGAGCCGCCCGCCGGCGTGCGCCCCGCCGCCGAGGATCTGCACCTCGGGGGTCGGCAGCGGGTGGACCTCGCCCGCGGCAAGGTAGCGCCAGAGCGGCTCGCCGCGCGCCGCGGCGGCGGCGTGGGCGGCGGCCATCGAGGTCGCGATCATCGCGTTGCCGCCCAGCAGGCGCCGCCCGGGGGTGGCGTCGAGCGCGATCAGGCGCTCGTCGACGGCGTGCTGATCGCCGGCATCCACGCCGGCCAGGGCCGCCGCGATCGGCCCGTTGACGTTGGCGATCGCGCGGCTGACGTCGTGGCCGCCGAGGCGCGTGCCGCCGTCGCGCAGATCGAGCGCCTCCCCGGACCCGGTCGAGGCGCCCGCCGGGGCGATCGCTCGCCCCCTGGCAGCGCTCGCGGTGGTGATCTCGACCTCGACGGTGGGCCGCCCGCGGCTGTCCCAGACCCGGCGGCCATGGACCCGTTCGATGATGCTCGCCCCCATCAGCCCTTCCCTCCCCCTACCGTCTCATGCGACGCGTAGCGCCGCAGCCCAGGCCTCGCGCACCGCGGCGAGCCGCTCGACCGGCCGCGCCAGGAGCGGGCGGGCGACCGCGCGCACCCGCTCGCGCTCGGCCTCGCCGCGCAGGTACTCGACCGGCGACTTGCCGTCGACCCGCCCGAGCAGGAGACCGGGCAGCAGCGCCGCGGCCCGCGCCTCGAGCGCGCCAGCCGGCTCCCAGTCGACCGCGCCGAGATAGGTGCCGGCCAGCGCATCGAAGCAGGCCAGGAAGCGGGGGCTCGCCGGGCGGTTCCACAGGCACTTGAGCAGCAGGTGGTTGAGGCAGAAGGCGAGATCGAAGGCCGGGTCCCCGTAGCAGGCGCACTCGGCGTCGAGGAACACCGGCCCTGCGCGGCCGACGAGGATGTTCTTGGGGCTCACGTCGCCGTGGATCAGCGCCTTCTTGACCGCCAGCGTGCTGGCGGCGAGGCGCTCGAGGGGCCCGGCCAGATCGGGATGGCGGGCGGCGGTGGCGATCAGGTACGGCTCGGGGCGCAGGGCGTGGAACAGCGCGTCGGTCGGAAAGCGTGCCGCCACCGCCGCCTCGCCCGCGGTGGCGGCGTGGATCGCCACCAGCGCCCGGCCCACCGCGCGGGCGGTGGCCGGCTCGGCGCGCCCGTCGCGAAGCTGCTCCTTCCAGACCGGGTGATCGCGCGGGTCGAGGTAGTCCATCACGAAGAAGCCGGCCGCCGGGTCGTGGCCGAGGACGCGCGGGACGGCGCCCGGGCAGATCGCGGCGGCGGTCTCCAGCCAGGCCACCTCGTAGGCATTGCGCTCGACCGGCACCTCCCAGCGCTGCTCGACCTTGAGCCGCGCGCGGGCCGCCTTGACGCACACCGGCCCGCGCGCGGTGGCGACCCGCCAGATGTCCGACGCCACCCCACCGGCCAGCGCCTCGACCGCGCCTGGCGCCCCGGCCATCGCGAAGCCCATCGCCTCGAGCGATCGGCGGATCGGGTCGGGCAGCCTGGCCGACATCGGGACCTCCCGGGGCAACGACGGTGCCCAGGATAGCCCGCTCCCGCCCGAGCGCAACGCGCTCCCGCCCCGGGCGGCCGAACGACGCCCGCTCCTCGACAAGCACCCGTTTCGGGTATCCTTTCCTGCCCAGATCGCTCGA
>CAZRGU010000375.1:0-2787 GCA_964599705.1 uncultured Ectothiorhodospiraceae bacterium | reverse complement strand
CTCAGCGCCCGGCGGCATCGGCGGCGATGCGCGCGAAGATCGCGTCGAGCTCGGCGGCCATCACGGCCAGCTCGCCGCCCCCGTAGGGCGCGAACACCGCGCTCGGCTTGCGGTAGGTCAGGTCGCTGCCACCGTCGGAGCGCTCGGTGAGGTAGAAGCGCAGCGGCGCCTCGAACCCGGCCGGGACGCTGGCGCGCAGCATCCGCACCGCGTAGTCGTTGCGGAAGACCATCACCACCGCGTTGCCGGGGATCGTGACCCCGCGGCTGGCTGCTCCGCGGCTGGCGCTGGCCTGGGCGACCACCCCCATCCGGTTGCTCGCCACCGCCTCGGTGAGCCGCTCCCAGAGGGTGGCGAACGGGTAGTCGGTGGCCAGGGTCACCGTGCCCGCGAGCGGTCCCTGCTGGGCGCCGACCGGGGCGGCGGCGAGCAGGGCGGTGGCGAGCAGGGCGGCGTGCAGCGGGGCGTTTCTCCGGTTCATCCGGTGACCTCCAGGGCGTAGTTCGGGGTCGGGTTGAGCGGGCACGAGTAGACGTAGCGACCGGGCTTGAGCTCGATCTCGTAGTCGCGTGTGGTCCCGGTGGTCAGACCGCCCCCGGAGACCGAGGGCAGGCGCAGGCGCTCGATCGGGCCGTCCCCGCGCAGCCAGAAGCCGAGCGGGTAGGGAACGTTGCGGTTGGTGACCCGGAAGACGTAGTGGCCGGCCTTGAGGCGCAGGGTCGGCGCCTTGGCCAGGCGCTGCTCGCCGGTGCGGGCGTTGATCGCCTCGCAGTCGGCCTGCGAGCGGCTGCTGAAGCCGTGGTTGACGCCGTTCTCGCTCTCGAGGAACTGGCAGGGGACCTGGGTGAGCTCGATCACGGTCGGCTCGGAGCCGGCGTGCGCGGCGCCGGCCGCGAGCCCCAGGACGAGGGTCGCGGCCGCGATGCGAAGGGTGGATGGTAGAGACTTCATGCTGGGATCTCCTTGGATCGGTGGGGGCGCAGGCGTGACGATCCCCCCGGCGGGAGGCGAAGGACGGGACGCGCGGGGCGCCTGGAGCCGCGGCCTGCCGGGCGGGGCGGCGCCGCCTTGCTCGGGCCGGCGCCGCTCAGAGGGCCCGCTCGATGGCCTCGACCTGGGCCTCGACCGAGATCGGCAGCCAGCCGGTCAGATCGAGCTCGCGGTCCTCGAAGACATCGCGCCCGGGGTGGGCCTCGGCCCAGCGCGCCACGACCTCGTCGCGCTGGCGCACCAGGGCCTCGATGTGGGGGCGGAACAGCACCAGCATCGCGGTGAGCCAGCGGTTGACCGGCCACGATGGCCAGGCGTGGTCGATGGCGAAGCGCTCGAGCATCCGCACCACGTCCTCGGCCCGGTACCAGCACTCGCCGGTCACCCAGCGGTTGGTGGCGAACAGCCCGATCGGCCAGCCGTAGGGGTCCATCGAGATCGCGATCAGGTGCGAGTGCGCCTCCTCGCCCTGCGGCCAGGGCTCCTCGCCGTCGTAGGGGACCGGCCGGCACTCCTCGGGCATCCCGGCGGCGCGCAGGAAGGTGTGGAAGTGGCCGTGCTCGCCGCTGCCCTCGCGGTGGGCGTGGTAGTAGTACTGGCTGTGGGTCTCGGCGTCGTAGACATCCCCGTCCGGGTAGTGGTTGAGCTCGTAGAAGGTGCCCTGGCCCTTGAGCAGCTCGCCGACGATGTTGAGCCCCGCCTTGTTGAGCACCCGCCGGCACTCGAGCGCCTCGCGCCCGGCGGCGAGCATCCGCTCGAGGCGCTCGCGCCCGAGCGCGGCGAGCTCGGGGAGCGGGGGCTGGACGGGCTCGTTGCTCATTCGCGTACCAGGCGGAAGCCGATGAGGATGTGGCGCAGCTCCACGGGGCGGGCATGGCGCGCCGCCGGCCGGCACACCCCGCAGCCCCGGTCGTCCCAGGAGCCGCCCTTGACGATGGCGCGCCCGGGGCCGGCCCCGGTGGCGGTCCACTCGAAGACCTGGCCGGCCGCATCGAGCAGCCCGAAGGGGCTGGCCCCGCCAGGATAGCGCCCCACCGGGGTGGTGTCGAAGGGGCCGGCATCATGGCTGTTGAGCCGCGCCGGGTCGAAGCGCTCACCCCACGGGAAGCGGCGCCCGTCGCTGCCGCGGGCCGCCTTCTCCCACTCGAGCTCGGTGGGCAGCCGCCAGCGCCTCGCCGTGATCTCGGACAGCCAGCTCGCGTAGGCCTCGGCGTCGGCGCGGCTGACCAGCACCACCGGATGCTCCTCGCGCCCGCGCGGCGGGCGGGCATCGGACCACTGGAAGCGCGCGGTGGCCGAGAACGGGTGGACCAGCCGGTAGCCGCGCCAGGTCGCCTCGTCGACTCCCGGCGGGCGGTGGCCGGTGGCGGCCAGGAAGGCCGCGTACTGGCGGCCGGTGATCGGGGTGCGGGTGATGGCGTAGGCGCCGGTTCGGGCCACGGCGCGCTCGCGCTCGCCCTCGTACCAGCGTCCCTGGCGGGTGAGATCATGACCGTAGGCAGCCTCGTCGAGCCGGTAGGCGGCCTCGCGCTCGGCGCGGTCCGACCCGGCGATGAACGGTCCGGCCGGGATCGGCACCACCTCGGGCAGCACCGGCGCGGCGAGTGCCGTACCGCAGAGCAGCAGGAAAAGAAGGGAGGGGGCAAGGCCGCCCCCTCCCGTTCGCGAGCCCCGGAGCACGCCTCGAGGGGCATCGGAAGCGTGCAACTCGGAGGACCGTCCCCGCAATCAGGAGGACTTGGCGGCGCAGGGGTTGGCCGCGCAGGGGTTGCACGGGTTCTTCTTCATCTTCATCGC
>CAZRGU010000374.1:0-2791 GCA_964599705.1 uncultured Ectothiorhodospiraceae bacterium | reverse complement strand
CTGAGCGCTTGTGAAAATGTCGCCCGTCGTGGCGAGGGCGTGCGATATTTTCACAAACGCTCAGGAGGGCGGATGAACCTGGACCCGGTGAGGAGCGGCGGCGTGCCGCGTGCGCTACGCGATCTGCCGGCCCTGCGGCGCTTCGGTCCTCCCCTGGGCGCGGCGTTGCTGTTCGGGATGGCGCTCCTGTCGCTGCACCTCCTGCTGCGCGACGTCCACTACCGAGAGGTGGTCGCCAGCCTGCGGGGCCTGTCGCGGCTGACGGTCGGCCTTTCGCTTGGGGCCACCCTCGCCGGCTACGCGGCGCTGGTCGGCTACGACTGGTCGGCGCTGCGCTACGTCGGGCGAAGGGTACCGCTTCCCCGGCTGGTGCTCGCTTCCTTCTGCGCCTACGCGCTTGGCAACACCACCGGGTTCGCGGTTTTCGCGGGCGGCGCCGTGCGTTACCGGATCTACGGCGCGATCGGGCTCGATGCCGGCGAGATCGCTCGCATATCGGTGTTCTGCGCGACCGCCTTCGGCGTCGGCATCGGCGCCGTGGGGTTCGCGGCGCTGGCCATCCGCCCCGAGGTATTGGCCTCCGCCGTGGGTCTCGCGCCGTCCGTGCTGCGAGGCATCGGGGTCGCGGGCATGCTCCTCGGCGTCCTCGCCTTGGGGTGGCGCGCGCGGCTGCCCTCGGGCTCGCGCGCCCGAGCCCGCTATGCCTGGATCCCCCGGAGCGGCGTGATCCTTGGCCAGCTCGCCTTCTCGGTGCTCGACATCGGGCTCGCCGCGACGGCCCTCTATGTCGTGATTCCCGGCATCGAGCTCCCGTTCCTCTCCTTCGTGTCGGTCTTCGCGCTGGCCACGGTGGCCGGCGTGGTGAGCCATGTGCCCGGTGGCCTGGGCGTGTTCGAGGGTGTGCTGATCGCTGCCCTTGGCGAGGTCGTGCCGACGCCGGCGCTGGCCGCAGGCCTCGTGGCATACCGGGCCATCTACTACCTCGTGCCGCTGCTCGTGGCGCTGGTGCTGCTCGCGATGAACGAGCTCTCGCTCGCGGCGCGCGCCGGGCGCTGGCGGGCGCTGGCCCAGCGCGTTGCCCCGCTGGGGCGAGCCGGTGCGAGCGTGGTCCCGTTCGCGATGAGCACCATGGTGCTCATCGTGGGCAGTGGGCTGCTCCTCAACGGGGTCCTGCCGCTGCCGCCCGCCCGGCTCGAGGACGTGCGCGCGGTCATGAGCCTCAACATGTTCGAGATCTCCCGGCTGCTGGCCAGCGTCGCCGGTGCGCTCCTGGTGGTGCTCTCACGAGCCCTCTCCAGGCGCGTGAGGAGCGCTTTCTGGATCGTGCTCGCCGTGCTCCTGGTGACCGCCGGGGAGGCGCTCGCGGAGGGCTTCGACCTCGAGCTCGCCGCCGCGCTGCTGCTCGCCGCCTCCCTGCTCGGGGCCTGTCACCGCGAGTTCTATCGCCCGTCGCGCCTTTCCCGACACGTGCTGTCGCCGGGCTGGCTGCTCACCGTCGGGGCGATCCTGCTCGGCGTCGCCTGGGTGCTCTTCTTCGCCTACAAGAGCGTTCCCTACCGCGCCGAGCTGTGGTGGCAGTTCGCGTTTGATGCGCACGCGCCGCGCGCGCTGCGCGTCGGCCTTGCCGCGGGTGTCACCCTCGTGGTGTTCGCCCTGTCCTTCGCTCTGCGCCCTCCGTGGGGTCGCCCGGCGGCCCCGCAGCCCCGCGACCTCGACGACGCGCAGGCGGTGGTCGCCGCCCAGGACGACCCCGATGCGGGCCTCGCGCTGGTCGGCGACAAGTCGTTGCTGTTCTCCGATAGCCGGGCGAGCTTCGTGATGTACGCGGTGCAGGGCCGGAGCTGGGTCACGCTGGGTGGACCGGTCGGTCCCGCCGAGGAACGGCGCGACCTGCTGGCCGAGTTTCTCGACCTGGCCGACGCGAGCGGTGGCCGGATCGCCATGTACCAGGTGGCGGTCGAGCAGCTCACTCTGTGCCTCGACGCGGGCCTGACCTTGAACAAGCTCGGCGAGGAGGCCGTGGTGGCGCTCGAGTCCTTCTCGCTCGCCGGACGAGAGCGCAAGGATCTGCGCTACGCGCTCAGCCGCGGCGAGCGCGACGGGCTCGCCTTCGAGCTGATTCCCGCCCCGGCCGATGACTCGCTCCTCGATGAGCTGGCGGCGATCTCCGAGGTGTGGCTCGAGAGCAAGGGCATCCGCGAGAAGTCGTTCTCGGTCGGCCGCTTCGATCGCGCGTACCTGCGGCGCTTCCCGCTGGCCGTCACCCGCGAGCATGGGCGGCTGAGCGCGTTCGCCAACGTGCTGGTCACGGACACCCGCGCCGGCTCGACCATCGACCTCATGCGCCATCTCCCCGGCGCGCACCCGCTCACGATGGACTACCTGTTTACGCGCCTGATCCTGCTGCTCAAGGAGCGAGGCTACGGGTCGTTCAATCTCGGCATGGCGCCCTTGTCCGGGCTCGACGGGCTTCACGACTCGCTGTGGAACCGCCTCGGCGGGCTGCTCTATCGGCATGCAGGGCACTTCTACCACTTCGCGGGGCTGCGCCGCTTCAAGGAGAAGTTTCGGCCCGAGTGGCGTCCCCGCTACCTCGCCACCGAGCGCGGTCTCGACCCGCTGGTGGCGGCCACCGACATCGCGCTGCTCTGCGGAGGCGGGCTGCGTGGGGTGCTCGGCAAGTGACGGCAGGCGCAAGGCGCGCAGGTCGCTGGCGACTTGACCCGGCCCCCCCCGGGGGAGTGTTCTCACGTAGCCCGGGCTTTGCCCGGGATCAGGGCCGGTTGACCCG
>CAZRGU010000373.1:0-2822 GCA_964599705.1 uncultured Ectothiorhodospiraceae bacterium | reverse complement strand
GCCCGGGATCAGGGCCAGGGTTGGCAGCACCGGGTGCTGAACGGGGCTCCACGTCGGGCTGTCGCCCGACCTGCGCGGCGGCAGCGGCGCGAGCATGTTGATGCCGGAAACATCGCGCACTACGATGCTTTTGGGGACATGCGCACCACGCTCACCAACGCCGATGCCCGCCCGTGAGGCGCCGGCCACCTGCCGCACGTGGCTCGCCGGGCCGAACGCCCGGATCCTGCTCCCGGGCCCGCGTCACTTCGCCGTGCTCGATGACCTGCTCTCGGGCCCGGCGAGGCGCGCCGTGCGGGTCACCGCCGCGCGCCTCGCCGCGCTCGCCATCGAGCACCAGGCCGACCTGCAATCCAGCGACGCGGACTTCGCGCGCTGCCCCGGCCTGCGCGGGCACAACCGGCTCGCGGCGGGCGCCTGAGGGCGGGGATCCGCGCGGTGGTTCGAGTGCGCTTCCTGGGCAGCGGGGACGCCTTCGGCAGCGGCGGGCGGTTCCAGACCTGCATCCTCGTCGAGGGCGAGCGCAGCCGCTTCCTCCTCGACTGCGGGCCGTCCTCGCTGATCGCGATGCGCCGCTTCGGCGTGGACCCGAACGGCATCGACGCCATCCTGCTCACCCACCTGCACGGGGATCACTACGCGGGGGTGCCGTTCCTGCTCCTCGATGCGCAGGCCGCGAGCCGGCGCGAGCGCCCGCTGGTGGTGACCGGCCCGCCCGGCACCGGCGAGCGCCTGCGCGCCACCGCGGAGCTGCTGTTCCCGGGCTCCTCGACCCTGCAGTGGCGCTTCGCGCTCGAGGTGCGCGAGCTCGAGCCCGGGCGCTGCCACCGGGTCGGGGCGCTGGAGGTGACCCCCTACCTGATGGCCCACGAGTCCGGGGCGCCCTCGACCGGGCTGCGGGTGGGCTGCGAGGGCCGGACCATCGCCTACACCGGGGACACCGAGTGGAACGAGAACATCGTCCCCCTGGCCCGCGACGCGGACCTGCTGATCGGCGAGAGCTACCAGTACGACCGCCCGGTGCCCCACCACATGAGCTACCGGCTGTGGCTGGAGCACCTCCCGGCGCTGGCGCCACGGCGCTTCGTGGCCACCCACATGGGCGCCCGGGTGCTCGCCCACCTCGGGGAGCTCGAGTGCGAGACGGCCGAGGACGGCATGGTGCTCGAGGTGTGAATGCGCGGCCGGCCGATGGGCCCGGCCCCGCCAGCGCTTGGGCGAGCGGGCCGGCGTGCCGGCTCGCGGTGCGCACCGGCCCTCGCGGAGGCGATCGAGGATCCCGTCCCCGCCCGGCGAGCCTCCTGGCCCGACTGGCTACCGATCGCCGCTCGCGCGGGGTGCGTCCGCCTCGGCGGTCGCGGCGAGCGCACCGGGGCCACCCTCGGCGGCCGGCTGGTCGAAGTAGCGGCGCCGGAAGTGCAGCGACACGTTCACCAGCCCGATCAGGACGGGCACCTCGACGAGCGGTCCGATGACCGCCGCGAAGGCGGCCCCCGAGTCGATCCCGAAGACCGCCACGGCCACCGCGATGGCCAGCTCGAAGTTGTTGCTCGCCGCGGTGAACGACAGCGTGGCGCTCTGCGCGTAGCCGGCGCCGATGCGCCGGCTCATCCAGAAGCTGACCAGGAACATCACCACGAAGTAGACGAGCAGGGGCGCGGCGATGCGCAGCACGTCGAGAGGAATGGTGACGATGAGCTCGCCCTTGAGGCTGAACATCACGACGATGGTGAAGAGCAGCGCGACCAGGGTGAGCGGGCTGATCCTGGGGATGAAGGAGCGCTCGTACCAGTCCCGGCCGCGGGTCTTGACGAGCACCAGGCGGGTCAGCATGCCGGCGAGAAAGGGGATGCCGAGGTAGATGAAGACGCTCTCGGCGATGCGCCCCATGCTCACCTCGACGACGCTCCCCGCGAGGCCGAAGAGCGGCGGCAGGACGGTGATGAACACCCAGGCATAGAGGCTGTAGAAGAGGACCTGGAAGAGGCTGTTGAAGGCGACCAGCCCGGCAGCGTACTCGGTATCTCCCCTGGCCAGGTCATTCCACACGATGACCATCGCGATGCAGCGGGCGAGGCCGATCAGGATCAGCCCGGTCATGTACTCCGGCCGATCGGGCAGGAAGAGGAGCGCCAGCGCGAACATCAGCAGCGGACCGACGACCCAGTTCTGGAGCAGCGACAGCCCGAGCACCCTCCAGTCGCGGAAGACGTCGCCGAGCTCCTCGTACCTCACCTTGGCCAGGGGCGGGTACATCATCAGGATGAGCCCGATGGCGATTGGCAGGTTGGTGGTGCCGACCTGGAAGCGCTCGACGAGGGCCTCGACGCCCGGGACGAGGTGGCCGGTGCCGACCCCGGCGGCCATCGCCAGGAAGATCCACACGGTCAGGTAGCGATCGAGAAAGGAGAGCCTGCGCGTCGCCGGAGCGGTTGCCATCACCGTGCCCTTGCCCCGCTCCCGGCCGCTCCGGCGGGCCGGCACAGGGGGCTGCGTCGCAGCCTGCGGGCCCGCTCGAGGTCGGCGGCGGCGGTGGGCTCGGAGCGCAGCGTCTGCGCCAGGCCCTCGAGGGCGGCGCGCGCCGGCTCGGCGAGCCCCTCGCCGATGCGGTAGTAGACCCAGGTGCCGTCGCGGCGGTCGGCGACCAGGCCGGCCTGGCGGAGCGTGACCAGGTGCCGGGAGGCCTTCGACTGCGAGATGCCGAGGGCGGCCTCGACGTCGCACACGCACAGCTCGCCGAGCGCGAGGAGCAGGTGCAGCGCGCGCAGGCGGGTCGGGTCGGCGAGCGCCTTGTGGAGCTGGGAGAGGTGCTCGAGCGTCAT
>CAZRGU010000372.1:0-2822 GCA_964599705.1 uncultured Ectothiorhodospiraceae bacterium | reverse complement strand
CTGAGCGCCTCCGGGCGGCCCGCCGGGCGCGGACCGGACACGCCGATCCCGGGCACAGCCCGGGCTACGGGCCGTTGAAGTGCACCCGACCGAGGCCCGCGCAGTCGTAGCCCGGCAGCTCGCCCAGGCGCGCGGCGAAGGCCGGCGAGCGGCAGAAGGCGATCAGGCGCTGGAGCGGCGCCTCGAACCAGGCGCGCCGCTCGACCAGCAGGTCGTAGCGCTCGCGCACCACCGGGACGAAGCCGAGCCGGTACTGGACGGCGAGCGCACGCAGCCCGAAGGCGGCCTCGGCCTTGCCCTCAAGGACCGCGAGCGCCGCGTCGCTCTCGGTGCGCGCGGGGGCGATCGGCTCGATCTCACCGGCCTCCACCCCGGCCTCGGCGAGCAGCCGCTCGAGCAGCCCCTGGCAGCCGGCCGCGGGCTGGCGCGGCACCAGGCGGCGCCCGCGCAGGTCGGCGAGCCCGCCGATCGCGGCCTCCGCGCCGGGGGCGACGATCAGCCCGCGCTCGCGCCACGCCCACTCGACGAGCACCACCGGATCGGCGGCGAAGCGGGCCCGCACCGCCGGCACGTTCCACTCGCCGCTCGCCGCCTCGAGCAGGTGCAGCCCGCTGGCCACGCCCTCGCCGGCCGCGAAGCGCTCGAGCCCGTCGAGGCTGCCGTCGAAGAAGCTCGCCAGCCCGCAGCCCGACTCGCGCAGCGCCCACTCGAGCAGCGGGTCGTGGCTGCCCAGCACCACGTTGGGGCGGCTCGGGGCCGGCCCGAAGCCCGAGCCCTTGGCGGCCAGCCAGGCCTCGACCGCGCGGCGTGGGAAGAGCAGCTTGCCGGTGGCCCGCGAGCACGGCACCTCGCCGGCCGCGGCGAGCTCGTAGACCTTGCGCTCCTTGACCCGCAGCAGCGCCGCGAGCTCACGGGTGGTCAGGTACTCGCTCATCGCCGCCTCGCCCTCGCCCGGCCGGCCCCTCCGAGGATCCCCGGGGATGCTACGGAGTCGGTCGCCGGCGCGCCAGCGGGCGTGACCCGGGCGGCGCATGGCGAGACAATGGGGCCGCGGCGGCGGGACGGCCCGCGGCCGCAACGGTCAGGGAGGACCCCGAGCATGAGCTTTCCTGCGATCGAGCGGGCCCGCAGCGACATCCTGATCCTCGGCAGCGGCGGGGCCGGGCTGCTCGGCGCGCTGCACGCGCGCCGGGCCGCCCCCGAGGCCTCGATCACGGTGGCCGTCAAGGGGCTGCTCGGCAAGTGCGGCTGCACGCGCATGGTCCAGGGCGGCTACAACGTCGCCCTGGCCCCCGGCGACAGCATCGAGCGCCACTTCATGGACACCCTCGAGGGCGGCAAGTGGCTCAACGACCAGGAGCTGGCCTGGACCCTGGTCACTGGCGCCCAGGAGCGGATCCGCGAGCTCGAGAACGAGCACGGCTGCTTCTTCGACCGCAACCCCGACGGCACGGTGCACCAGAAGGCCTTCGCCGGGCAGAGCTTCGACCGCACGGTGCACAAGGGCGATCTCACCGGCATCGAGATCATCGGCCGGCTCGCCGAGCAGGTCTGGGCACGTGACATCGCCCGCCTCGAGGATCACCGCGCCATCGCCCTGCTCCCGACCCGCGAGCGCGACCGGATCGCGGCGGTGCTGCTCATCGACCTGCGCAGCGGCCGGGCGCTGCTCCTCGAGGCCCGGGTGGTGCTGCTCGCCACCGGCGGCGGGCCGACCATGTACCGCTACCACACCCCCTCGGGCGAGAAGAGCTGTGACGGGCTGGCGATGGCGCTGCGCGCGGGGCTCACCCTGCGCGACCTCGAGATGGTCCAGTTCCACCCCACCGGGCTGCTCGCCGGGTCGGACACGCGGATGACCGGGACGGTCCTCGAGGAGGGCCTGCGCGGGGCCGGCGGCTGGCTGCTCGGCGGCGACGGCGAGCGCTTCATGGAGCGCTACGACCCGCGCGGCGAACGGGCCACCCGCGACATCGTCAGCCGGGCGATCTTCGCCGAGATGCGCCGCGGCAACGTCGGCCCGCTCGGCGGGGTGTTCATCCAGATGGGCCACCTCGGCGCGGACAACGTGCGCCGCCAGTTCAAGGGGATGGTCGAGCGGTGCGCCGACTGCGGCTTCGATCTGGCCGGCGGGCGGGTCGAGGTGGTGCCGACCGCCCACTACATGATGGGCGGGGTGGTCTTCGCCCCCGACGGGCGCACCGCGCTGCCCGGGCTGCTCGCCGCCGGCGAGGACACCGGCGGGGTCCACGGCGCCAACCGCCTGGGCGGCAATGGGGTGGCGAACTCCACCGTGTTCGGCGGCATCGCCGGGGAGACCGCCGCGGCCGAGCTGGCCTGCGCGGGCGGCTACGCGGCCCCCGATCCGGCGGCCCTCGAGGCCGCGCTCGAGCGGGTCCGCGCCCCGCTCGGGGCGCCGCGCGGGGACCTCGTCGAGGTGCGCGAGGCGCTCGCCGAGCTGATGTGGGAGCGGGTCGGGATCTTCCGCGACCGCGCCGGGCTCGAGGAGGCGATCGCGGCGCTGCCGGGGATCGCGGCAGCCCTCGGCGAGGTCCGGGTGCCGGGCGCGGATCTCGCCTACAACCTCGCCTGGCAGGAGTGGCTGGACCTCGACAGCCTGATCCTCACCAGCCGCGCGATCGCCGCCGCCGCCCTGGCCCGCGGCGACTCGCGCGGCGCCCACTTCCGCGAGGACCACCCCGAGAGCGGCCCGCTCGAGCGCTCGACCTTCACCCGGGTGCGCCTCGACGGCGAGCGGATCGCGGTCGAGGCCGAGCCGGTGCACTTCACCCGGGTCCGGCCTGGCGAGTCGCTGCTGTAGG
>CAZRGU010000371.1:0-2844 GCA_964599705.1 uncultured Ectothiorhodospiraceae bacterium | reverse complement strand
TGCCGGAGCGGGGCCCGAGCGTCGTGCTGGCGCCTGACCTACGCCCGGGATGGAGGGTGGGATGGCACTGGGCGGTGCGCGAATGCGAACCTCCCCCCGGATACACCCTCGTTGCGCAGCCTGGGGGCTCGATGGCTGAGTCTGTGTTCGATGACAAGCTCTCAGGGCAGGCGCGGGCGGGGCAGCGAGATCCGGCCGACGGTCTGCATCGAGCGCAGCAGGTTGCGAATGGTGCGCAGCTTCATGCGCCGTGGTGGCGACGGTGGGCTGTGCGCGTCGGGCACCTCGGTCCCGTACCCGGGCTTGTCGACCACCACCGACCCGTAGCGGTTGCTGACCTCGATGGCACTCTTGCGCGACTTGTCCTCGGGCTCGAGAAGGATCACCCGTGCCGAGGTCGCGTCGGCCTCCCCGGCGACCTGGGTGCCGCGGATCCCGATGGTGGCGACCGCCAGCTTG
Source organism: uncultured Ectothiorhodospiraceae bacterium (assembly GCA_964599705.1). Classification (GTDB taxonomy): domain Bacteria; phylum Pseudomonadota; class Gammaproteobacteria; order HK1; family HK1; genus CAZRGU01. The sequence continues at coordinate 2,385 of CAZRGU010000371.1, read as the reverse complement.
ACCCCCATGGCGCGCGGCCGGCGCTTGGCGATCAGGCCACTGACGAAGCGAAACACCCCCTTGACGATCCGCGAGGTGAAGCTGCTCTCGGCAGCGACCTCGCTGAGCCGGTAGCGCTCGATGCGCATGTCGGCCTCGGGGCCGAGATCGAAGCGGCTGCCGTCGGTGAAGACCAGCGCCACGCTCGCCCGCCGCCGGGTCTGGATCCGATCGCCGCTGTACAGCGGCGCGCCGACCTTGAGCCGCCGCGGCTGGCCGGCGGTCACCGCGATGACGTCGCCGTGCAGCTTCTTGACATGCGCCGCGGCCGGCGCCGACGCGCCTGCCGGCTGCCCGGCCAGCAACGTGCCGGCGAGCACCAGGACGTGAAGAAGGCGAAGATCTCGCATCGTCTTGCGCGTTCCACGGGGCTGGGGCCGTACGACCAGTATAGCCAGGAGCCGTGCCGGGGCGCCGTGAGCGCTGGCCGCGCCGCCCGCGCCGTGGCGCTCGCCGGGTTCGCGCTGGCGCTGGCCGGCTGCGCGCTGGCCGGTCCCGGGCGCGGCGCGGCGGCGCTCGCCGAGCTCGAGCGCGGGCACGGCCTGCGCCGCGAGCTGCTCTCCGCCGGGCGCTTCCGGGTGCTGGCGCTGCGCCGTGGGCGGGGCGCGCGCCTGCACGTCTACCTCGAGGGCGACGGGCGCGCCTGGGCGCGGCACCGCCGCGTGGCCCGCGATCCGACGCCGCGCGATCCGATCGCCGCGCGCCTGGCCGCGGCCGACCCGGCCCCGGCGGTCGCCTACCTGGCCCGCCCCTGCCAGTTCGGTACGGCGAGCACGGCGCCCTGCTCGCCGCGCTACTGGTCCTCGCACCGCTACGCCCCGGAGGTGATCGCCGGCCTCGATCAGGCCCTCGATGCCCTGGCCGACGCCGCCGGGGCCCGCCGCCTGGTGCTGATCGGCTACTCCGGCGGCGGCACGGTCGCGGCGCTGCTCGCCGCCCGGCGCCCCGACGTCGTGGCCCTGATCACCGTGGCGGCCAACCTCGATCACCGGGCCTGGACCCGGCTGCACGGCGACTCGCCGCTCACCGGCTCGCTCAACCCCGGCGACCGGCCCGAGGCGCTCGCCGGCCTGCCCCAGGTGCACTTGGCCGGTGCCGAGGATCGCAACGTTCCGCCGGCGCTGGCGCGCGGCTTCGTCGAGCGGCTCGGCACGGGCGCCCCGGCCGACCTGCTGGTGGTGCCCGGCTTCGATCACCGCTGCTGCTGGGCGCGCGACTGGCCGCGCCTGCTGGCCACCGCGCTGGCTCGCATCTCCGCCTCTCCGGCGCCTCGTTCGGGGCCCTCGGATGGGCCGCGGAGGCCGCCCGGCGGCGCTGCCCGCTCGCCCCGAGGCGCAAGCCGAGCCGAGGGCCGGGTGCGCCCGGCGACCGGCGACCCGAGCGGCAGGATCCCGGGCACGGGCCGTCCGGGCACCGGCCCGGGAGCCGGCGGCGAGGCTTGCGCGGTGGCAGCCAAACCGCTATCGTTGCTGTTTGCTGCAATGCAACATAAGGGCGCCTGGCGCGCCCGGGGGACCCGCGATGAGTGACGGCAAGCTGCCCGAGATGAAGATGCCCGACCCGGTCGAGCTCGGCCAGGCGATGGCCCGGATCGCCGAGCAGACCCAGCGGGTGGTCAACGAGTTCGTGCAACGCCAGGCAAGCGGCGAGGGCGACTACAGCGTGCTCGACCCGGCGGTGATCGGGCGCAGCTTCCAGCAGCTCTACGCGCGCCTGGCCGCCGACCCGACCCGTCTGCTCGAGCGCCAGGTCCGCTTCTGGCAGGACTACGCGGCGCTCTGGCAGGGCGCGGCGCAGCGCATGCTCGGTGGCGAGGCGCAGCCGGTCGCCGAGCCCGAGCCCGGCGACAAGCGCTTCAAGGACGAGGAGTGGAGCGAGAACCCGGTCTTCGACTACATCAAGCAGTCCTACCTGCTCGCCTCGCGTCACCTGCTCGGCTGCGTGCGCGAGACCGACGGGCTGGACCCGGAGACCGCCCGCAAGGTCGACTTCTACACCCGCCAGTTCATCGACGCGATGGCGCCGAGCAACTTCGCGATGACCAACCCGCAGGTCGTGCGCCGGACCATCGAGACCGGTGGCGAGAACCTGCTCCAGGGGCTCAGCCACCTGCTCGAGGACCTCGAGCGCGGCCGCGGCCGGCTGCGCATCAAGATGACCGACCTCGAGCGCTTCGAGCTCGGCAAGAACGTCGCCGTGACCCCCGGCAAGGTGATCTACCAGAACGACCTGATCCAGCTCCTCCAGTACCAGCCGAGCACCGAGCGGGTCTACAAGCGTCCGCTGCTGATCATCCCGCCCTGGATCAACAAGTACTACATCCTCGACCTGCGCGAGAAGAACTCG
>CAZRGU010000370.1:0-2844 GCA_964599705.1 uncultured Ectothiorhodospiraceae bacterium | reverse complement strand
ATGCGGGCTAGTGCTGGAAGCTGAGCTGGATCTCGGCGATGGTCTTGAGCTTCTCGAGCAGGTTCCTGACGAAGCAGAGCTGATCGCAGGCGTTCCTGAGCTCGATGAGCAGGCTGTCGCTGAGCGGAATGCTCCGGTCCAGGGGCGTCTCGCTGGGCCCTCTCTCCGGTATCACCGGGTCGGGGTCCTCGCCGTGCTGGCGAAAGACCGGTGAGCGGTAGCCGATCTCCTGCTCGAGGCTGAAGGTCTCGACCTGGGGCGCCGGGTCGCCGAGCATCAGCAGGTCGAGCAGCATCTTCATCTGCGGCAGGTCGTCCTCGCCCTGGGCGACGCCGAGCTGCGCGAAGCCGGACAGGTGCCGGATCCTGCGGATGCCCTTGAGGTGCACGTGGCGGATGTGGGGGGCCATCGTCTGGAGTGCCGCCAGCGGCTCCTCGCAGGCGTTGATCATGTTGCCGAAATCGAACAGCAGCCCGATCCGCTCGCTGGCGACCGCGGTGACGATCTGCACCAGTTCGTGGGACTTGAGGTCCTCGTGCTGCTCGAGCGTGAAGCGAAGGTCGTGCTCGTCGGCGATCCGCGCCGCGTTCCGCAGGTCAGCGATTCCTCTGCGGATGATCTCGGATACCCGCCCCGCGTAGCGGATGTATACGCGAATGTTCCTGGCACCGAGGGCCCGCGCGATGCGCACCACCTCGGCGATCTCGTCCCGGTCGACGCTGCTGACCTCGAGGTTGATGCCAAGCCCGAGCTTCTCCGCGTATGCCCGGATCTGCTCGAGCTCGGCCGCGGTCTTGTAGCGCAGGCAGCGCGCCTGGCCGGAGTCGATGTGCGCCGAGATCCCGTGCAGCCCGTGCTGGAACGCGAAGCGGAGCAGATCCTCGATCTCGAAGCATCCGTGCCTGAAGTTGAAGAAGAACGCGTAGGTATGCGCGTAGAGGCGTGCGCGGGTTGCCCGCTCGAGCAGCTTCTGAGCGACCTCCCTCCTGAACTCCAGGATCGGGATGCCGAGGATGCCATCCGTGTTGCGGCTGAGCGCCTTCTCGAAGTAGGACTGCAGCGGGTTCACGGGCGTGCCCTCACCGCCATCAGGCCATGGCGCCGGCGCCCGGATAGGCGGTATGGAAGCCCCGCCCTTGCGCGAAGCGGGTGGGCAGATAGGGCTCGCCGGGCAGAACCCGGCTCTCCCCGAGCGCGACCTGCTCGGCGACCATCTGCCCGATGCAGGGGGCGAGCTTGAAGCCGCCACCGGACAGGCCACAGACCGCGGTCAGACCGTCCCGTCCCGGGAACCCGCCGATGATCGGGTTGGAGTCCGGAGAGACGTCGTAGCGCCCCGCCCAGTGGCTGGTGATCCGCGCCCCGGCGAGGCTCGGAAAGCAGCGCGCCAGGTTCTCCAGGAAGGTTCCCGCCTCGTCGCGGGCGAGGCTCAGGTCGACATAGTCGGCGCTCGGGACCGGCTCGCCACGGCCGCTGTCGCCGAACAGGATGCCGTCGTTGTGGGGCCGGTTGTAGCAGGTCCCGGGCAGGTCGCGCACCACCGGGTAGCGCTCCGCCGGGTAGGGGCGATCGAGGCTGAAGTGGACGACCTTGTGGTTGACCGTCCGGTAGGGGTAGTGAAGCCCGACGGTTGCGGCCAGGACATTGGTCCAGACCCCGGCGGCGAGAACCACGTGCCCGGCCGCGATCTCGCCCTGCTCGGTGCGCACCGCGCGCACCCGCCCGCCGGGACCCTCGAGCAGGGCGCGCACCTCGCTGCCCTGGCGGACCTCGACGCCGTGTCGCCGGGCCGCCTCGAGGTAGGCCATGGTGGTCAGGTGGGGGTCGGCGAATCCCGACAGCGGCTCGAAGGCGGCACCGGCGATGCGGCCGGGGTCGAGCAGCGGGTGCAGCTCGAGGGCGTGGCGTGGCTCGATGAGCTCGACCTCGGCGCCTGCCTCGCGCTGCAGCCGCACGTTGCGCTCGAACTCGACCAGGGTGTCCGGTCCCGAGAAGATCAGGTAGCCGCAGCGCCTGAACCCGGACTCGCCGCCGATGCGGCGCGGGAAATCGGCGAGCACGTCGCGGCCGATGGTCGCCATCCTGCACGTCAGCGGATTGGAGTAGTGGGTGCGGACGATGGCGCAGCTGTAGGCCGTATCCCCCGAGCACACGGTATTCCGCTCGAGCACCAGCACGTCGTGGATGCCGGCCTCGGTGAGGTGATAGGCGATCGCGGCGCCGACGATTCCCGCGCCGACCACGACCACGTCATAGCTTTCCTTCATGCGCTCGCCTCCGCCTGCGCGGGTCGTCGGGCGCCTCCCGGCAGCGCCCGGCCCGCCGCCTCCGGGCCGCTCAGTACTCGGTCTTCACCCGCCCCAGCCTTCCCTCGGCCCACTCGGCGAGACGCAGCACCGGGTAGCAGTACACGAAGTACATCAGCGCCACCATGCTGTAGATGAGCATCAGCTCGCTGGGGTGGCGCTGGGCGGCATGCTCGCCGGCCCGCACCAGCTCCGAGATCCCGATCACGGAGACGATCGACGTGCCCTTGATGATGATCACGTAGATCCCGCCCATCGGCGGGATCATCAGCCTGAGCGCCTGGGGTAGCACCACGTGGCGGAGGCTCTGCAGGGCGGTCATGCCCACCGAGCGGGCCGCCTCGCGCTGTCCCTGGGCCACCGCATCGATCGCGGCGCGCACGATCTCGGCAACGTAGGTCGAGGTGTACAGGCTCAAGGCGACGACCGCGGCCGGAAAGGCCTCGAGCTGCAGCCAGGCCACCCCGGTCGAGGGCAGGATGAAGTACACGAAGTAGAGGTGAACCAGGAACGGGGTGCCGCGCAGCACGTGGATGTA
>CAZRGU010000369.1:0-2877 GCA_964599705.1 uncultured Ectothiorhodospiraceae bacterium | reverse complement strand
TCTCAAGGCGACCAAGACCAACGCCGAGTTCTTCGACGCGATGAAGCGCTGAGAGATCCGCCCCCCTGAGGCGGGGGGCGGGCACTCGGCGCGCTCAGCGCGCCGAGTGCCCGCTCAGCACCACCTCGACGTTGTCCTCGGCGCTGAGCCCCGCGTAGTACTCGCGCAGGATCTCGAGCACCTCGGGGCGCGAGAAGTGGCGCGGCACCTCGGCGCCCTCGGAGAGCAGCTTGCGCAGCTTGGTCCCGGACAGCAGCAACCGGTCGGCCGGCGGGTGCGGGCAGGTGCGCTGCGAGGCCATGCCCTCGCAGCGGTTGCACCAGAAGGTCCAGTCGATCTTGAGCGGCCGGGTCAGCAGCGCCCCGGCGGGGATCTCGTCGAAGATGTGCTGGGCGTCGAAGGGCCCGTAGTAGTCGCCGACCCCGGCGTGATCGCGCCCCACGATCAGGTGCGAGCAGCCGTAGTTCTGGCGGAATACGGCGTGGAGCAGGGCCTCGCGCGGGCCGCCGTAGCGCATGTCGAGCGGGTAGCCGGCCTGGAGCACGCTGCCCGGGACGAAGTAGCCGGCCACCAGCGCCTCGATGGCGCGGGTCCGGACCTCGGCCGGGATGTCACCCGGCTTGACCTCGCCGAGCAGCGAGTGGATCAGCACCCCGTCGCAGACCTCGAGGGCGATCTTGACCAGGTACTCGTGGGAGCGGTGCATCGGGTTGCGGGTCTGGAAGGCGACCACGCTGCGCCAGCCGAGCTCGCGGAAGCGCGCGCGGGTCTCGGCCGGGGTCATGAACAGCGCCCCGTAGCGCTCCGCGAAGCCGCCCAGGGCGAGCACCTCGACCGGCCCGGCGAGGTTGACCTCGCCCTGCTCCATGACCATCCGCACCCCGGGATGGGCCGGGTCGGTGGTGCGGAACACGCTGGCGCACTCCTCGGCCTTGTCGATGGCGTACTTCTCGCGCACCCGCATCAGCGCCATCACCTGGTCGCCGTGCGGGGCGACCAGCGCCACCTCCTCGCCCTCGCCGATCGCCGCGGCGCTCTCCGCATCGGTCGACAGCGTGATCGGGATCGGCCAGAACAGCCCGGCCGCGGTCTCCATGCGCTCGCACACCCCGCGCCAGTCGGCGCTGTCCATGAAGCCCTCGAGCGGGGTGAACCCGCCGATGCCGAGCATCACCAGGTCGCCCGCCTCGCGGCTGCTCAGGCGCACCCGGGGCAGGGTCGCGGCCCGCTCGCGGGCCGCGTCGAGCGCCTCGCCCTCGAGCAGCCGCGGCCGCAAGGCGTCCGATCCGTGGGGGGCAACCAGCTCGTCCATCGTTCCTCGACTCCCTTGAAAAAATCGGTTCCGGCTCCAGGCCGCACCCGGCGGGCGCGCCAAAGCGGCTCAGGATAGCCGATCGGGGGGCGCGCGAGTGTCGACCCGCGCACGACAGGCCCGGCCGCGCTTGCTACCATCGCGCCCCGCGAGCCGCCCGGGGCGGGCGGCGCCGGCGCCGACCATCCTCCTGGCCACGAGATGCGCAAGCTGCTGCCGATCCTCTTCCTGGCGCTCGGGGCGGCCGGCTTCCTGGCGCTCAAGACGAGCCGCCCGCAGCCCGAGCCGGCCCCGGTCGAGGAGAAGGCCTGGCCGGTGGCGGTGCAGGCCATCGAGCCGCGCACCCTGAGCCCCCAGCTGGTGCTCTACGGGCGGGTCGAGTCGCCGCGCTACGCGCGCCTGACCGCCGCGCTCGAGGCCGATGTCGCCGAGGTCGCGGTGCTCGAGGGCGAGCGGGTCGAGGCCGGCGCCCTGCTGGTGCGCCTCGACGATCGCGAGGTGCGCCTGATTCGCGCCCAGCGCCGCGCCGAGCTCGACCAGATCCGCGCCCGGATCGCCAATGAGCAGCGCCGCTACCGCGCCGACCGCACCGCCCTCGAGCATGAGCGGCGGCTGCTCGAGCTGGCCCGGCGGGCGCGCGAGCGTGCCGGGCGGCTGGCCCGCGAGCGCTCGGGGTCGCAGTCGGGTCTCGACCAGGCCCGCCAGGCCGAGGAGCGCCAGATCCTGGCCGTGCAGGCGCGCGAGCTGGCCGTGGCCGAGCACCCCGGCAGGCTGGCCGAGCTCGAGGCCGGCCTGGCGCGGGCCCGCGCGCTGCTCGCGCGCGCCGAGCTCGACCTCGGGCGGACCCGGGTGCAGGCCCCCTACGCCGGCCGGGTGACCGCCGTCGAGGTCGCCGCCGGCGACCGGGTCCGCCCCGGCAGCCCGCTGGTGGCCCTCTACGACCCGAGCTCGCTGCGCATCCGTGCCCAGATCCCGACCCGCCACCTCGCCGTGGTACGCCGCCACCTCGCCGAGCGCGGCGCCCTGAGCGCCCGCGCCCGGGTCGACGGCGAGCCGGTGGCGGCCCGCCTCGAGCGGCTCGCCGGCGAGGTCGCTCCGGGAAGCGGTGGCACCGACGGGCTGCTCGCCGTCGAGGCCGGCGCCGAGCGCCTCGAGGTCGGGCGGGTGGTCGAGCTGCTCCTCGATCTGCCGCCGGTCGAGCGCGCCGTGGCGCTGCCCTACGAGGCGCTCTACGGGGGCCGGCGCGTGTACCTGCTCGACGGCGAGCGGCTGCGCGGCGCGCGCGTCGAGCGCCTCGGCGAGCGCCGCGAGCCCGGCGGCACGCGGGTGCTGGTACGGGGAGCCGAGCTGGTGGCCGGCGCCCGGGTGGTGCTCACCCAGCTCCCCAACGCGGTCGAGGGGCTGCGCGTGCGGGTCGCCGAGCAGCGTCTCGGCGAGCCGGCCGGGTAGGCGGCGAGGCCAGGTAGGCGGCGCCCGCAGCTTTCATCGAACATAGGCTACGCCGTTGACTTCAAAGGTCACGCAACGACGTTGATCCCACGCTCCACCCCGGGCAGAGCCCGGGC
>CAZRGU010000368.1:0-2882 GCA_964599705.1 uncultured Ectothiorhodospiraceae bacterium | reverse complement strand
AGCAGCTCGCCGTCGCGGTACAGCATCGTGCGCTCGGGCGGGAAGCGCAGGAAGCCGCGCTCGGCCGGGATCGGGCGGGCGCGCGGGACCTTGATCTTGAGCTCGTGGCCGGCCATCGCGACCGAGACGATGCGGAAGTGACCGAGGTCGCGCACGTCGCGCACCGCGACCTCCACCGCGCCGGGCACCGCCTCGGCGTGGAGCTCGAGGAACTCGGGGCGCACCCCGAGCTCGAGGGCGCAATCGGCGGGAAGGTCCTGCGCGACGCCCCCGGGGAGCGCGACGTGAACCTCTCCGACCCACACCCCCTGCTCGGCCGCCCGGCAGGGCAGCAGGTTCATCGACGGCGAGCCGATGAAGTAGCCGACGAAGGTGTGGCGCGGGCGCTCGAAGAGCTCCCGTGGGGTGCCGACCTGGACGATCTCACCGTCGCGCATCACCACCACCTCCTCGGCGAAGGTCAGGGCCTCGTTCTGGTCGTGGGTGACGTAGATCAGGGTCAGGTTGTGGCGCTCGTTGATCTCCTTGAGCTTGCGGCGCAGCAGCCACTTGAGGTGCGGGTCGATCACGGTGAGCGGCTCGTCCATGAGGATCGCGGCGACGTCGCTGCGCACCAGGCCGCGCCCGAGCGAGACGAGCTGCTTGCCGTCGGCGCCGAGGCTGCGGGCCGGGCGCTTGAGGTGCGCGGTGAGGTTGAGCAGCTCGGCGACCGAGCGCACCCGCTCCTCGATCTCGCCCCCCGGCAGGCGCCGGCAGCGCAGCGGGAAGGCCAGGTTCTCGTAGACCGACATCACGTTGTAGATGACCGGGAACTGGAACACCTGGGCGATGTTGCGCGAGCGGGTCGGCAGGTCGGTGACGTCGCGCCCGTCGAACTCGACCCGCCCGGCGCTCGGGCGGACCAGCCCGGAGATGATGTTGAGCAGGGTGGTCTTGCCGCACCCCGAGGGGCCGAGCAGCGCGTAGGCGCGCCCGTCGGCCCAGGTGCAGCTCATCGGCTTGAGCGCGTAGTCGGCCGGCCCGCGCGGGCGGGCGCGGTAGCTGTGCCCGGTGCCCTTGAACTCAATGCGCGCCATCGCCGCGCGCCTCCTCTGCGCCGGACAGCCCGCCGGCCGGCCCGCGCACCAGCGCGCCGTCCTCGGCGAAGACGTAGAGCTGGCCGGGGTCGAGGTAGGCGGTGAAGCGCTGCCCGAGGGCGTGGCCGTGCACGCCCTCCTCCTGGATGATCCAGGACACCTCGCGGTGGCCGACGTGGACGAAGGTCTCCGAGCCGTTGATCTCGGCGAGCTCGACGGTGGCCTCGAAGCCGATCGAGCGCTCTCCGATCGGGTACAGGCCGAGGTCCCCGGCCCGGATCCCGAAGCGGTAGCGGCCTGCATCGAGGCCCTCGAGGTGGCCCTCGAGCGGCACCTCGAGATCGCCGCCGAGCCGCGCCGTGCCACCCTTGACCCGGCCCCCGATCATGTTCATCGGCGGGTCGTTGAAGACCCGCGCGACCTCGACGTCGGCCGGGCGCCAGTAGACCTCGTGGGTCGGACCGGCCTGCAGCAGCCGCCCCTGGTCGAGCACCGCGACCTGCCCGCCGAGCATCAGCGCCTCGGCCGGCTCGGTGGTCGCGTAGACCACGATGCTGCGCGAGCCGAGCTCGAAGATCTCGCGGAACTCGTCGCGGAGCTGCTCGCGCAGCTTGTAGTCGAGGTTGACCAGCGGCTCGTCGAGGAGCAGCAGGTCGGAGTCCTTGACCAGCGAGCGGGCCAGCGCCACCCGCTGCTGCTGCCCGCCGGAGAGCTCGCCGGGGCGGCGCTCGAGGAAGGCGTCGATCTTGAGCCGGGCGGCGGTCTCGCGGACCCTGGCCTCGACCGTGCCCGCGTCGAGCCCGGCGCGGCGCAGCGGGAAGGCGATGTTCTCGTAGATGGTGAGGTGCGGGTAGTTGATGAACTGCTGGTAGACCATCGCCACCCGCCGGCGCCACACCGGCACCCGGGTCAGATCGGCCCCGTCGAGGCGCAGGGTGCCGGCGCTCGGGCGGTCGAGGCCGGCGAGCAGGCGCATCAGCGAGGTCTTGCCCGAGAGGGTCTGGCCGAGCAGCACGTGCAGCGAGCCCGAGGTCAGGCGCAGGTCGATGCCCTCGAGGTGGACCTCGCCGTCGACGACCTTCGAGACCTGCTCGAGTACCAGCTCCATCAAGGTTCCCCGTGGCCCGCTGCTGCCCCGCGCCCGCGGGCGCCCCCGCCCTTCCCCGCCATCCCCGCTACTTGATCGCCCCGGCGAGGTTACCCTGCGAGAGGTACCTCTCGACGAAGAAGGCAAGCACCACCAGGGGGGCGACCGAGATCAGGGCCGAGGCGCTGAGGCTCCACCAGGGCGTGACCGAGGAGTTGAGCGCGACCACCGCCACCGGCAGGAGCTGGGTCTTGGTGAAGGTCAGGGTGAAGGCGAAGAAGAAGTCGTTCCAGCCGAAGATCAGGCAGAACATCCCGGCCACCACCAGCCCCGGCTTGCAGTTGGGCAGCACCACCCGCCAGAAGGTCTCGACCGGGCTGCAGCCGTCGAGCATCGCCGTCTCGTCGAGCTCGCGCGGGATGTTGTTGAAGAAGTCGACCATCACCCACACCGCGATCGGCATCAGCAGCGCGATGTAGACCACCACCAGGCCGGTCTTGGTGTCGAGCAGACCGAGGGTCTGGAGCATCAGGAAGAAGGGGATGGCGAGCACGATCGGCGGCATGATGCGCTGGGAGATGAAGAAGAAGGTGATGTCGGGGTTGCCGATCGGGCCGGCGCGGAAGCGGAAGCGCGACAGCGCGTAGGCGGCCAGGGTGCCGAGCGCCAGGCTGATGGCGCTCGAGGATAGGGTCACGATCAGGCTCGCGGTGTAGGGG
>CAZRGU010000367.1:0-2896 GCA_964599705.1 uncultured Ectothiorhodospiraceae bacterium | reverse complement strand
GCCCGGGATGGAGCGCGGGATGGCACGCGAGGGCGTTCCTGGGCGTCCGCAGCAGGCAGACGGTTTGTTCACCAACGCTCAGTCGCGCGATGCCCGAACTCGCCTCTTGGAGGCGCCGAGGTACTGCATGATCAGGGCCGCGCCCATGATCGAGGTGACCCCGGCGGCATCGAGGCTGGGGGCGATCTCGGTGACGTCCATGCCGCGCGACTTCGGATGCTGGCCGAGCCGCCACACCAGCTCCAGCGCCTGATGGGCGGAGAGCCCGCCGGGGCTCGGCGCGCAGGTGCCGGGAGCCACGCTCAGATCGAGACCGTCGATATCGATGCTGATGAAGAACGCCTCGGTACCGTCGCAGACCCGCTCCAGGGCCTCGTCGATGACCGCGTCGAGTCCCTGCCGGTGCACGGTGCGGGCCGGAATCACGGTCACCCCCTGCGCCCGGCACCAGTCCATGTAGTAGCGCGAGTTGAGCCAGCCGTTGATGCCGATCTCGACCAGGTTGCGCGGGCGAACCGGGCGATCGGGCTCCTCGATGATGCGCCGGAACGGGGTGCCGCTGGAGATCTCGCCGTGGTGCGAGTGGCGCACGTCGAGGTGGGAGTCGATCATGACCACGCCGACATGGCCTTCGGTGACGTTGATCAGCGACTTGATGTCCGGGTAGGCAATCGAGTGGTCGCCGCCGATCACCACCGGGGTGGCGCCGAGCCGGTAGATCGCGCTGACCACCTGCTCGATGCGCCGGTGGGTGCCGAGCACGTCGGTGTGCAGCACGTCGACGTTGCCGAAGTCGGCCACGCTCAGCCCGCTCGACAGGTCGACGTCGGTGCCGGGATCGTAGACGTTGGAGAACACCAGCGAGGAGCGCACACTCTCCGGGCCGAAGCGGCAGCCGCGGCGCCCCATCACCGCGGTGTCGAACGGCACCCCGAGCAGGGCGACGTCGGTCGAGTCCGCCGTGCGCCAGTCGACCATGATGTCGCGCAGGCCGACGTCGTACTCGTCGGGCACCCAGTTCGACGGCGCCGGCACGTCGATCAGCAGGCGTTCGATGTGCGCGGGAAGCTTCATTGCACTCGCCTTCGTTGCCGGCGCGAGGAGCGCGCGATCACCGTGTCGGCAAGAGCCGCCGGCCAGGCGGAGTGCTTGCCCAACCCGCGCGCTGCGCGCCGCACGCGCCGCTGCTGCTTGCCGAGGGGCTCCACCGCGCCCGGCCTCTTTCCCCACCCGGCCGCTCGTAACCTCCAGGTCGCCGAGACGGGTGCCTGGCTGGCGCGAGTCGATTGCCCCGGCTTCGACAGGCCGTCGCCGTTCACTGGTCCCCGCGCCCGATGACGGGGTCGCGGTAGGCTGCGGGCGCACCTTCAGCCTTGCAGCGAGCCGCGCCGACCTTAGCCGAGCAGGGAATCGCTCGCAAGACCTCCCCGGTTTCCCGGGAAATCACCCCGCACCGCGAGCGCGGGCACGCAATCGGCGCCGTTCGCTGCGAGGCCAATCCCGATCCCAGGCACGGCGCGGGATGCGGCCGTACCGCGAGCCGATGTCCTGACCCCGGTAGGCCCCCGTTGTGGCGCACCGGCTGCTCGCGGGCGACTGGCAGGCGGCCCTTCGCGCCGCCCTCGCGCGCCGGGGACCGGGCGAGGGAGGGGTCGACCCGGGCGGCTCAGGCGGCCTGCGCGGAGGCGGCCGCGGCCGGAAGGCGGACCACGAAGGTCGTCCCGCGCCCGACCTCGGTGTCGAACTCGATGGTGCCGCCGTGCTGGTCGCAGACCACGCTGTGGGCGATCGCCAGGCCCTGGCCGCTGCCCCGGCCGACCTCCTTGGTGGTGAAGAAGAAGTCGAAGACCCGGTGGCGGATGGCCTCCGGGATCCCGGTGCCGGTGTCGCTGACCCGCAGCTCGACGGTCTCACCGACCCGCGCGGTGCGCACCCGGATGCGCCCCTTCGCGGTCTCCTCGGAGCCGCGCGCGTCCTCGATGGCGTGGGCGGCGTTGACGATCAGGTTGACCACCACCTGGCTGAGCTCGCTCGGCAGGCACTCGATCGGCTCGAGGCTCTCGTCGGGCTCGAACTCGAGCTCGGCGGCGTACTTCCACTCGTTGGTGGTGACCGTGATCGCGGTGCGCACGATCTCGTTCAGATCGGCGCGGGTCTTCTCGGCCTCGCCGGGGTGGGCGAAACGCTTCATGGCGCGCACGATCTCGGCGACCCGGGCGGCGCCCTCGGCCGACTGCTCGAGGGCCAGCGGCACCTCGGAGCGCAGGAACTCGAGGTCGATGCGCTCGCGCAGCGCGGTGAGCCGCTCGAGGCGCTCGGGCGGGAGCGAGGCCTGGCACTGCTCGGCGAGCTCGCCGTAGGCGTCGATCAGCTCGGCGAGATCGGCGAACGCCTCGCGCAGGAAGGTCAGGTTGTCGCCGATGAACTGGATCGGGGTGTTGATCTCGTGGGCGATCCCGGCGGCGAGCTGGCCGACCGACTCGAGCTTGTGGGCGCGCTGCAGGGCCTCGAGGGCCCGGCGCCGGTCGGCCTCGGCGCGGCGCAGGCGCAGCACGGCGCGGATCTTGGCGAGCAGGATCTCGTCCTCGATCGGCTTGGTGAGGTAGTCGACCGCGCCGAGGTCGAGGCCGTCGCAGACCCGGTCGGTGTCGCGGTAGCGGGCGGTGAGGAAGATCACCGGGACGTGGCGGGTCGCCTCCTCGGCCTGCAGGCGGCGCAGCACCTCGTAGCCGTCCATCCCCGGCATCTGGATGTCGAGCAGCACCAGGTCGGGCGGGTTGGCGGCGGCCCGCTCGAGGGCCTCGGGCCCGTCGGCGGCGCTCTCGACCTGGTAGTCGTCCTCGAGGATCTGCTCGAGGAGATCGCGGTTGTCGGGGGTATCGTCGACGATCAGGAT
>CAZRGU010000366.1:0-2928 GCA_964599705.1 uncultured Ectothiorhodospiraceae bacterium | reverse complement strand
AGCGGTGAGATATGCGGGCCAGTCGTGTACCGTATGCGGGTTTTTTCCTGGGCATCCACCATGGAGGGAGATCGCACCGTGACGACACCGCAGTTCCTGGTCCACAGCCACGAGGACTCCGTGGGAGTCGCCGTGGTCGAGGGCATCGAGGCCGGCGCCGAGCTGACCGGCTGGGTGATGGACAACGACGAGACGATCACCGTGCAGGCGCTCGACCCGATCCCCATCGGGCACAAGATCGCGCTCGCCGACCTCGCCGAGGGGGATACCGTGATCAAGTACGGCCACGACGTCGGGCGGATGGTCGCCGCCGTGGCCCGCGGCGGTCACGTCCACGTCCACAACATGAAGACCAAGAGGTGGTGAGCATGAGCGGCTACAAGTTCCGCGGCTACCGGCGCGAGAACGGGCGCGTCGGGGTCCGCAACCACGTCGTCATCCTGCCCCTCGACGATCTCTCCAACGCCGCCAGCGAGGCGGTCGCCGCCCACATCCAGGGCACCATCGCGCTGCCCCACCACTACGGGCGGCTGCAGTTCGGCGAGGACCTGGAGCTCTTCTTCCGCACCCTGATCGGCACCGGCGCCAACCCCAACGTGGCCGCGGTGGTGGTGATCGGCATCGAGCCGGGCTGGACCCAGCGGGTGGTCGACGGGATCGCGGCCACCGGCAAGCCGGCCGCCGGCTTCGCCATCGAGCGCCACGGCGACATCGCCACCATCGCCGCGGCCTCGCGCAAGGCCAAGGAGTACGTGCACTGGGCCTCGGAGCTCGAGCGCGAGGAGTGCGACATCGGCGAGCTGTGGGTCTCGGTCAAGTGCGGCGAGTCGGACACCACCTCGGGGCTGGCCAGCAACCCCACGGTCGGCAACCTGATCGACAAGATCGACCCGCTCGGGGCGACCACCTGCTTCGGCGAGACCTCCGAGATCACCGGCGCCGAGCAGGTCTGCAAGGAGCGCGCCGCCACCCCCGAGGTCGGCGAGCGGTTCATGCGCGCCTGGAGCGCCTACAACGCGGTCATCGAGCAGTTCAAGACCGACGACCTGTCCGAGAGCCAGCCGACCAAGGGCAACATCGCCGGGGGGCTCACCACCATCGAGGAGAAGGCCTTCGGCAACCTCGAGAAGATCGGCAAGCGGACCCGCTACATCGATGTCCTCGAGCCGGCCGAGACCCCGGCCAAGGGGCCGGGCCTGTACTTCATGGACACCTCCTCGGCGGCGGCCGAGTGCGTGACCCTGCAGGCGGCGGCCGGCTTCGTCGTGCACCTCTTCCCGACCGGCCAGGGCAACATCATCGGCAACCCGATCGAGCCGGTGATCAAGCTCACCGCCAACCCGCGCACCGCCCGCGAGATGGCCGAGCACGTCGATCTGGACGTCTCCGGGGTGCTGCGCCGCGAGCTGACCCTGGATCAGGCCGGCGACGCGCTCATCGAGCTGATGCTGCGCACCTGCAGCGGGCGGCTGACCGCCGCCGAGGTGCTCGGGCACCGCGAGTTCGTGATCACCAAGCTGTACCGCAGCGCCTGAGCGCGGCGCGGGGCGGGCGGTGAGCGGCGAGGCGCTGCAGGTTGCGGTGTGGCGCGGCGGCCGGGAGGGGCGCTTCGTCGCCTACCCGGTGCCGCGCCGTGCCAACCAGACGGTGCTCGACGTGGTGACCTGGATCCAGCGCCACCTCGAGCCGGGCCTCGGCTACCGCTTCGCCTGCCGGGTGGGGATGTGCGGCTCGTGCGCGATGAGCGTCAACGGCGTGCCGCGCTGGACCTGCCGCACCCAGGTTGCGCGGGTGGTCGGGGCCGGGGGCGAGCTCGAGCTCGCCCCGCTGCGCGGGCTGCCGGTGGTGCGCGATCTGGCCGTCGACCTGGCGCCGATGTTCGAGCGCTGGGCGCGGGCCCGGGCGCGCTTCGTGCCGGCCCCGGGGGCCGGCCGGGACTTCGCCGCCATCGCCCCGGACAGCGCGGCGCGCCGGGCCGCCGACGCGGCCATCGAGTGCATCGGCTGCGGGGTCTGCCAGGCCGCCTGCGACATCGCCGCCTGGAACCCCGCCTACCTCGGGCCGGCGGCCCTCAACCGCGCCTGGGCGGCCCACAACGACGAGCGCGACGGGGACGGCGGCGAGCGCCTCGCCGCGGTGGCCGGTGACGGCGGCTGCCACGGCTGCCACAGCGAGCGAAGCTGCACCGAGCACTGCCCCAAGGGGCTCGACCCGAGCGCCTCGATCGCGGCGCTCAAGCGGGCCACGGTGCGGGCCGTGCTGGGGGGCCGGCTGCGGTGAGCCCGGCGCGCCTCGAGACGCTGCTGTGGCTGGCCCAGCGGGCCAGCGCGGCGCTGCTCGCGCTCGCCGTCGCGGTCCACCTCGCGACGCTGACCTACGCGGTGCGCGGCGGGCTCAGCGCCGCCGAGATCCTCGCGCGGGTGCGCTCGAGCGAGGCCTGGATCGCCTTCTACCTGGTGTTCCTCGCCGCCATCGCGGTCCACGCCGCCCTCGGGCTGCGCACCGTGCTGATCGAGTGGACGCGGCTGCCCCGCGCGCAGGTCGACCTGGCGGCGATGCTGGCCGCGGCCGTGCTGCTCTTCGCGGGGCTGCGCGCGGTGCTCGCCGTCGCCGGGCTCGGGGCATGAGGGCCGCACCGCGCCACTGGCCGGCCCGCCACCACCCGTGCGGCTGGGCGTTCCTGGCCCAGCGCATCTCCGGCCTGCTGCTGGCCGCCTTCCTGCCGGCGCACTTCTGGGTGCTGGGGCTCGCCCTCGAGGGCGAGGCGGCCCTCGACGGGTTCCTGCGCTGGACCGAGCAGCCGCTGCTCAAGGCCAGCGAGGTGGTGCTGGTGCTGCTGCTCGCCGTGCACCTCACCGGCGGCCTGCGGGTGCTGGCCCTCGAGGCGCTTCCCTGGAGCAGGCGCGCCCGCACCCTGGTCGCGGTCGC
>CAZRGU010000365.1:0-2939 GCA_964599705.1 uncultured Ectothiorhodospiraceae bacterium | reverse complement strand
GCTAGCGGCCCTTCCAGGTCGGCGGGCGCTTCTCGAGGAAGGCGTCGATCCCCTCGGCGGTGTCCTCGGCCATCATGTTGCAGGCCATCACCTCGCCGGCGTACTCGTAGGCCTCGGCCAGGCCCATCTCGGCCTGGCGGTAGAACATCCGCTTGCCGGTCTCGATCGCCACCGGGGTCTTGGCGATGATCGAGGCGCTGAGGCGCGCGATCTCCTCGTCGAGGGCCTCGGCGGGCACCGCGCGGTTGACCAGCCCGTAGTCGGCAGCGGTGGCGGCATCGATGAGATCCCCGGTGACCAGCATCTCGAAGGCCCGCTTGCGCGAGACGTTGCGGGTCAGGGCCACGCTCGGGGTGCTGCAGAACAGTCCGAGCTTGACCCCCGGGACGGCGAAGCGGGCCTCCTCGGCGGCCACTGCGAGATCGCAGCTCGCCACCAGCTGGCAGCCGGCCGCCGCGGCCACCCCGTGGACCCGCGCGATCACCGGCTTGGGCAGCTCGACGATGCTCTGCATCATCCGCCCGCAGCGCGCGAACAGCTCGTGGAAGTAGCCCTGGTCGCGGTGGGCGCGCATCTCGCCGAGATCGTGGCCGGCGCAGAACGCCTTGCCGGCCCCGGCGATCACCACCACCCGCACCGCCGGGTCGCCGGCGATCGCGTCGAGCGCGCCCTGAAGGGCTCCGATCAGGGCCTCGGAGAGGCAGTTGTAGCTCGCCGGGCGGTTCAGGGTCAGGGTCGCGACCCCACCCCGGTCGTGGCGCAGCAGCACCGGCTCGGCGGCGGACTCGGCGGTGCTCGACATGGTGCTCCTCCTGCTGCGGGTCGTTCGGCGGGGACCGGCGCAGCCCGTGTAGGATAATCGCCGGCGATTCTCGCCCGCCGGCGCCGGGGCCACAAGGGCGGGCGATCGGGCAGCTCTGCGGGGAGGGCAGCGATGAGCGAGGCGCGGATCACGGTCACGGAGCTCGAGCGCATCGGCCGCGAGGAGGTCCCGATCGCCAGTCACCTCGGGATCCGCGTCGAGGCGATCGAGCCCGGGCGGGCGCTGGTGCGGGTCCCGTACCGCAGCGAGTTCATCCGCCCGGGCGGCACCATCGCCGGCCCGGTGATGATGGCCGCGGCCGACTTCGCCATGTACGCGGTGGTGCTGAGCCTGATCGGCCCGGTCAAGCTCGCCGTGACCACCAGCTTCAACGTCAACTTCCTGCGCCGCCCGCCGCCCGGCGACCTGATCGCCGAGGGGACCATCATCAAGCTCGGCCGGCGCCTGGCGGTCAGCGAGGTCTCGATCCGCGCCGAGGGCGCCGCCGGGGACCTGGTCGCGCACTGCACCGGGACCTACTCGATCCCGCCACCGGAGGGTGGCTGAGCGGGCAGCCGGGCTCGCCGGGCGGCGGGTCGCGCGTTGTGCTTTACTTGTCGGCAGGGAAGCGCCGCGGCGGGGCAGCCGTCGGCGGGGAGGGGATGATGAGCAAGCGGACAGTCATCGCTGCCGCGCTGGGCGCGGCGGTCGCGGCGGGAATCCCGGCGCCGGCGCGGGCCGTGGTCCCGGATGTCACCGGTACCTACGTGGGCCAGGTCACCGAGACCGACTCCTCGTGCTCCAACCCCGCCGATGACGGCGTCAGCGCGCTTCGCCTGACGCTCAACATCACCAACCAGGTGGGGAGCAGTATCGACGGCGACGGCACCACCAGTGACGGCGACCAGTTCTCCTTCTCCAGCGGCTCGGTCACGCCATCGGGCTCGATCACCATCATCCAGTTCTCGTTCAGTGGTTCCAATCCGGCTAACGGGGAGACCTTCGGCGGCTTTGCCTCCCTTGATCTGGCCGGCTCGACGCTGAGCATCACCTCGGTGTCCGGGAGCCGGAGCATCCCGCCGAGCGACAGCTGCGCGTTCACCATCACCGGGACGCTCACCCGCGCCGCGAGCGGGGCGGTCAGCGCGACCTCGCCGAGCAGCGCCGCCACCGGGACCGCCGAGCTCAACCTCCAGGTGCTGGCCGTGACCGGCAGCATCGGCGCGCGGGTGGCCGACGCGCTGCGCGGGACGCTGCCCGGGGCGCGCCGGCTCAACGCCGGCTTCCTGCTCGAGAGCCCGACCGGGCGGGCGGCGGGCGAGGGCTTCGAGTCGCTCGCCGTGTGGGGCAGCCTGTCGCGCTCGGACTTCGAGGACAGCTTCGCGGCCACCGCCTACGACGGCGACCGGCTCAACCTGCTCGCCGGCGTCGATCTCAGCCCCTGGGAGAACGTGGTGGTCGGGGTTGCGCTCGGCTACGAGAGCAGCGACGTCACCACCACCTTCAACAGCGGCGAGCAGGACACCGACGGCTGGACCATTGCCCCCTATGGCGGGGCGGTGCTCGGCGAGCGCTGGAGCATCGACGGCAGCATCGGCTACAGCAACGTGTCCACCGACCAGTTCCGCACCACCGCCGGGACCCGGGTGACCAGCGAGGTCGACGGCGAGCGGTTCTTCGCCTCGTTCAACCTCTCCGGGGTCTACGCCTGGGAGGACTGGGTCGTCACCCCGAGCCTCGGCTGGACGCTGGCTCGCGGCTTCGACGACGGCTTCACCGAGAGCGACGGGACGGTTCACTCCAACCGCGTCACCCGCCTCGAGCAGTGGCGGATCGGCGCCGAGGCGGCCTACGCCTACGGCGATTTCGAGCCCTACGCGCGCGCCACCTACGAGCGCGACTACGCGTTCACCAAGGTCCGGACGGCGGCCGGGGCGCAGCCGGCCAACGACAACGACGACATCCTGTTCGCCGCCGGCCTGCGCTACTTCGGCAGCCAGGGGCTGAGCGGCAGCTTCGAGTGGAACCGGCGCCTCGGGCGCAGCGACTTCGACGAGGATCTCTTCTCGCTGACGGTTCGCTACGAGTTCTGAGCGCCGGGCTTGCGGCGCCACGCCCCTGCGCGCGCAGGGCCGGA
>CAZRGU010000364.1:0-2942 GCA_964599705.1 uncultured Ectothiorhodospiraceae bacterium | reverse complement strand
ATGCCGGGCTCGATGCGATCGGCCGGCACCGAGGAGAAGCCGAGGCGGAAGTAGTTGCGGGGCCCCTCGGGGTCGAGGAAGTGGACCGCCCCGGGCTCGATCAGGATCCCCTCGGCGGCCGCCGCCCTGGCCAGGCGGTCGGCGTCGAGCCCCTCCGGGCCACGCACCCAGTAGGCGGTGCCCCCGAAGGTCGGCATCCGGGCCGACTCGGGCAGGTGGCGGGCCAGCGCCTCGCCCATCACCTGCCAGCGCTCCTTGTAGGCGTGGCTGAGCCGGCGGACCAGCGAGTCGTGGTGGCCCAGCGACAGGAACAGGGCGACCGCGCGCTGGTTGTTCGCCGGGGGGTGGCGCAGCATCAGCCGGCGCAGCGCCCGGGCCTCGCGGATCAGCGCCGCCGGGCCGACCATGTAGCCGAGCCGCAGCCCCGGGGCCAGCGTCTTGGACAGGCTGCCGACGTAGATCACCCGGTCGCTCGGATCGAGGCTCTTCAACGCCGGGGTGGGCTCGCCGACGTAGTTGGTCTCGGCCTCGTAGTCGTCCTCGATGACCACGAAGTCGGAGTCGACCGCACGGGTGAGGATCTCGCGGCGCCGCTCCATGCTCAGGGTCACGGTGCTCGGATGCTGGTGGCTCGGGGTGATGTAGACGTAGTCGCACTCGTCGAGCACCTCGCCCGGGATCACCCCGGCCTCGTCGACCGCCAGCGGGCGCAGCCGCGTGGTGTGGATCGCGAACAGGTTGCGGGCATCCGGGTAGCCGGGGTCCTCGATACCGACCGTGGTGCGCTCGTCGACCAGCAGGTGGGCGAGCAGGTACAGGGCGTGCTGGGCGCCGACCGTGACCAGCACCTCCTCGGGGTCCGCCCAGACCCCGCGGCGCGGCAGCAGGCGGGTGCGGATCTGCTCGACCAGATCGGGGTCGTCACCGTCGACCCGGTCGCTCGCCCAGCCCTTGATCGAGGCCACGCTGAGCGCCTGGCGGGCGCACTCGCGCCAGTCGGCGACCGGGAACAGGGCGAGATCGAGCTGGCCGTAGATGAACGGGTAGCGGTAGCGGCTCCAGTCGGCCGGTCGGACCACGTTGCGCAGCGCGGCGAGCGCCGGGCGGACCCGCGCCTCCCAGTCGGGCGCGAAGCGGATCGTGGCGCGCGGCCCGTCGGGATGGGCGCCGGCCTCGACCCGGCCCTCGAGGATGTCGCGGTTGACGAAGTAGCCGCTGCGCTCGCGCGAGACCAGGTAGCCCTCGTCGACCAGGTGCTGGTAGGCGAGCACCACGGTGTTGCGGGCCACGCCGAGCTGGCGGGCCAGGCGCCGGCACGAGGGCAACGGCTGGCCCGGCGGGATGTGCCCGTCGAGGATCGCGCGCACCACCACCTCGCGGAGCTGGGTCTGCAGGTTGGCGCCGCTGTCCCGGTCGAGGTGAAAGAGCTGCTCGCGCATTGGCTGGTCTAACGCGCCGCGCTGGCCTGGCCCTACTCGCACGCCGCGCCTCGAGTCTATGGTTTCTACCCCCGCGCGCTCAAGCGCCCGATCGCGGCGAGCGCGCCGGCCGCCGCGTGGCGGCGCATCACGGAGCCAGGCCATGAAGCTTGCCACCAACACCCTCGAGTACTACTGGATGCCGTTCACCGCGAACCGCGACTTCAAGTCCGACCCGCGGCTGTTCGTGCGCGGCAAGGGCACCCGCCTGTGGAGCCACGACGGGCGCGAGATCATCGACGGCTCCTCGGGGCTGTTCTGCTGCGCGGCCGGGCACTGCCGCGAGGAGATCGCCGAGGCGGTCTCCGCGCAGCTGCGCGAGCTCGACTACTGCGCGCCCTTCCAGACCGGCCATCCGCTGGTCTTCGAGCTCGCCGCCCGGCTCGCCCGGCTCACCCCGGAGGGGCTCGACCGGATCTTCTTCGGCAACTCCGGCTCCGAGGCGGTCGACACCGCCATCAAGATCGCGCTCGCCTATCACCGCGCCCGCGGCGAGGGCTCGCGGCTGCGCCTGGTCTCGCGCGAGCGCGCCTACCACGGGGTCAACATCGGCGGCACCAGCCTCAGCGGCATGGTCAAGAACCGCGAGGCGTTCGGGGTCGGGATGGCCGGCGTGGCCCACATGCGCCACACCTGGCTGCCCGAGAACCGCTTCGTCAAGGGCCAGCCGGAGGACGGTGCCGAGCTCGCCGATGACCTCGAGCGGATCATCCTGATGTACGGACCGGACACCGTGGCGGCCTGCTTCGTCGAGCCGATCGCCGGCTCCACCGGCTGCCTGGTCCCGCCGCTCGGCTACCTCGAGCGACTGCGCGAGATCTGCGATCGCTACGGCGTCCTGCTGGTCTTCGACGAGGTCATCTGCGGGTTCGGGCGCCTCGGCGCCCCGTTCGCCGCCGATGTCTTCGGGGTCCGCCCGGATCTCATGACGATGGCCAAGGCGCTGACCAACGGCAGCCAGCCGATGGGCGCGGTGGCCGTCTCCGAGCCCGTCTACGAGACCATCTGCGAGGCCGCCCCGCCGGGCAGCGTCGAGCTGTTCCACGGCTACACCTACTCGGGTCATCCGGCCGCCTGCGCGGCCGGGCTCGCGACCCTCGACATCTACGAGCGGGAGGGGCTGTTCGAGCGCGCCGGGGAGCTCTCGCCGGCCTTCCTCGACACGATCTTCGCGCTCAGCGACATTCCGCTGATCACCGACATCCGTGGCTACGGGCTGATGGCGGCCTTCGACGTGGCGCCCGCCGAGACCCCGGGAGCGCGCGGGCTGCAGGTGCAGAAGCGCATGTTCGACGCCGGGCTGTATGTCAAGATGACCGGCGACACCGGGATCGTCGCCCCCCCACTGATCAGCGAGCCCGCCGACATCGAGCGCATCGGCGAGATCCTCCGCGAGGCGCTGAGCAGCCTCTGAGAGTTTGTGAAAAAATCGCGCACCTACTGCGGACGCCCCTGGTCGCCCCG
>CAZRGU010000363.1:0-2943 GCA_964599705.1 uncultured Ectothiorhodospiraceae bacterium | reverse complement strand
GCTCGCCGCGCCCTGCCAGGACAGCGTCTCGACGCCCTCGCCTCGCGCGTCGGTGGGATATCCGGGCTACGCGGCCTCGATGCAGTCGATCTTGCGCCGCTGGGTGTAGCGGTAGAAGCGGCGCAGCTCGTTCATCATCCCCGGGCGCCCGGCCTGGCGCAGGTAGCGATCCTCGAGCCGGGCGCAGAACTTGCCCGCGTAGTAGTTGGCCTCGCGGTAGCGGCGCCGCTCGGTGGGGTCGAGGGCCGGGTCGAGGGTCGGGGCCTCGAACAGGGTGCTGTGCAGCGCCGCCGGCACCCGCCCGCCCTCCTGGCGCCCGAGCAGCATCGCGCTCGAGACGTACTTGTCGACCTCGGCCTGGAGCTCGAGCTCGAGCAGGGACACGCCGCGCTCGTGCCCGGCGTTCCAGACCAGGTACAGGAAGTGGCTGACCCCCTCGAGCGCGGTCCAGTAGGCCTCGAGGTTGCCGGCGTGCAGCCGCCGGCCCGGGTCGTCGGCGTCGAGCCGCTCGAGGACCTCCGCGTCGAGGTACAGCGACAGCTCGAGCTCGTCGCCGCTCTCGCAGACCAGCAGCTTCTCGGCCACGTCGCGCGCCCCGCTGCCGGCCTCGAGGATGCGCAGCAGCTTGCGGTCGGTGATCAGGAAGTCCTCGACATCGTGGTCGACGTCGAGCTCGTAGATGCGCTCCAGCTGGCGCTGCAGCTCGCTCGGGCGCATGGCGGCGCTCAGTGCGCGAGGCGCCCGCCGGCGGCGTGGGCCGGCACCACGCCGGCGCGCGCCAGGCGCCGCGCCGCCCGCCGGCTGCCGGTGCGCAGCCAGACCTCGTAGAGACGCATCAGGTCGCGGGCGCTGGCCAGGCTGCCGCCCTCGCCGACCTCGCCGAGCACGTCGACGAACTCGGCGAACTTGCGCGACAGCTCGGCGAAGACCTCGGCGAGCAGCCTGCCCCGGGCCGCTCCCCAGCGCACCCGCTCGGCCAGGCTGCCGTAGGCACCGCCGCCCATCGCGATGTAGTAGTCGATGTCGACGAGCTTGCGGTTGAGGCTGTCGGCGAACAGCCCGGAGATGAACAGCGCGACGTCGCCGAGCCGGCGCAGGGCCTGGAGGCGGATCTCCTCGGACGGGCTCTCGAGCGCCTCGGCGTAGAGCTCGGCGAGGGGGCGCAGCATCACCCCCTCGGGGGTGTGCTCGTAGAGGCGCTCGGTGCGGGTGAAGTCGGCGAGCATCTGCACCACGTAGCGAACCGTCTCGTCG
Organism: uncultured Ectothiorhodospiraceae bacterium; assembly: GCA_964599705.1. Lineage (GTDB taxonomy): Bacteria > Pseudomonadota > Gammaproteobacteria > HK1 > HK1 > CAZRGU01. The sequence goes on along the minus strand of CAZRGU010000363.1, from coordinate 1,689 downwards.
CCGGCCTCGACGTGCTGATTGGCGAGCGCGCTCGAGACGCAGTCGCGGAAGTAGTCCACCAGCGAGGTGGTGGTCAGCACCTTCGGGTCCGTCGCTCTTGTCCGCATGCCGGCCTCCTCGTCTGTCGGCCTGGCCCGGCGCGCGCGAGGCGCTCCTCCGATCGCTCTATCGGCTCCGGGCGGCCCGGCCTTGAGCCTGCCCCGGATCGCTCTCCGGGTGCCTCTGAGTGTATGGACCTGGACCGGTCCGTCGAGTCTCCCCGGGGGGCGATCTTTGTGGCAGGATGAAGGAACTTGCCGCGCCGGGAATCAGCAGCATGCCTGGGTGGCTGCCAGCAGGGCGCCCCCGCGGGGATGCCGGGCGGGCGAACGCGGCACCCGAGTCGCCCCGAGCGCCCGGTGGCCCGACCAGGATCGCGGAGAAACGGTGCCGGTGGCGGGCTCGATGTCGGGCGGGCGCCCGACCTGCGGGGCAACCGGTGGATGATGGCGGCCGGGGGCCTCGCGGGGCGATCGGCGGACGGGGTGGCGGGGCCTCTTCGTCGGGCTTCGCCCGGCGCGGGGATCGGGGTGCCCTCTCGTAGCCCGGGATCGGACCCTCGGCGGGCACCGCCGGGTAGCAGCCAGCGACCTGCGCCCTCGCCGGTGACGGCCCGTTCCAGCCCGGCCCGAGCCACGAAGGGGTCACGAGACCGATTTTCCTTGCCATCCCCCGCCCAGCCGCTATACTGACCCCTCGTCTCGGGTTTCTACCGGTTTCCGCCCGAGGCACTCGACGGACGATCCGCTTCGCATACCCCTCGAGTACCCGTTAACCCATTGAGCCTGGACCGGTGCGGGCAAGACCCCGCCAGGCCGATCCCAGGAGAGTTCCCGTTTGCCGCTCGAAGACCATGCCCTGCGGGCTGAGCCGCGGGTCGCCACCAGCGAGCGGTCCGACCTTTCCCGAATTTCCCCTGTGCCTCCCGGGCGATCGCCCCGCGAGGACCGCGTGCGCCCGCCCGGCGATGTCCCGGGCGGCGCACGGGCCGGGGCGAGCCGTGCGCGGCGCCCGGTCACGAACCAGGACGGACGCCCTCCCGGGCGCTCGCCTGACCCCGGAGGATCGAGACGCTCGTGCCGGACGGCGCGTGGCGGTGGAGATCCTCATCTCGACAACCTGCAACATCAGGAACACACCATGACGACAGGAAACGTAAAGTGGTTTGACGCCACCAAGGGCTACGGCTTCATCCAGCCGGTCGACGGCAGCAAGGACGTCTTCGTCCACATCTCGGCGCTGGAGCGCTCGGGCATCTCGAGCCTCAGCGAGGGACAGAAGGTCGAGTTCGACATCGTCCCCGGACGCGACGGCCGCACCGCGGTCGGCAGCCTCCAGCTCGTCGACTGACGGGATTCCCCGGCGGCGCTGCCTTCCCTTCCGGGGGGGCAGCGCCGCCGCCCGGGGGCGCTGCCCAGCCCCTGCTCGCCGCTCCACCGTGAGAGGTACCCGTGGCACGCAAACCGAACTACGCCTACGAACGCAACGCACGGGCCCGCGCCAAGGCCGCCAAGCGCGAGGCCAAGCGACAGGCCCGCCTCGCGGCCAAGGCGAGGAAGGCCGAGAGCACCGACGAGACCGCCGAGCCCGAGGCGCAGGGCGAGGCCGGCGCCGCGGCCGGGCCGTCGGCTCCGGGCGGCGAGACCTGAG
>CAZRGU010000362.1:0-2963 GCA_964599705.1 uncultured Ectothiorhodospiraceae bacterium | reverse complement strand
CTCAGACACGGATCGCCATCTCCTGCTCGCGGGCCAGGTTGCGCTCGAACTGCTCGCGCCCGGCCAGGTAGGGCGGCGGCCAGGGCTGCTCGGCGTGACCCTGGAGGGCTGCGGCGTGCAGGGTCCAGTAGGGGTCGGCCAGATGCGGGCGGGCCAGGCAGCACAGATCCGCGCGCCCGGCGGCGATGATCCCGTTGACGTGGTCGGGCTCGTAGATGTTGCCGACCGCCATGGTCGCCACCCCGGCCTCGTGGCGGATCCGGTCGGCGAGCGGGGTCTGGAACATCCGCCCGTAGATCGGCTCGGCCGCCGGGCTGGTCTGGCCGGCCGAGCAGTCGATGAGATCGGCCCCGGCGGCGGCGAAGGCGCGGGCCACCGCGACCGACTCGGCCGGGGTGACCCCGCCGGCCACCCAGTCGGTGGCCGAGATCCGGACCGCCAGCGGGCGCTCGGCGGGCCAGGCCGCGCGCACCGCCTCGCAGACCTCGAGCGGGAAGCGCAGCCGCCCGGCGAGGCTGCCGCCGTAGCGGTCGGTGCGCCGGTTGAGCAGCGGGGTGATGAACGCCGAGAGCAGGTAGCCGTGGGCGCAGTGCAGCTCGAGCAGGTCGAAGCCGGCCTCGGCGGCCATCCCGGTGGCGCGCACGAAGGCCGCCGTGATGCGCTCGAAGTCGGCCCCGTCCATCGCCCGCGGTACCCGGTGGCGCGGCGTCCAGGGCTGCGCCGACGGGCCGATCAGCTCCCAGCCGTCCTCCTCGAGCGGCTCGTCCATCCCCTCCCAGCCGATCCGGGTCGCCCCCTTGGGGCCGGCGTGACCGAGCTGCAACCCGATCCGCGCGCCGCTGTGGCGGTGCACGAACGCGCAGATCCGCGCCCAGCCGGCGAGGTGCTCGGGCGCGTACATGCCGGTGCAGCCCGGGGTGATCCGTCCGGCCGCCTCGACGTGGGTCATCTCGGTCATCACCAGCCCCGCCCCGCCCTGGGCGCGGGCCCCGTAGTGGACCAGGTGGAAGTCGCCGGGGGTGCCATCGCGCGCCGAGTAGGTCGCCATCGGCGAGACCACCACCCGGTTGGCGAGCTCGAGGCCGCGCACCCGCAAGGGCAGGAACATCGGCGGGCGGGCCTGCCCGCCCGCGCCGGCGCGCCGCGCCAGCCAGGCCTCGTAGCCGGCGAGCCAGGCGCGGTCGCGGGCGCGCAGGCTCTCGTGGCTGACCCGCTGGCTGCGGGTCAGCAGCGAGTAGTAGAACTGCGGCGCCTCGAGGCGTGCGTAGCGGGGCATGTGCTCGAACCACTCGGTGGAGTTGCGCGCCGCGCTCTGCAGGCGCAGCACCTCGAGGCGGCGGGCGTCCTGGTAGGCATCGAACGCCGGGGCGAGGCGCGGCGGATCGTGCTCGTGGAGCGCCGCGGCGAGGAAGATCGCGTCCTCGAGCGCGAGCCGGGTCCCGGAGCCGATCGAGAAGTGCGCGGTGTGGGCGGCATCGCCGATCAGCACCACGTTGCGGTGGTGCCAGCGCGCGCAGTGCACCCGGGGGAAGCGCAGCCACTGCGAGCCGCGCCGGTGACCCGGGTTGTCGAGCAGCGGTGCGCCCTCGAGGTGGCGGGCGAAGATCCGCTGGCAGGCGGCGATGCTCTCGGCGGTGCTCGCCCGGTCGAGCCCGAGGCCCCGCCAGGTCGCCTCCTGGCACTCGACGATGAACGTCGAGCGCCCGGGGGCGAAGCGGTAGGCATGGGCCCACACCCAGCCGTGCTCGGTCTCCTCGAACAGGAAGGTGAAGGCCGGGAAGGGTCGCGGCGTACCGAGCCAGATGTAGCGGTTGGCGCGCTCCTCGAGCTCCGCGGCGAAGTGCTCGGCCCAGCGCGCGCGCACCGCGCTGTGGATGCCGTCGGCGGCGACCACCAGGTCGCGATCGAGGAGCGTCTCGAAGTCCTCGACCGGCTGCTCGTAGCGCAGCTCGACGCCGAGCTCGCGGGCCCGGCGCTCGAGCACCGCGAGCAGCCGGCGCCGCTCGATCCCGGCAAACCCGTGCCCGCCCGAGCGCAGCACCTCGCCCCGGTAGTGGACCTCGATCTCGTCCCAGCGCTCGAGCTCGGCCTCGATCCGCGCAGCGGTCTCGGGGTCGGCCCGCTCGAGGCTGGCGAAGGCCTGATCGGAGAACACCACCCCCCAGCCGAAGGTGTCCCCGGAGCGGTTGCGCTCGTGGACCGTGACCTCGTGGCCCGGGTCGTGGCGCTTCATGGCGATGGCGAAGTAGAGCCCCGCGGGCCCCGCGCCGATGCAGGCGATGCGCATCCGCCCCCTCGTCGGGAATGATTCTCGCCTGAAAAGTTTAAGTTTGAAACATCTTCCCGTCAACGCCACGAACGCGCCGCGCGTCGCTCCGCGCCCTGCCCCACTGCACGCCCCGGCGCGGGGGAGGCGTCCCGACCTCCCGCCCGCTCCGCCGGTGCCCGGAAGTCCCCCGAGCCCGGCCCGAAAACGTGATCGCCGAGGAGGCTCTCGAGGTCGGGTGGCCCGCGCAGCTACCGCTCACCGCGCCCTCCCTGGCGCGCCTCGCTGCGGGTCGGCGGCGCTCCGCCTCCCTGGCTCCCGCGCCGCCTCCACGCCGCCGCGCGGGCCACCCGACCTCGAGACCCCCGGGACGGCACCGCCCGAGGGCCGGGCTCTCCCACCCCGCCCTGCCCCGCGCCGACGACGGCCACCCCCAGCACCGCGGCAAGCCGGGGCGTGCAGTGGGGCGGGGCGCGGAGCGACCGTCGCGAGGCACGGATGCCGAGCGCCGAGCGCCATCAGGGACGTGCTTGCAGCGTGTCGCTCCGCGACCTGCCCCGCTGCACGCCACGGCGCGGGGGAGCCACCCGACCTCGAGACCCCGGGAACGGCATCCCCCGAGGGCCGGGCTCTCCCACACCACCCTGCCCCGCGCCGACGACGGCCACCCCCAGCACCGCGGCAAGCCGTGGCGTGC
>CAZRGU010000361.1:0-3014 GCA_964599705.1 uncultured Ectothiorhodospiraceae bacterium | reverse complement strand
CCCCGGCTGCGCGCGCCGATCGACGCGCCCTGACGAGGCGCGCGAGCACGGCGGGGGAAGCCGGCCGGGTCCGGGAGGCTGGCGGGCGCCGGCCGGCGCGCGCCGATCGAGCGGTGCGCGATGCTCAGTGCCCGGCGCGCAGCCGCTGCTCGCGCTGCAGCTCCTCGAGGCGAGCATCGATCCGCGCGCGCAGGTAGTAGTCGCCGGCGCGGCCGCGCCGGGCCAGCTCGAGCTGGCGGATCGCCTGCTCGAGGCGCCCGTTGCGGTACAGGTGCTCGGCGAGCGCCAGCTTGCTCTCGGCGTCCCGACCGGTGCGCTGGTAGGCCTCGGCGAGCAGCCGGTAGCCGGTGGCATCGAGCCCGCGCTGCTGGCGGTAGCGCTCGAGCACCGCGAGCGCACGCCCGGGCTGCCCGTTGCGCAGCAGTGCGTTGACGTAGCCGCGCACCACCGCCGGGCTGTCCGGAAAGAGCCGCTGGGCGTCCTGGTAGATCTCGAGGGCGCGACCCGGCTGGCCGCTGGAGAGCTCGATCTCGGCCAGGGCGAGGCGCAGGAAGGAGCGCTCGGGATGCGCCCGCACCAGCTCGGTGAGGATCGCCCGGCCGCGCTCGGGCTGGCCGGCCCGGACCAGGGCGAGGGCCAGACCGTAGCGCGCGGCGTCCGCCACCCGCTCCCCGGAGCGGGCCTCGAAGTAGGCGACGGTCGCGCTCGGATCGGCGCTCGCCAGCACCCGCATGCGGGCCCTGGCGTAGGCGTAGGCCGGCGAGTCGGGTACCTGGCGATAGCCGAGCTGGCGGGCGCGGTCACGGGCCTCGGCGATCCGCTTGGTGGTCACCGGGTGGGTGGAGAGGAACGCCGGCGGGCGCCGGTAGTAGCGCGCGGCGCTCTGCAGCTTCTCGAAGAAGGCCGGCATCGCATTGGGGTCGAAGCCGGCGTTGTTGAGCAGCTGCATGCCGACGCGGTCGGCCTCGCGCTCGTTGGCGCGGGTGAAGTCGATCTGGCGCTGGGCCCGGGCGCCGAGCACCGCGGCCGCCGCCGCGGTCCCGGCATCGCGGTTCTGGGTACCGATCACCAGCGCGGCGAGCAGGCCGGCCAGCGCCGGGATGTTGCTGCGGCTGGCCGCCTCGATCGAGCGGGCGATGTGGCGCTGGGTGACATGGGCGATCTCGTGGGCGAGCACCGCAGCGAGCTCGCTCTCGGTCTCGCTGGCCAGCAGCAGCCCGGAGTGCACGCCGACGTAGCCGCCCGGCCCGGCAAAGGCGTTGATCGCCGGGTCCTTGACCACGAAGAAGGTGAACGGCTCGCTGGCCCCGGCCCCGCGGGAGACCAGTCGCTGCCCGAGCGAGCGCACGTAGCCGACGATCTCGGGGTCGTCGACGATCTCGACCTGGGCACGCACCTCGCGCATGAACGCCTCGCCGAGCTCGCGCTCGCTGGCCGGCGAGAGCAGCGCGGTGGAGGGATCGCCGAAGTCGGGCAGGCGGACCTGGGCGGGGGCCGGCGCGGCCAGCAGCAGCGCGGCGAGGGCGGCGGCCCGGCGGGGCGGCGCGGAGGCAGGCAGCAGGGTCATGGATGGCTCGGGAAGGACCTCGATTGCGGAGCGTGCCGGCCTGCCGCTAACATCGCTGGCCTGAGGCAAGCCCCAGCGTGCGCGCGCTGGCACGCGCGGGCGCACAATCATAGCCGATCGATTCACGACGCGAGCACACGCGCCATGCCCAGGAACGCATTCTATGCCCAGTCCGGCGGGGTGACCGCCGTGATCAACGCCAGCGCCGCGGGGGTCATCGAGACCGCGCGCGCCCACCCGGATGCCATCGGCAAGGTCTTTGCGGGGCGCAACGGCATCATCGGTGCCCTGACCGAGGATCTGATCGACACCAGCCAGGAGTCCGACGAGGCGATCGCGGCGCTGCGCCACACGCCGGCCGGCGCCTTCGGCTCCTGCCGCTACAAGCTCAAGGGGCTCGAGGAGAACCGCCGCGAGTACCGGCGCCTGGTCGAGGTCTTCCGCGCCCACGACATCGGCTACTTCTTCTACAACGGCGGCGGCGACTCGGCCGACACCAGCCACAAGGTCTCCCAGATCGGCGAGCGCCTCGGCTACCCGGTGATCTGCGTCGGCATCCCCAAGACGGTCGACAACGACCTGCCGATCACCGACAACTGCCCGGGCTTCGGCTCGGTGGCCAAGTACGTCGCGGTCTCGATCCGCGAGGCCGCCTACGACGTCGCATCGATGGCGCTGACCTCGACCAAGGTCTTCATCCTCGAGGTCATGGGCCGCCACGCCGGCTGGATCGCTGCCGCTGGCGGGCTCGCCCAGCGCTTCGAGGGCGACGCCCCGCAGGTGATCCTGTTCCCCGAGATCCCGTTCGAGCCCGAGCGATTCCTGGCCCGGGTGCGCGAGGCCGTCGAGCGCCAGGGCTACTGCGCGGTGGTGGTCTCCGAGGGGGTGCGCGACGGCGACGGGCGGCTGCTCTCCGAGACCGGGCTGCGCGACGCCTTCGGGCACGCCCAGCTCGGCGGAGTGGCCCCGCGGCTCGCCTCGCTGGTCAAGGAGCGGCTCGGCTACAAATACCACTGGGCGGTGGCCGACTACCTGCAGCGGGCCGCCCGCCACATCGCCTCGGCGGTCGACGTCGAGCAGTCCTACGCCCTCGGCAAGGCCGCCGTCGAGCTGGCGATCGCCGGGCGCAACGCGGTGATGCCGGTGATCGTGCGCCGCAGCGACGACCCCTACGAGTGGGAGATCGGCACCGCCAACCTCGAGGACGTGGCCAACGTCGAGAAGAAGATGCCGCGCGAGTTCATCAGCGAGGACGGCTTCGGCATCACCGAGGCCTGCCGGCGCTACCTGCAGCCGCTGATCGGCGGCGAGTCCTACCCGCCCTACGTCGAGGGCCTGCCCGACTACGTGCGCCTCAAGAACGTCGCCGTCCCGAAGCGCCTGAGCGGCACCTTCGAGCTCTGAAGGGAGGGCCGGGGGCGGTCGATCGCTCCCACCCCCGCCCCGC
>CAZRGU010000360.1:0-3026 GCA_964599705.1 uncultured Ectothiorhodospiraceae bacterium | reverse complement strand
GCGGCGCGGCCAGGGGCGTCGACAGTGGATGCATGACTTTTCCCCAAGCGCTCAGCCCTGGTGGAGGGCGCGGTTCAGGCGCCGCTCGATGCGCCGCTTGTAGTCGAGGTAGTGGACCGTCTGGCGCCCGGCGCCGTCGGCTCTCGGCAGCTGCGAGAGGTCGATGTCGGTGATGTAGACCGGGTAGCGCTCGCCGCTCTTGCGCCGCGCGAGGATGTGCCGGGTGACCGCCTCGAACAGGCGCAGGCCGTGCTCCTGGGTCGAGAACTCGACCCCGTCGCAGTAGACGGTGAACACCGTCTCGCCGCCGACCAGCTCGCCGATCACCCGCAGGTCGCAGTAGTGGGCGCCGGCCCGCTCGGCGCTCCACTCGCTGCGCTCGAGCCGGTAGCCGTGCTCGCGGCTGCGGGTCACCCGGTGGTACTCGACGGCCAGCGCGCCGCCCCCCTCGATGGTCTGACGGCGCAGCGAGAGCGCGTCGAAGAAGCGCTGGAACTGGCTGAGCAGGCTCTCGGCGCTGTGGAAGGGGACCGTGTCGCGGAACAGCGAGCCGCGCTCGTCGAGCAGCAGGATGCGGGCCTCGCCGCCCTCGGGCAGGAAGAAGAGCTGGACCACCTCGGGGCGGTTGAGCGCGTAGACCCGCGCGAGCAGGTCATCGTCGAGCGCCCGGCGGTCGAAGGTGACCGCGGTGAACTCCGGGTTGGCAGAGGCGAGCAGATCGCCGAGCCCGGCCTCGTCGCCGCTGAACTCGTGGCTGACCAGCTCCGGGGTGGCGAGCAGGACGTAGTAGCTGTCGCCCCCGCGCAGCACGTAGCGGCGCCGGCGCGCCGCGCCCGGGGCGGTGAACCATCCGCTCACATCGGCGAACAGCTCCTCGATCCGCTGCCCGATCAGCTCCCCGTGGCGCGGGGTGCAGCAGTGCACCGGGGGGGGCGTCGGCTGGGCATGCTGGCCGCGCTCGATCCAGCGCAGGTGCTCGCACAGGCAGGCGAGCAGGCCCTCCATGCCCTGGTGCTTGAAGGTCAGGGCCTCGTGCCAGCTGGTGATGGCGAGGTAGTCGATCTCGCGCACCAGCACCTCGTGCCCGCCACTGAAGCTCAGCGGGTCGGTGCGCCGGGTCGCCACCCAGTGGCCGTTGCGGGCCAGGGCGCCGAGGGGGTCGAGGCCGAGATTGATCACCGCACCGACCGCCAGCAGGTGCGGCATGCGGGCCAGCTCCTCGACGTCGGCCGAGCAGCGCACCAGGGTCGGGGCGAAGTGACGGCGCAGGAACTCGCCGACCTCGGCCACGTCGCGACCCTCGAGATCGTGGCCACGGGCCTCGACCTCGACCCGGGTGGCGGGGCCGAGCAGGCCGTTGAAATGGGCCCAGGCGATCAGCTCCAGCGGGGTCCAGCCGCGCTTGACCGGGACCAGCCTGGGGGACTCCGTGCTGCCGCGGGCGGTGGCCAGCCGCCAGTAGGGCTGCCCCGAGTCCGGCTCGACCAGGCGCAGGTGAAGGCGTTCCTCGAGCAGCGCCCGGGGGCGGTCGCGGGCGACGATGTCGATCTTGCCGGCCTTCTGCTCGAAGGCCGCGAACAGCTTGCGCCCGAGCAGCGTCATGTCACGCTCGCTGAGCATCGCCACCTCGGCGTGGGCGCGGGCGAACACCGAGAGGTGGCGATAGCTGGCGCGCAGCGCGTTGACCAGGGTGCGCCGTTCCGCGAGGGCCTGCTCGATCCGCCACCGCCGCCGCCCGTCGAGGAGCGCGAAGCGGGATCGCTCCCAGCCCCACTCGCGGCTCAACGACTCGAGCAGCCGGTAGCGCCAGTCGGGGCGTGGCGGAGGGGGGCGCGAGAGCGCGTGTCCGACCTTGCGGTAGAGGCAGCGGCGGGCCAGATCGAGCCGCTCGTGATCGCCGATGCGCAGCAGGTGCTCCTCGATGCGGCGCAGCACCAGCAGGTAGCCGTCGAGCCGGTCGGGGTCGGTGCAGCCCTCGTGGACCGCCCGCTTGAGCCGGGTGCTGACCAGATCGGGGGTCGGGAAGTCGGCCGCGTAGGCCTCGAGGAGCATCAGCTTGAGCAGCGACTTGTAGGGCGCGGCGATCGCCTTGGAGAGCTGCCAGAGCGTCGCGCCGAAGAACTCTGCGGCCTCGATCGCGGCCACCGAGCCGAAATCGATGTAGTCCTCGGCGCGCACGAAGCGCCGTTCGAGCAGGGTGGCGACGTAGCGCGAGTAGTCCTCCTCGTGGCCGGCCGGGACCAGCCACCAGATCGGCGCCCGTCCGGCCAGCAGCACGGCGCTGCGGTAGAACTCGTCGAGCAGCAGGCGATGCTGGGCGCTGCCGCTGCTCTCGCTCGAGAGCCGGTCCGCGCCGCGCTCGCGAAACTCGTCGGCGGACATCAGGAAGATGTGGGCCTCCAGCCCGAGCCGCGCCGCCCAGGCGCTGACCGCGTCGGCCTTGGCGCGCAGCGCCGGCAGCGCCCCCGGGTCGAGGTCGGCGCGGTGGCAGAGCCAGATGTCGAGGTCGCTTCCCGGGCCCTGGGCGAGGCTTCCGGTGCTGCCCATCAGGTAGAGCGCGTCGAGCTCGCGGGCATTGCTGCGTCGCCGCACGCCCGAGAAGCTGCGGGCGATCCTCCGGGCCAGCGCGCAGGTGCGCGCCGAGGGACGGTAGCGCGCGATCCCGACCGGCGTGTGGCGGTCACAGAAGCCGGGCAGCGCCGGGTGGTTGACGTGAAAGAGCAGTGGCAGGAGCTCGAGGAAGATGCGCTGCGCCGGCGGTGTGGCGAGCAGGGCGCGGCGCCGGCGGGCGCGGTTGAGCTCGGCGAAACGCTGCGCGGCGCGCAGCGTCTCGGAGCGGTCGACCGTGCAGCCGGCGGCTCTCGCCGCGCTCGGAGCCGCGGTGCCGCTCGGCTCGGGGGGGTCGCGGGTGAGGGCGTCCACGGGCCGGTTATCGGCCGCGGCCCACGATCCCTTCAGTGCGTCTCAGAGCCCCGACGAGCGCGGGTCGCGCGCTGCCCTGGCCTCCCCGCCGGTGCCCGCAGGGG
>CAZRGU010000359.1:0-3056 GCA_964599705.1 uncultured Ectothiorhodospiraceae bacterium | reverse complement strand
GGGGCATCGATTTCTCGACTCCATCCGGCCTGGTATCAGGAGACGGTACTTCAGAGCGCAGATCGCGAAACCCTGGTCGTTGCCGTTGCTCTCGCGATGCTGCCCATCCAGCCTGCGGCCACCTCACTGATCTCGCCCGAGCCAGCGAGCTCGGCTCGGCAGCGAACCGAACAGGTAACGCCGGGAGGATCGGACGGCGTTCTCTGGACAGGCCGGAACCGAGCGTCACGAGCGCAGGCCAAAGAAGCATTCGCGGGAAGGTCGAGACGAGGGTGCGCTCTACGAGCAGCAGATCTTCTCGACGAGCCTGGCGGCGCTCGCGGTGTTTCTTTGGTGCCCGCAGCCGCGAGCCCTCGTCGTCCAGGCCCTGAACCTTCGCAGCGGGTTGCCCGATCCGCTTGCGGTGCGGCCGGATCGGGACCGTACGGGGATTCACGTCCAGGGGGTCCTCGTCGGTGTGCCCCGGACCGCGGACGCAGCCGCGCGTGCCGAGCGAAAGCGGTCCGTTCCGCTGTGGGGCCTTCCTGGCGTGGTGGGTGCGGACGACCGCCTTGCCGATCGCTTCGCGAGCGGCCGCTCGTGGCGGGCTCCAGGGGCCGGCCCGATCGACACCGAGCACGGCGACGACCCGGAGATGGGCCGGCACATCGCCGCCCGAGCGGTGCGGGAGGAGCGGGTCGCGGGACTTGTCCACCGCGCGTGCCACGGGAACGCCACCCGTCCCTGCGGGCGGATAACATGCCCAGCGGGCCATCCGCCGAGGTACGGGCACGATGCACGACATCATCCTCCACCACTATCCCCAGTCGCCGGTCGCCGAGAAGGTCCGGGTGCTGCTCGGGATCAAGGGGCTGGCGTGGCGCTCGGTCGAGATCCCGCGCCTGCCGCCCAAGCCTGACCTGGTGGCACTGACCGGCGGCTACCGGCGCACGCCGGTGCTGCAGATCGGGGCCGACGTGTACTGCGACAGCCAGTGCATCGCTCGCGAGCTCGAGCGCCGCTTCCCGGAGCCGACGCTGTTCCCGGGCGGGGCGGAGGGGATGGCCTGGGGGGTGAGCCGCTGGACCGACGGGGTGCTGTTCGAGCAGGCCGTGGCGCTGGTGATGGGCTCGGAGCTCGAGCGCCTGCCCGCCGAGTTCCTGGAGGACCGCGGGCGGCTCTACTTCGGCTCGCCGGAGCGGCTGCGCGCGCTGGCCGGCGAGCTCCCCCACCTGCTCTCCCAGGTCCGCGCCCAGCTCGGCTGGATGGACGAGCGCCTGGCCACCGGGCGGCCCTTCATGCTCGGTGAGGCCCCCGGGCTACCCGATGCGCTTGCCTATCATCTGGTCTGGTTCCTGCGCGGGCGCTACGCGGGCGGACCGGCGCTGATCGAGGCCCTGCCTGCGCTCGCCGCCTGGGAGCGCCGCGTGGGCGAGATCGGCCACGGGCGCTCCGAGCCAATGAGCGCTGCCGAGGCGCTCGAGGTAGCCCGCGCGGGCGGTTCCGAGGGAGGCACCGAGGTTGACCCGGACGACCCGCTGGGGCTCGTCGCCGGGCAGCGCGTGGCGGTCACGCCGGAGGGCGCGGGCGCGGACCCGGCGGTCGAGGGCGAGCTGGCGAGGCTGACCCGCGACGAGGTCGCGCTGCGCCGCGCCGACCCGCGGGCCGGCGATGTGGCGGTCCACTTCCCGAGGGTCGGCTACCGGATCGAGCGCGCGTAGCCGGCCGGCCGCTCGCGGCCGCCGCGCCCGTCCTCACAGCGGGCAGCGATCGACATCGGTGCGGGGGAAGTCGTCGCCCTTGCACAGCAGGGGCTCGCCGAGCACCCGGGCGAGCGCATAGGAGAAGCAGTCGCCGAAGTTCAGGGCTGCCGGGTGACGCCCCTTCCCGAACAGGGTGAAGGCGCGCCGCGCCTCCTCGGCCTGCTCGCGGTCGAGCGGCACGATCTCGATGCCGGCGCGCTCCACCAGCCGGTCGAGATCGTGGAGACCGGCCGCGCCGTAGCGCGATTCGACGACGATCGAGGTCTCGACCAGGGTTGCGGCCGACATCCGGCGTCGGTCGGCGGCCTCGATGGCCTCGTTGAAGGCGCGCCGCTCGGGCTCGTCGGTGAGGATCGCGACCAGGGCCGAGGTGTCGATCACCATCAGCCCGGCAGCCCGTGCTCGTCGTAGCCGAGGATCTCGTCGGCGCTGCGCGCGTCGCGCACCGGCAAGGCGGCGCAGTGGCGCGCGATCTCGTCGAGCTCGTCGGCCAGTCGGCGCCTGGCACGCTCGCGGCGCACCCGCTCCAGGCGGTCGCGCAGCGCCCGGGTGACCGCCTCGGTCTTGGTCTCTCCGGTGAGGCGGGCGAGCGCGGTGGCGAGCCGGTCGGTCTCGGGATTGCGGATGTTGAGGGCCATCCTGTCTACACATCAACATGGAAGTCTACACAATAGACTCGCGGCGCACGACGGTCAACGCGCCGTGGCTCCGTGCCGCCGCGAGACGGTAAGGGAAGGTGCGCTGGGAGCCGGGCCCGGCAGCCCGCGCCGGGGCCGATGTCGCTGGCGCTTGTATGAGACAGGAGCTTCGGTCATCCCTCGCACCCTATCCCCTGCGGTGATCAGTCCGCAGAACACGACCGGGTTTCCCAGGTTCCGACGATGTCTGTGCGTACATGATGTGGTCTCCGACCCCGGCGGCTCCCGCAGCACTTGCCATGACGCGCCACGCGATGTTGCCTTCGACACTTTGAGTTGCCTCGGCATCCGCGACCAACCCATTTCGTGGCCCAATACACACCTCAGCACCACGTCGGAGTGCCCGGCGAGCGCCACGCCGCCCTCGCGCGCCGGTCCGATCGTGGCCACGAGGTTGGCCTTGGTCGCCTCGTCGTTGAACACCAGGGCCGACTCGACGCCGTAGCCGGCGAGATAGTCGCGGACGAACCCGATCAGCTCGAGGTTCGACTCGCGGCTGGTGGTATCGAAGGCAACCAGCCGCTCCAGCATCTCGATCGGCGTCAAGATTCGCGCCGCCATGACTCCCCCCGGCGCGCTCGAGACCGCCGCGCCCGACACCCTGAGCCGGGGCGGC
>CAZRGU010000358.1:0-3067 GCA_964599705.1 uncultured Ectothiorhodospiraceae bacterium | reverse complement strand
ACGGCGATCCCTGGCTCGATCCCGGGCAGAGCCCGGGCTACGAGGAAGGCCTGCCTCGTGCCATGCCACGCTCGAACCCGGGCGTGGGTCGGGCGCCAGCCCGTCGCACGGGTCCCGCTCGGCAATGAACGCCCGGCGTCGTCCCTTGGCTCGATCCCTCTCGTAGCCCGGGCTCTGCCCGGGATCGGTCCCCCGGCGGGCACCGGCGGACAGGCCGGGGAAGCGCGCGACCGGCGGTCGCCGGGGCTCTGAGCGACCCGCCTTAGTGGGGGACGACCAGCGGTGCGAAGCGCACCGGGAGCAGCTCGCGGGTGCTGAGCCGCCCGTCGGCGCCGCGCTCGACCACGACCAGCTGCTGGGCGTCCTCGAGCCCGGCCGGGATCACCATCCGCCCGCCGGCGGCGAGCTGGTCGAGCAGCGCCGAGGGGATCAGGTCGGGAGCGGCGGCCACCGAGATGCGGTCGAAGGGAGCCTCGTCGGCGAAGCCGTGGCAGCCGTCGCCGACCCGCAGCTCGACGTTGCGGTAGCCGAGCTCGCCGAGCTTGCCGGCCGCGGCGCGGGCCAGCTCCTCGACGATCTCGATGCTGTAGACGCGCCGCGCGAGACGGGCGAGCACCGCCGCGTGGTAGCCGAGGCCGGTGCCGACCTCGAGGACCCGGTCCCCGGGAGCGATGTCGAGCAGATCGGTCATCAGCGCCACCATGAAGGGCTGCGAGATGGTCTTGTCGAAGCCGATCGGCAGCGGGCTGTCCACGTAGGCGAGCGCCCGGATCTCGACCGGCACGAAGTGGTGGCGCGGCACCTCGTCGAGGGTCTCCATGACCCGCGCGTCGAGGCTCGCCCGGCCGGTGCGCCCGCCGAGGGCGTGCGCATGGACCGCGATCTGCTCGACCATCGCGCGGCGCATCTGCGCGAAGCGGGCCTCGACCTCGTCGCTCACCGCTGCCTCCCGCGACCGACTCCCCGCCGGGCTCCGATCGCGAATACGATTACGAATACCATAGCACCGCCAGCGCGCTTGGCGACTCCCGCCCGGGGTGCGGGGCACGGGTGCGAGGGCGCATCTGGCAACGGCGCGCGGCCTGGTCTCCGGGCCGCGCACGGAGTGGAGCGGAGGACGGCGATGAGCGACTGGAGAGGCTGGAGGAGCCGGCTTTCGGGCGGCGCGCGAGTCGCGGCGCTGCTCCTGGGGGTGCTGCCGCTCGCGCTCGCCGGCTGCTCGAGCGCCCGCTACCGGCCGGCCCCGGGCGCCGCGCCGCTGGCCCCGTTCCGCGGCGAGGTGCGGGTCCTCGAGCGCCTGCCACCGCCCGGCAGCTACCGGCGCCTCGGCGTGGTGGTGGCCGAGGGCGGCGACCTGACCTCGCGGGAGAGGCTGCTCGGCCGCCTCAAGCGCGAGGCGGCTGCCCGCGGGGCCGACGCGATCGTCGTCCAGCGCCCGGCGGCGAGCCCGGCCGGATACAGCGGCTCGCGCCTGCCGCGGCTGGCGGCGTGGGCGATCCGGCTCGACCGCACCGCCCAGCCCCCCGGGCCAGGATCGGCGGTCGACGACGCGCCGGGCATGTGAGCCGCTCCGAACACCCGGCGATGCGGGCACCGCTCGAGTTTCCCTGGGCCGAGCCGCCGGCTCCGGCGACCGTCACCCCGGTCGCCGCGGGGCTCGGCTGGCTGCGCATGCCGCTGCCCTTCGCCCTCGATCACATCAACCTGTGGCTGGTCGAGGGGGCGGGCGGCTGGACGGTGATCGACACCGGGGTGTGCCGTGACGAGGTCAAGGCGCTGTGGCGGGCGCTGCACGCCGGGGCGATGCGCGCGCTGCCCATCGAGCGGGTGATCGTCACCCACTTCCACCCCGACCACTTCGGGCTCGCCGGCTGGCTGCACGAGGAGCACGGCGCCGCGCTGTGGATGACCCGCGCCGAGTGGCTGACCGCCTCGTACCTGTACAGCGACAGCGCCGCGCGGGCCGCCGGCGCCCAGGCCGAGCTGTTCCGGCGCAACGGGCTCGACGCGGCCCGGGTCGAGCGCTACCGGGAGCGCGGCAACGCCTATCGCCGGCTGGTGGCGCCGCCGCCGCCGAACCGGCGCATCGCCGACGGCGAGAGGCTGGCGCTCGGCGACCACCTCTGGGAGGTGATCGTCGGCACCGGCCATGCCCCCGAGCACGCCTGCCTGCACTGCGCCGAGCTCGGGGTGCTGATCGCCGGGGATCAGGTCCTGCCGCGGATCTCGCCCAACGTCAGCGTGTGGGCCGCCGAGCCCGAGGGCGATCCGCTCGGCGAGTTCCTGGCGACCCTGGAGCGCCTCGCGGCGCTGCCCGCCGAGACCCTGGTCCTGCCCTCTCACGGGCTGCCGTTCCGCGGCCTGGGGACACGGATCGCCGCCCTCGAGGCCCATCACGAGGAGCGCCTGGCGCTGCTCGCCGCGGCCTGCGAGGGCGGCGCGCGCAGTGCCGCCGAGCTGATCCCGGTGCTCTTCGAGCGCGAGCTCGACGTCCACCAGCTCAGCTTCGCGATGGGCGAGAGCCTCGCCCACCTGGCCCACCTCGCCGGGCGCGGGGTGCTGCGCCGCGAGCGCGGCGCCGATGGCATCGAGCGCTACCGGCGCAGCGGGCGATGAGCGGGCCGGGGGACGGCCGGCGCGAGTGCTTCGCCTGCCGGCTGATGCGCAGCTTCGGGGTGACCGGTCTGGGGGCGGCGCTCGGCGGCTTCGGCACCCTGGCGCTCGGCGGAGCGCGCTCGAGCGCGCTGTGGGCGGCGCTGATCGGCGGCCTGATCACCGCCGGGCTCTATCTTCGCGGAGGCCCCGGACGTGGCTGAGCGGGTGCTGACCCTCTACGAGCGCAGCTACTGTCACCTGTGCGACGAGATGCGCGCCGCCCTCGAGCCGTGGCGCGAGCGGCTCGGCTTCCGCCTCGAGCGGGTCGACGTCGACGATCACCCCGAGCACGAGGCGCGCTACGGCCTGCTGGTCCCGGTGCTGGTGGAGGGGGAGCACGAGATCTGCCACTACCACCTCGACGTCGAGGCGCTGCGCGGCCACCTCGAGCGGCAATGAACGCCCGGCGCCG
>CAZRGU010000357.1:0-3078 GCA_964599705.1 uncultured Ectothiorhodospiraceae bacterium | reverse complement strand
ATCGCCGCCCAGTCCGGCTCGGGCAAGTCGTTCCTGACCAACGAGCTCATCGCCAGCTACCTCTCGGCCGGGGCGCGCTGCTGGGCGATCGACGTCGGGCGCTCCTACGAGAACCTCGCCCGCGCGCTCGGCGGCGAGTTCATCTCCTTCGAGCCGGGCGCGCGCATCGGGCTCAACCCCTTCGCCCTGGTGCGCCACTGGGAGGAGGAGGCCGACGTGCTGGCTGCGCTGCTGGCCGCGATGGCATCCCCCACCGAGCCGCTCGGCGACTTCCGCCGCGCCGGGCTCAAGCGGGTGCTGAAGGCCGTGTGGGAGGAGCGCGCCGAGCGCACCACCGTCGACGAGATCGCCCGGGCGCTGCTCGCCGAGCCCGACGGGCGGCTTCGCGACGTCGGCGAGCAGCTCTACCCCTTCACCCGCGCCGGCGAGTACGGGCGCTTCTTCGCCGGGCCCAACACGGTGCGCTTCGCCGCGGATCTCACCGTCCTCGAGCTCGAGGAGCTCAAGGGGCGCAAGCACCTCCAGCAGGTCGTGCTCCTGCAGCTCATCTACCAGATCCAGCAGGCGATGTACCTCGGCCAGCGCGACCGCAGGAAGGTGCTGCTGATCGACGAGGCCTGGGACCTGCTCACCGGCGGCGACGTGGCCCGCTTCATCGAGACCGGCTACCGGCGCTTTCGCAAGTACGGGGGCGCGGCGGTGACCATCACCCAGTCGGTCAACGACCTCTACGCCACCCCGACCGGGCGGGCGATCGCGGAGAACTCGGCCAACATGCTGCTCCTCGGCCAGAAGGACGAGGCCATCGAGCAGGTGCGCCGCGAGGGGCGCCTGGCGCTGCCCGAGGCCGGCTACGCGCTGCTGCGAAGCCTGCACACGGTCCCCGGGGCCTACTCGGAGATCTTCGCCATCACCGAGCACGGCGCAGGCGTCGGGCGGCTCGTGGTCGAGCCGTTCAAGCGCCTGCTCTACTCGACCCGGGCCGAGGACGTGCACGCCATCGCGGCGCTCACCGCCCGGGGGCTCTCGGTCGCCGAGGCCATCGAGCGGCTCCTCGAGGAGGCAGGCGATGGGGGCTGAGCGGGCAGGCCCCGCCGTGCTGCCCGCCGTGGTGGTCGCGGCGCTCCTCGGGGCGGCCGGCGGCTTCGCCGGGGCGAGGCTCGCCGCGCACCGTGCCCCGCGCGCCGGCGCCGCGCCCACCCCGCCCGCGGCCGCCCGGCGCGCGGGACCACCGGTCCTGGTGATGCGCCTCGCCGACTGGCTGCCGCCCGAGGGGGCCGAGCCCGCGCGCATCGAGCAGGCCCTGATCGAGGAGGCGAGGATCGCCCGGCGCCTCGCCGCGGCCGGCTACCTGGTGCTCGATGCCGCGGCGGTGCGCGCCGCCCCGCCCGGGCTCTACGCCGACCCGCGCCAGTTCCTCCTCCTCGGCCGGCCGCCGCCGCAGGTCCCGCCCGCGGACGAGGAGGGGAGGTGAGCCCGTCGCGTCGCCAGCCGCTCGCGGCCTTCCTCGCCCGGGCCGGGCTCGCCCTCGCCCTGGTGCTCGCCGCCGGCGCCTGGGCGATGGCGCGCTTCCGCGTCGGCATCGACGACCAGGCGCAGCGCTGCCTCGGCCCCGAGCGGGTCTACCTCATCGACCGGGCCGAGCGCGAGCCTCGCCGCGGGGCGCTCCTCGCCTTCCGCGCCCGCGGGATGGAGCCCTACGTGGCCGACGGCACGGTGGTCATCAAGCTCGCCGCGGCGCTCCCTGGCGACACGGTCGAGGTGGGCCGCGAGGCGGTGCGGGTCAACGGGCGCCGCGCCGCCGGCCCCGCTGGCCTCACCGGGCGGCTCGGGCTCGCCCCCGGGGCGCTCGAGCGCACCCTCGTGGTCCCGCCCGGGCACTGGTTCGCGCTCGGCACCGGGCCGCTCAGCTACGACTCGCGCTACTGGGGGCTGGTCACCGACGGGCAGGTGATCGGCAGGGCCCATGGGCTGCTCTGAAGGCGCCCCGGTGGTGGCCCTGCTCGCGCTGCTCGCTGCGGCCCCGGCGCGTGCCGGGGAGGAGGCCGCGCCCGGTTCCGCCGGGGCCCTGCCCATCGACATGGCCACCACCCGGACGGCCGAGGCCTGGGCGCGGACCCACGGCCCGCCCGCCTGGCTCGTCCCGCCCGAGCCCGGGGACACCGCGGCGCTCGAGGCCATCGCCCGCGAGGCTACCCGGCTCGCGGCCGGGCCCGGCGCCCCCGGGGGACCTGCCGCCGAGGCGCCGGCCCGCGAGGTGCTGCTGCTCGCCTCGATGGCGCTCGGGCCCGCGGGGCTTCGCGACCTGCTGGCCGCCGCCTCCGGGCGCCCCGAGGTCCGGGTGGTCTTCCGTGGCCTGCCCGAGGGGCTTCGCCTCGGCGCCTTCCTGCGAAGGCTCGCCCCGCTCCTTGCCGGGCTCGAGCCCCCGCCCGCGGTGGTCATCGACCCGAGGCACTTCCCGGCCGGGCGCCCGGCGCTCGCCCCCGCGCTGGTGCTCCTCGAGCACGGCGAGCCGCGGGCTCGGGCGCGCGGCAGCATCGACATCGACGGCTTCCTCGCCCGGGTGCGTGCCCGGCGCGGGGCCGGTGGGCAGGGCGGTGGGCACGGCGGCAGGGTCCTCGACCTCGGCCGGCTCGGGCCGGCCGTCGCGGTCGCAGAGCCCGACCTGCGCGCGGTGCTGCGCGAGCGCCTCGCCGCCCTCGACCTGGCCGCCCTTCGCGAGCAGGCCCTGGAGCGCTTCTGGCGGCATGTTCCGCTCGTCACCCTGCCCGAGGCCGAGCGCGCGCGCACCCGCACGGTGGATCTCGGCGTCGTCGCGCGGCGCGATCTCCGCGCCCCGGGCGGGGCGCTCATCGTGCACGCGGGCGATCGGATCGACCCCCTCGCGCTCCTGCCCTTCGAGCAGCGCCTGGTCGTCCTCGATGCCACCCGCCCGGGCCAGGTCGAGCGCGCCCGGGCAGCGGCCGCCCGCCCGGGCCCGGCGCGGACCACGCTTCTCCTTGCCGGCATCGACCGCGAGCGCGGCTGGGAGGGGCTCCGGGCGCTCGAGCGCAGGCTCGGCGCCCCGGTCTACCTGCT
>CAZRGU010000356.1:0-3083 GCA_964599705.1 uncultured Ectothiorhodospiraceae bacterium | reverse complement strand
CATGCGCACCACCTCGGCGCCCTTGTTGTAGACGGTCACCGTGTAGAAGTTGCTGATCTCGATGTAGCTGTCGGGGCGCACCGGGTGGGCCATCGGCCCGGCATCCTCCGGGAACTGGTGGTTGCGCAGTACCCGCACGTCGTCGATGCGCTTGACCGCCGGCGAGCCGCGGTCGGCCGAGAACTGCTGATCGCGGAACACCGTCAGCCCCTCCTTGAGGCTGAGCTGGAACCAGTCGCGGCAGGTCACCCGGTTGCCGGTCCAGTTGTGGAAGTACTCGTGCGCGATCACCCCCTCGATGGCCGCGTAGTCGCTGTCGGTGGCGGTGTCGGCGCGGGCCAGCACGTACCTGGAGTTGAACAGGTTCAGGCCCTTGTTCTCCATCGCCCCCATGTTGAAGTCGTCGACCGCGACAACCATGTAGATGTCGAGGTCGTACTCGCGCCCGTAGACCTCCTCGTCCCAGCGCATCGCCCGCTTCAGCGAGGCCAGCGCATGGGCGCAGCGGTCGCGGTTGTGGTGCTCGACATAGAAGCGCAGCGCCACCTCGCGCCCGGAACGGGTGCGGAAACGGTCCTCGACGCAGGCCAGATCGCCGGCCACCACCGCGAACAGGTAGCTCGGCTTCGGGAACGGGTCCTCCCAGCGCACCCAGTGGCGCCCGTCGGGGAGCCTGCCGGCGGCCACCGGGTTGCCGTTGCTGAGCAGCACCGGGCAGCGCGCCGGGTCGGCCACCAGGGTGGTGGTGAAGCGCGCCAGCACGTCGGGGCGGTCCGGGTACCAGGTGATCTTGCGGAAGCCCTCGGCCTCGCACTGGGTGCAGAAGGTGTGCCCCGAGCGGTACAGCCCCTCGAGCGAGCGGTTGTCCTGGGGGCGCAGCCGGGTGGCGGTCTCGAGGATGGCCCGTTCGCCGACCCCGCCCACGGTGAGGCTCTCCTCGCCGAGCTCGACCCGCTCGGCGGGAAGCGGCTCGCCGTCGAGGAGCAGCCGCTCGGGGGCCAGCCGCACCCCGTCGAGGACCAGCTCGGGACGGTCCGGGCGCCGGGGGTT
Organism: uncultured Ectothiorhodospiraceae bacterium; assembly: GCA_964599705.1. Taxonomy (GTDB): domain Bacteria; phylum Pseudomonadota; class Gammaproteobacteria; order HK1; family HK1; genus CAZRGU01. The sequence continues at coordinate 2,033 of CAZRGU010000356.1, read as the reverse complement.
GCGGCGCAGCGCCAGCCGGCTCTCGACCCGGACCTCCTCGTCGCCGAGCTCGAGGCGCAGCTCGACGGTGTCGACCAGGAACGGCGGCGGGCGGTAGTCGGCCAGGCGCACGGTGCGGTGCTCGCGCATCGGGGGGGCTCCTCGGGGGCGGCTCGAAGGGGGGTGTCGAGGGCGCGGATTATACTGAGCCGGGAAGGCAGCGAGCGTGGGACGATGTCCGATCCCGAGAGCGGCGGGCGGTTCGAGAGCAAGTCGCAGCGCAAGCGCCGGGCACTCGCCGTGCAGGCGCTCGCCGAGCGGCTGCTGACCCTGCCCGCGCCGCGCCTCGCCGAGCTCGGCCTCGAGCCCGAGATCGGGGCGGCGATCGAGGCCGCACGGGGCCTGCGTCGCGGCGCCTACCGGCGCCAGCTCCGCTACCTGGCCCGCCTGCTGCGGGCCGGCGATGCGGACCGGATCGAGACGGCGCTGGCGGCGGCCGGGGCCCGCCGGCAGGCTGCCGGGGCGCGCGCCGAGCGCTGGCGGGAGCGGCTCCTCGAGGGCGGCGAGGAGGCGCTCGAGACGCTCGCCGGCGGGCACCCCGGGCTCGACCGGGGCACGCTGCGGCGCCTGGTGCGTGCCGCCCGGCGCGAGCGCGAGACGGGGCACGCGCCGCGCGCGGCGCGCGCCCTGCTGCGCCTGCTGCGGGCGCTCGAGGAGGGCGGCGGCCCGGAGGGCGGGCAGTGAGCCGGTTGGCCGGCGTGGCCGCCGTGCTGATCCTGGTGCTGGTCACCGGCGTGCTCGGTGGGCGCTGGCTGGCGCGCCCCCCCGAGGTCGTGGCGCCGTCCCCCCCGGCGCTCTCGGTGACCGGGCTGCTCGGGACCGAGGAGGCGGGCTTCGAGCGTGCCATGGCCCCGCGCGTCTTCTCGTTTCCGGCCGATCACGGCCCCCACCCGCGCTACCGTGCCGAGTGGTGGTACTTCAGCGGCCACCTGCGCGCCACCGGAGGGCAGCGATTCGGCTTCCAGCTCACCTTCTTCCGCTTCGCACTGCCTCCCCCGGCCACCCCGCGCCGCTCGGCGTGGGCGGCCGATCAGGTCTACCTCGCGCACTTCACGCTCACCGACCCGCAGGGGCGGCGCTTCCACGTCGCCGAGCGCAGCGAGCGCGCCGCGCTCGGCCTGGCCGGGGCCCGCGCCGAGCCGTTCCGGGTCTGGGTCCGCGACTGGTCGGCCGAGGGGGGCAGCGGCGGGATCCCGCCGCTGCGACTGCGCGCGCGCAGCGCCGAGGCGGCCATCGACCTGCGCCTCGCCCGCGGCAAGCCGCCGGTGCTCAACGGCGAGCGCGGGCTGAGCCGCAAGGGCGCGGCGCCCGGCAACGCCTCGTACTACTACTCGCTGACCCGGCTGCCGGCCAGCGGCACGGTTCACGCCGGCGGGCGCCGCCACGAGGTCCGCGGCAGCGTCTGGCTGGATCGCGAGTGGGGCAGCGGCGCGCTCGGGGCCGGACAGGTCGGCTGGGACTGGTTCGCGGTGCAGCTCACCGACGGGCGCGAGCTGATGTACTACCGGCTGCGCCGGGGCGACGGCAGCGCCGACCCGGCCAGCGCCGGGACCCTGGTCGAGGTCTCGGGGGCGGCCCGCCGGCTGGCCGCCGGCGACGTGCTGCTCGAGGTCACGGCGCGCTGGACGAGCCCCGCGAGCGCGGTCACCTACCCGGTTGGCTGGCGCCTGCGGGTGCCCACCGAGGGCCTCGACCTGCGCCTCGTGCCGCTCCTCGAGGGCCAGGAGATCGACGCCTCGGTGCGCTACTGGGAGGGCGCGGCGCGGGTCGTGGGCAGCGCCTCCGGGGTCGAGCTCGGCGGGGATGCCTACATCGAGCTGGTCGGGTATCGCTGAGGATTTGTGAAGGAATCGCCCGCCTGCTGCGGGCGGTTTTCTCACGCACTTTCATCGAATATGGGCTAAGCCGTTGATGTCAAAGGTCACGCAACGACGTTGATCCTACGCTCGATCCCGGGCAGAGCCCGGGCTACGAGAAGGCGTGGCCGGTGGCAT
>CAZRGU010000355.1:0-3109 GCA_964599705.1 uncultured Ectothiorhodospiraceae bacterium | reverse complement strand
AGTCAATGGCTGAGTCTTTGTTCGAGGTAGTCGCGCACCCGCTCCAGGGCCGCGATCGTCTCGGGAGCGGCGGCGCGCACCTCGGCGAAGAGCCTCTCGAGGCTCTCGAGCACGTAGTCGTGGGCGATCTGGTTGCGCAGCAGACGCAGCTCGCGCCAGCGCTCGGCCGAGTCGATCAGGCCGCGCTGCTCGGCCCGGTTGAGCCGGTCGATGAGGCTACCCTCGTCGACCAGCTCGTCGGCATCGATCGCCCGGAACACCCGCTGGGTGAGGAGATCGACGAGCCGCGCGTAGCGCGCCGTGAGTGCCTCCCACTCGACCAGCTCGTCTTCCCCGGGTTCCTCGCCGGGCGGCTCGCGCCCGGCCAGCCGCGCGCACGAGCCGGCCAGCGCCCGGGCGGCACGCTCGGCGAGCGCGAGCTGCTCGCGCAGGTAGGCCGAGGGCCTCACCGCGGTCCGCTCCACAGCTCGACGGCGCCGGGCAGGACCCGCTCGGCGAACGGGTGCAGGCGCCCGGCCACCGCCCAGGTGACGTCGATGCGCCGTTCGCCAAGCCGGTCCTCGAGGGCGAGCAGGAGCCGGCGAGTGAGCGCCGGTTGGTCCACCTCGGCGTCGCCCTCGCAGGTGATCAGCAGGTCGATGTCGCCGCCGCGCCGGGTGAGATCGGCGCGCGAGCCGTACAGCCAGACCCGCGCGCCCGCCACCCCGGCGAGCACCGCCGCGGCGGCCTCGCGGATCGCGGCGAGCTCGGCGGCGCCGAGGCGCACCGGCGGATGCCGGGCCGCCCCACCGGCCCCACCCGCGCTCCTCGTGGCCCGCTCCTGCACTGCCCGGCCCTCGCCACCTGCCCTCGTCCCAGCGTAGCGCATGCCGCCCCGCTCTCGCACCCTCCCGGCCGATCGCCCGAGACGCGGCGCGCCCGGTAGCGGCCGCGACCCTCCGGGCGCCGGCCCGGCCCGCACCGGCCGCGCCGGCGCCCGCCTGCTTGATGCCCGCCGGGACAGGCACGAAGATGCCCCCAGGAGCGGTCTGCTGCGGCCCGCGATGAATGGCACGGCGTGCCGCCCGGACCGGGTTGGTGCGCCCCGCGCGCCGCGGCCACCTCTACCGGGAGGAAGCAGTGAGCACCCCCTACCCGCACCTCTTCGCGCCCCTGCGCCTCGGCTCGCGGACCCTCAAGCACCGGCTGACCTTCGGCGCCCACACCACCAACATGAGCGTCGCGGGCCTGCCCGCCGAGCGCCACCTCGGCTACTACCTCGAGCGGGCCCGCGGCGGGGCGGCGATGATCGTCGTCGAGCCGGTCCCGGTGCACCGCAGCGCGGTGCTGACCCGCGGCAACTTCCGCGCCGAGAGCGACGCCGTCATCGCCCCGTTCCGGCGCCTCACCGAGGCCTGCCACGAGCACGGCACGGTGATGATCCAGCAGCTCTACCACGTCGGCGCCCACGGCGACTGGGACAACGCCTTCCACGCCGCCTGGTCGCCCTCGGGGCAACCCTCGATGCACGACGCCGACGGCAGCCACCGGATGAGCACCGCCGAGATCGGCGAGCTGGTCGAGGCCTTCGGCCAGGCCGCGCGCCGGGCCCGCGAGGCGGGCTTCGACGGGGTCGAGCTGATGGCCGCCTACAACGCCCTGATCGAGCAGTTCTGGTCGCCGGCCACCAACCGCCGCGAGGATCGCTACGGCGGCAGCTTCGAGCGGCGGATGCAGTTCTCCGCCGAGGTGCTCGAGCGGATCCGCGCGCTCGCCGGCCCCGAGTTCGTCATCGGGATGGCGGTCAGTGTCGACCCGACCCGTCCCGACGTGCTCCCCCTCGAGGAGCAGCAGCGCATCGCGGCCTGGCACGACGAGCGGGGGCTATACGACTACCTCACCGTCGGCACCGGCAGCTACTTCGAGTTCAGCCGCCTGATCCCGACCTTCCTCTACGAGGACAAGCTCGGCGCGCCCTACGCCGAGGCCCTCAAGCAGGCCGTGCGCCACGCCCGCGTCCAGGCCGAGAGCCACATCCGCACCCCCGAGAACGCCGACTACGTGATCGCCTCGGGCCAGGCCGACCTGGTGAGCATCGTGCGCGGCCAGATCGCCGACCCGCAGCTCGCCGCCAAGGCGCGCAGCGGGCGCGACGGCGAGATCCGCCCGTGCCTGTCGTGCAACCAGATGTGCTGGGGGAGGCGCTCGCGCGACTACTGGATAAGCTGCCTGGTCAACCCCGCGGCGGGGCGCGAGCATGAGTGGGGCGGCGAGCCCGCGGCGCCGGCCCGCTCGCCCCGCGAGGTGCTGGTGGTCGGCGGCGGGCCGGCCGGGCTCGAGGCCGCGCGGGTCGCGGCCGAGCGCGGCCACCGGGTGACCCTGGCCGAGGCCGGCCCCGAGCTCGGCGGGCAGCTCCGGCTGGCGGGCCTGCAGCCGCGCCGCGGCCAGGTCCTCGAGCTGCTCGCCTGGTACGAGCGCGAGCTCGAGCGGCTCGGCGTGCGGGTGCTGCGCAACCGCCTGGTGGAGGCCGAGGAGGTGCGCGCCCTCGGACCCGGGGCGGTGGTCCTGGCCACCGGCTCGCAGCCGGCCGCGAGCGGCTGGCAGCGGGCGCTGCCCACCGTCGAGCGCCTCCCCGGGGTCGAGGGGCCGAACGTGTGGTCGGTCGAGGAGGTGATGGGCCGTGCCGCGCGCCTCGGGGCGCGGGTCCTCCTCCTCGACGACACCGGGCGCTGGGCGGGGAGCGGCACCGCCTGGCACCTGGCCGAGCGCGGCCACCGGGTCACCCTGCTCACCCCGGACCCGTTCGTCGGCCGCGAGCTGGTGCGCACCGCCGCCGACGGGCCGCTGCGCGCCCGCCTGCGCCGCCTCGGGGTGCGCTTCCTCACCGACTCGGCGGTCCGTGCCTGGCATGGCGACCGGGCGACGATCCTCGACCTCGCCACCGGCGAGGAGCGCGACGAGCCGTTCGACTCCCTGGTGCTGGCCTGCGTCAACGTCCCCGAGGACGGGCTCGCCCGCGAGCTCGAGGGGGACGGCCTCGAGGTCCACGCCGCCGGCGACTGCGTCGCCCCCCGCCAGGCCGCGGCCGCGATCTACGAGGGACGGCGGGCCGGGATGGCGCTGTGAGCCT
>CAZRGU010000354.1:0-3116 GCA_964599705.1 uncultured Ectothiorhodospiraceae bacterium | reverse complement strand
GGGGGCGGTGGCGCGGGTGCGCCACCGCATCGCCCAGGCCATCCACGGCCACTTCCAGGAGCACGGCTTCTGCTGGGTCAACGCCCCGGTCATCACCGCCTCGGACTGCGAGGGTGCCGGGCCGCTCTTGCGGGTCAGCGCCCTCGACCGGGCGCAGACGGGCGGGTCGATGTGGCCGGCATCGCTCACCGGCGCGCAGCGCGCTCCTCCCCTTGGGCTACTCGGCGCTCCAGACGATCTCGCCGCTGCGCTCCAGGCGGTAGCCGCCGAGGCGCTCGGCGAGGGCTGTGGCGGGCGGGTCGCGCAGGGCCTCGAGGAGGCGCCGGAAGAGGCGCCGGAAGTAGACCGCGCGCGGCACGGCCAGATCGAGCGCCTCCCAGCCGCCGGGGACGAAGGCCAGGGCGTGCTCGGCAGCCAGCGCCCGGGTGCCGGGGGCCACCTCGGCCGCGCCGCTCGCCACCAGGGCGGCGGCGGCCCGCGCGCTCGGCGCCACGGCGGCGACCGTGAGGCGCTCGCGGTCGACGCCCAGCCCGGCCAGGGTCTCGCGCAGGAAGCGCAGCGCCCCGGAGCCCTCCGGGCGCAGCGCCCAGCGCCGCGGGCCGGTGCACAGCGCGGCGCTCGACTCGCCGCCGAGCTCGGGGTGCACCACGAGCCCGTGCTCGCGCTCGCAGGCGCGCACCAGCACCCAGTCGCGGTGGCCGCGGTGGCGGGCGAGCAGCGCGGGGTGGCGCAGGGCGCTCTCGGCGCCCGGTCCCCAGTGCAGGGCGGCGAGCTCGGCGCGCCGGGCGGCGAGCAGCTCGATGGCCTGGCGGGTGGTCACCGGGGCGAGCGCGATCAGCGCCCCGGCGCCGTGCTCGGCGGCCAGCCGCTCGAGGGCGTCGGCGAGCAGCGGGTCGTCGCCGCCGGCCACCACCAGGCGGTCGGCGAGCACCCCGCCGTGGCTCGACTCGAGCAGCCACTGATCCACCAGCGCGCGCGGGAACAGCCACTTGCCGGTGATCTTGGTGGCCGGCAGGAGCCCCTCGGCAGCCAGCGCGTAGACCTTCTTGGGGGTCAGGTGGAGGTAGCCGGCCGCCTCGCGCACGTCCATGAACGGCGAGCGCGGCTCGCCTCGGGGGGCGGCTCGCGGCGGCTCGGCCACGGCGGGACCGGTCTCAGGCGCGGCGCAGGCGATCGCCCGGGCGCGGCTGCGGCGGGGCGTCGAGCTCGACCCACTCGGCGCCGTGGTAGATCAGGAAGTGGCGGCCCTTGGCGCGCGCGATCATCACCATCCCGAGGTCCTGGGCGAGCTCCAGGCCCATGTGGGTGATCCCGGAGCGCGAGAGCAGCGCCGGGATGCCCATGAAGGCGGTCTTCATCACGATCTCGGAGGTCAGCCGGCCGGTGGTGTAGAAGACCTTGTCGCCGCCCTCGATGCCCTCGAGCCACATCAGCCCCGAGATCGCGTCGGCGGCGTTGTGCCGGCCGACGTCCTCGACGAAGGTGATCACCTCGCTGCCGCGGCACAGCGCGCAGCCGTGCACCGCCCCGGCGCGCCGGTAGATGGCGTTCTCGCCGGCGAGCCGTTCGAGCAGCGCGTAGATCACCGACTGGCGAAGCCGCGGCTCGGGGAGCAGCACGTCGTAGAGGGTGTTCAGGGTCGCCCCGAACACCGTCCCCTGCCCGCAGCCGGTGGTCACCGTGCGCCGGGCGAGCTTGCGCTCCCAGTCCTCGATGCCGCGCCCGTGCACGGTGGTGACCCGGGCCCGCTCGGCCTCCCAGTCGACCTCGACGGCGGCGATGTCCTCGAGGCGCTCGAAGAGGCGCTGGTTGCGCAGGTAGCCCAGCGTCAGCGCCTCGGGCCAGGTGCCGAGCGTCATCAGGGTGACCAGCTCGCGCCCGTCGACCTCGATGGTCAGCGCGAACTCGCCGGCCACCTCCTGGGCGCGGCGCTCGCCGTGCTCGTCGACGGCCTCCACGGCGTGGGTCGGAGCCAGTCCGGCCTGGCTGAGGTGCGGGCGGTAGCGCCGGCCGCCCGGGGCGGCGCTCTCAGCCACCGGTGACGCTCATGTGGCGCTCGAGCACCACCCGGCGCGAGAGGTCGAAGTCGTGGCCGCGCGGCTTGATGGCCATCGAGTCGCGGATTGCGGCGCGCAGCCGCTCGCCGTCTCCAGGGTGCCTGCGCAGCACCTCGCGGAGATCGACCGAGTGCTCCTGCCCGAGGCACAGCAGCAGGCGCCCCTTGACGGTCAGGCGCACCCGGTTGCAGGACTCGCAGAAGTTGTGGCTGTGCGGCGAGATGAAGCCGACCCGCGACCCGGTGCCGGCGATGCGCAGGTAGCGCGACGGCCCGCCGGTGGTCTCGGTGGTGGTCAGCAGCGGGTAGCGCGAGGCGATCACGGCGCGCACCTCGTCGCTCGAGAAGTAGGCCTCGGCGCGGTCGTGGTCGCCGATCTCGCCGAGCGGCATCTCCTCGATGAAGCTGATGTCCATGCCGCGCGCGACCACGAACTCGATGAGGTCGAGGATCTCGTCGTCGTTGCGACCGCGCAGGATGACCGCGTTGAGCTTGAGCCGCGCGAAGCCGGCCGCGCGTGCCGCCTCGATGCCGGCCAGCACCCGGTCGAGCTCGCCCACCCGGGTGATGCGCCGGAAGCGCTCCGGGCGCAGGCTGTCGAGGCTGATGTTGAGACGCGCCACCCCGGCCTCGCGCAGCGCCGCGGCGTGGCGGGCGAGCTGCATGCCGTTGGTGGTCATGGTCAGCTCGCCGAGCCCCGGCAGGCGCCCGAGCTCGCGGCACAGCCAGAGTACGTTGCTGCGCACCAGCGGCTCGCCGCCGGTCAGCCGGATGCGGGTCACCCCGAGCTCGACGAAGGCCCGCCCGACGGCGGCCAGCTCCTCGAGGGTGAGGACCTGGGCGCGCGGCAGGAAGGTCATGTCCTCGGCCATGCAGTACACGCAGCGCAGGTCGCAGCGGTCGGTGACCGAGAGGCGCAGGTAGGTCACCCGCCGCCCGAAGCGGTCGATGAGGCCCGTGGTCTTGCTCACCCGTGCTCCTCCCGCCGAGGGTGGAACCATTCTAGCCCGGATATCTCGCCGATGCGCGAAGCGAGGGCGCCGAGACGCTGTCCTGGCGG
>CAZRGU010000353.1:0-3160 GCA_964599705.1 uncultured Ectothiorhodospiraceae bacterium | reverse complement strand
CGGCGGACCGCGCCAGGAGGAGATGCCCTTCGCGGTCATCGAGGGTACGCCGCTCAGCGAGCTGCCGCGCGATCTCTACATCCCGCCCGACGCGCTGGAGGTCTTCCTCGACGCCTTCGAGGGGCCGCTCGACCTGCTCCTGTACCTGATCCGGCGCCAGAACCTCGACATTCTCGACATCCCGATCGCCGAGATCACCCGCCAGTACCTCGAGTACATCGAGCTGATGAAGGAGCTGCGCCTCGAGCTGGCCGCCGAGTACCTGCTGATGGCCGCGATCCTCGCCGAGATCAAGTCGCGGATGCTGCTGCCGCGCCCCGAGCCCGAGGACGACGAGGACGACCCGCGTGCCGACCTGGTGCGCCGGCTCCAGGAGTACGAGCGCTACCGGCGCGCCGCCGAGGCCCTCGACGCGCTGCCGCGGCTCGGCCGCGACGTGCTCGCGGTGCGCGCCGCCGCCCCCCACGCCCGGGTCGAGCGGGTGCTGCCGCGGGTTCGCCTCCAGGAGCTGGTCGCCGCGCTCGCCGACGTGCTGGCCCGCAGCGAGATGTACCGCCACCACCAGATCACACGCGAGCCGCTCTCGGTGCGCGAGCGGATGAGCGCGGTGCTCGAGCGCCTGGCCGCCGGCGGGCCGGTCGAGTTCACCTCGCTGTTTCGCCCCGAGGAGGGCCGCGGCGGGGTGGTGGTGACCCTGCTTGCGCTGCTCGAGCTCGCCAGGGATGCGCTGGTCGAGCTCGTGCAGGTCCGCCCCTTCGGCCCGATCCTGCTGCGCGCGCCCGGCGGCCGATGAGCCCCGAGGAGCTCAAGCACACCCTCGAGGCGGCGCTGCTCGCCGCCGGGCGGGCGCTGCGCCTCGAGGATCTCGAGCTGCTCTTCGAGGACGACGCGCCGCCGCGCGGCGAGCTGCGCGCGGCGCTCGCCGCGCTGGCCAGGGACTGGGAGGGGCGCTCGCTCGAGCTGGTCGAGGTCGCCGGGGGCTTTCGTGCCCAGATCCGCGCCGAGTGGTCGGGGCGCATCGGGCGGCTGTGGGCCGAGCGCCCGGCCCGCTACTCGCGGGCGCTGCTCGAGACCCTGGCGCTGATCGCCTACCGCCAGCCGATCACTCGCGGCGAGATCGAGGAGGTGCGCGGGGTCAGCGTGAGCGCCTCGATCATCCGCACCCTGCTCGAGCGCGACTGGGTGCGGGTGCTTGGCCACAAGGAGGTTCCGGGACGCCCGGCGCTGTTCGGCACGACCCGCACCTTCCTCGACTACTTCGGGCTCAAGAGCCTCCAGGACCTGCCGCCGCTGGCCGAGGTGCGCGAGCTCGTGGCGCTCGAGGACGACCTCTTCGCGGGGCTCGAGGAGGGCGCCGGCGGGCTCGAGGTCGGGCCGGCGCAGGGCGGCGATGGCGCGGCGGCCGAGGCCGGTGAACCGGCCGGCGAGCACGAGCCGGGCGGTGGCGGCCGCGGTGAGGGCGATGGCGGGTAGCGGCCAGGGGCGGGTGAGCGATGCGGGCTAGGCGCGACCCGGGTCGCAGGGGCGGCGGGCGGCGCCCGGGGGCGGCGGCGGTGCACTCCGAGCGGCTGCACAAGGCGCTCGCCCGGGCCGGGCTCGGCTCGCGGCGCGAGATCGAGGGCTGGATCGAGCAGGGCCGGGTCAGCATCAACGGGCGGCGCGCCGCGCTCGGGGCCCAGGTGGTTCCGGGAGACATCGTGCGGGTCGACGGGCGGCGGCTGCGGATCGCAGTGCCGCGCCCGCCCCGGGTCCTGCGCTACCACAAGCCGGCCGGAGAGCTGTGCAGCCGGCGCCCCGAGTCGCCCGGGCAGGCGACCGTGTTCGACCGCCTGCCGCGCCTCGGCGGGGCCCGCTGGGTGGCGGTCGGGCGCCTCGATCTGAACACCAGCGGGCTGCTGCTGCTGACCACCGACGGCACCCTCGCCCACCACCTGATGCACCCCTCGAGCGGCATCGAGCGCGAGTACGCGGTGCGGGTTCACGGGGGCATCGAGTCGGGCTGCATCGAGCGGCTGCTCGCCGGGGTCGAGATCGGCGACGGGAGGGCGCGCTTCGAGTCGCTTCGCGACGCCGGCGGCGAGGGCAGCAATCACTGGTACCACGTGGTCCTGCGCGAGGGCCGCAGGCGCGAGGTGCGCCGTCTCTGGGAGAGCCAGGGAGTGCAGGTCAGCCGCCTGATCCGGGTCCGCTACGGGCCGGTGACGCTGCCCCGCTGGCTGCGGCCGGGGCGCTGGGAAGAGCTCACTGGGGCCGAGCTCGAGGCGCTCCTCGAGCAGGCCGGCTACCCCTGCGCGGCGCCTGGCCGGGGGGAGGGCGCCGGGCGGCGGCGGCGGGCAGGACGGCGGTGAGCGTCGCCGCGGCGGTCTACGCCGAGCTGCTCGCCGCCTACGGCGCGCAGCGCTGGTGGCCGGCGCGCGGCCGCTTCGAGGTGATGGTCGGCGCGGTGCTCACCCAGAACACGGCCTGGCGCAACGTCGAGCAGGCGATCGCGGCCCTGCGCGCCGCCGGGCTGCTCACCCCCGAGTCGATCCTGGCCGCCGCGCCGGAGAGGCTGGCCGGCTGCCTGCGCCCGGCCGGCTACTACAACCTCAAGGCACGGCGGCTGCGCAACCTGTGTCGCTGGTTCGTCGCCGCCGGCGGCTGGCGGCCCCTGCGGGCGCGCCCGACGCAGGCGTTGCGCGCCGGGCTGCTCGGGGTCCACGGCGTCGGCCCGGAGACCGCCGATGCCATCCTGCTCTACGCCTTCGACCGCCCGGTGCTGGTGGTCGATGCCTACCTGCGCCGGCTGTGGCGGCGGCTCGCCCTGGCCGCCGGGGACGAGCCCTACGGCGAGCTGCAGCGCCGGGTCGGCGCCGAGCTGCCGCCCGAGCCGGCGCTGCTCAACGAGTTCCATGCCCTGGTCGTCTGCCACGGCAAGCGCCACTGCCGGGTGCGCCCGCTGTGCGCCGGCTGCCCGCTCGAGCCCCGTTGCCCGCAAGCGCGCGCCTCACACCGGGGGGCCGGGCGGGTGGTCCGAGGCGCGATCCCGGCCGGGCGCGGGGAGCGGAAGGCGGCGAAGGCCTAGCCCGGATCTCTCAGGCCCGGCCGCGAGCCGCCCCGGGGAGGGTGCGTTCCGCCGCGGCGCGGCCAGGGGCGTCGACAGTGGATGCATGACTTTTCC
>CAZRGU010000352.1:0-3167 GCA_964599705.1 uncultured Ectothiorhodospiraceae bacterium | reverse complement strand
CCGTCACCCGGGACGGTGCCGAGGCCGGGATGCATTATTGATAAAATACATTAGAATAATCGTGTAATTTATTGTACGCACACATTAAATATCGAATAGCTCGAGCAACAGATGAAGAGATGGCGGCGAGCCATCCGGTCGCTCGATGAGCGTCTCCAGGCTCAGCGCCGGTCCGCCGGGGCCTGGTGCGCGCTCAGCCAGGCGCGGATCGGCTCGGGGATCGGCACCGGGCGTTCCTCACGCCGATCGACGAAGACGTGCACGAAGTGCCCGTGGGCCGCGGGATGGGGATCCTCGGGGGCGAACAGGGCCAGCGCATAGGTGACGCTGGTGGTGCCGAGCCGCGCCACCCGGTAGCCGGCATCGATGTGCCGCGCGACACCGAGCGGGCGGCGGTAGCGGCACAGGTTCTCCGCCGCGTAGGGGATGACCGGGTCGCGCTCCCAGTCGATCCCGGCCTCGTCGAGGGCGTGGAGCACGACGATCTCGAAGTAGCGGTGGCAGATCACGTTGTTGACGTGGCCGAGTCGGTCGTAGTCGCTCCAGCGGGTGCGGATCGGCAGCAGCAGGGGGTAGTGGTCGCGGGTGCTCTGGCCGGGGTCGGTCACGATCGCAGGACTCCTTGTGTGGGGTCTCCGGCGCCCTCGCTTCGCACATCGGTGAGCGATGCGGGCCAGGCGGAGATCGATGCAGGCGCGGCGTCGATGATCGACCAAAGGGGTCGGCGCTGGGAAGAGCGGGGCTCGCGCGCGAGCCGGTCGATGCGGCATGATGGGCGCCCGCTCCGAACCACCTGGGCTCGCTGAAGCGGCGGGCCATGGTCGGGAGCGGCGCCGAGCGCCGGCCACGGGATGGACGACGTGCGCGGGTCAGCGGTCCGCGAGGGGGCGTGGCACCGCCGGGAAGGGAGATCTGAGGATGCCGGACGTGGAGCTCGACTTCAGCCGAACGGAGTACGCCGAGCGGCTCGCCCGGGTACGCCGCTCGATGGCGCGGCGCGGCATCGAGGTGCTGCTGCTCAGCGACCCCTCGAACATGGCCTGGCTGACCGGCTATGACGGCTGGTCGTTCTACGTGCACCAGGGGGTGGTGGTGGCCGGGGAGGGTGAGCCGCTGTGGTTCGGCCGCGAGCAGGACGTCCAGGGGGCGCTGCGCACGGTGTGGATGGATGCCGGCGTGATCCACGGCTATCCGGACGAGTACGTGCAGTCCCCGCTGCGCCACCCGATGGAACGCCTCGCCGCCGTGCTCGCCGAGCACGGCTGGTCGGGCGCGGCGATCGGGGTCGAGCTCGACAACTACTACTTCTCGGCCAAGGCCTTCCAGGTCCTGCAGGCGCGTCTGCCCCGGGCCCGCTGGCACGACGCCACCGGGCTGGTCAACTGGTGCCGGGCGGTGAAGTCGCCCCGCGAGATCGAGTACCTGCGCCGCGCGGCGCGGATCGTCGAGGCGATCCACGCGCGGATCCTCGAGCGGGTCGAGCCGGGGCTGCGCAAGAACGAGCTGGTCGCCGAGATCTACGATGCCGCCCTGCGCGGCGCCGACGGGCACGGCGGCGACTACCCGGCGATCGTGCCGCTGCTGCCCTCCGGGTCGGATGCCGCCGCGCCCCATCTCACCTGGGACGACCGCCCGCTGCGCGCCGGCGAGGCGACCTTCTTCGAGGTCGCCGGCTGCTACCGGCGCTACCACTGTCCGCTGTCGCGCACGGTCTTCCTGGGACGCCCCTCGCCGACCTTTCTCGATGCCGAGAAGGCGGTGCTCGAGGCCATGGAGGCCGGTCTCGAGCAGGCTCGCCCCGGGCGCACCTGCGAGGAGGTGGCGCTGGCCTTCTTCGCGGTGCTCGAGCGCCACGGGATCCACAAGACCAACCGCACCGGCTACTCGATCGGGCTGAGCTACCCGCCCGACTGGGGCGAGCGCACCATGAGCCTGCGCCGCGGGGATCGCACGGTGCTCGAGGCGGGGATGACCTTCCACTTCATGTCCGGCCTGTGGATGGCCGACTGGGGGCTCGAGATCACCGAGAGCATCGTCATCACCGAGCGCGGCGCCGAGTGCCTGGCCGCGGTTCCACGCCGGCTGTTCGTCAAGGACTGAGAGTTTGTGAAAGATCTGCCCCCCTCGCCGGTACGCCCGACCATCGATCTCGAGGCGCCCGGAGTGCGCCACGGCCACCTGCGCCTGCCCCACTCCGACGACCGCTCGGCCTGGGGCTCGCTGATGATCCCGATCACGGTGGTGGTCGGTGGCGAGGGTCCGACCGCGCTGCTCACCGGCGCCAACCACGGCGACGAGTACGAGGGCCCGGTGGCGCTCTTCGACCTCGCCCACCGCCTCGCTCGCGAGCAGATCACGGGGCGGGTGATCCTCTGCCCGGCGATGAACTACCCGGCGTTTCGTGCCGGCCGGCGAACCTCGCCGATCGACGGCGGCAACATGAACCGCGCCTTCCCCGGGCGCCCGGACGGGACGCCCACCGAACGGGTCGCGGACTTCTTCACCCGGGTGCTGCTGCCGGAGGCCGACCTGGTGGTCGACCTCCACTCGGGCGGCAGGACCCTCGAGTTCCTGCCGTTCTGCGCCGCCCACCTGCTCCCCGATGCCGAGCAGCAGGCCCGCTGCGTGGCGGCGATGGAGGCCTTCAACGCCCCCTACTCGATGATCCTGCTCGAGATCGACAGCGCCGGGATGTACGACAGCGCCGCCGAGGCGCAGGGCAAGACCTTCATCTCGACCGAGCTCGGGGGCGGCGGTACGACCACCGCGCGGAGCTGCGCGATCGCGCGGCGCGGCATCGCCAATGTGCTGCGCCACGCCGGAATCCTCGCCGGGCAGCCCGAGCCGGCGGCGAGCGTGCGCCTGGCGATGCCCGACGAGCGCTGCTACCTGCTCAGCGACGGCGACGGGCTGCTCGAGCCGTGCGTGGATCTCGGCGCGCCGGTGCGTGCCGGGCAGCTCGTGGCGCGGGTCTGGGAGGTCACCCACAGCGGGCGGGCGCCGCGCGAGTACCGCGCCGCGATCGACGGGCTGCTCGCCGGGCGCCACTTCCCGGGCCTGGTCGCCATCGGCGACGTCATCGCGGTGCTGGCCGTCGAGCAGCCGGAGGCCTGAACGGGAGCTGGCGCCGAACCGCGACCCACGGCGGCTTTCCTCGTAGCCCGGGC
>CAZRGU010000351.1:0-3181 GCA_964599705.1 uncultured Ectothiorhodospiraceae bacterium | reverse complement strand
CTTCCCCGTAGCCCGGGCTCTGCCCGGGATGGAGCATGGGATCAACGCCGTTGCTCAGCCTTCGGCATCAACGGCTTAGCCGATGCTCGCCGAGAGCCCCGGCGACCGCCGGTGGCGCGCTCGCCGGGGCTCTGAGGCCCGCGCGCTGGCGCCCCGGGGCCCGAGTCGCATATCCTGCGCGGCCTGGTCGGCGCGGTTCCAGGGAGGCGATGTCGAGATGGACCGGTCCTTGCTCATCGACCCGCTCAAGTGCACCAGCTGCCTGCAGTGCGAGCTGGCCTGCTCGTTCGTCCACGAGGGGGCGTTCAACCCGGCGCACTCCCGGATCCGGGTCTTCGAGTTCGAGCACGGCGCTCGGGCCGTCCCCTTCACCTGTACCCAGTGTGAGGAGGCCTGGTGCCAGCTCGCCTGTCCGGTCGAGGCGATCACCACCCGCCCGGAGACCGGCGCCAAGGAGGTCGACGCCGAGCGCTGCGTGGGCTGCAAGGTGTGCGTCATCGCCTGCCCGTTCGGGGCCATCCGCTATGATGCCGAGCGCAAGGTGGTGGCCAAGTGCGATCTGTGCGGCGGCGACCCACGCTGCGCCAGTGCCTGCCCGACCGGCGCGATCGTCTACCTCGACGCGGAGCAGAGCGGCTACCCGCGAATGCGCGCCTGGGCGGCGCGCAGCCTGTAGGACACGTAGGGCACGGCGAGAGGAGGAGCGAACCATGGCGTGGCAGGGCAGGATCCTGCGGGTCGACCTCGGCGCGCGGCGCTGCCGGAGCGAGCCGCTCAACATGGACTGGGCGCAGGCCTACCTCGGCGAGCGTGGCCTGGGCAGCAAGTACCTCTACGAGTCGATGGATCCCAAGGCCGACCCGCTCGGACCCGACAACTGCCTGATCTTCGCGACCGGCCCGCTGACCGCGACCCTGGCCTCGACCAGCGGTCGCTACGCGGTGATCACCAAGGGACCGCTGACCGGGGCCATCGCCTGCTCGAACTCGGGCGGCAAGTTCGGCGCCGAGCTCAAGCTGGCCGGCTACGACCTGGTGCTGATCGAGGGCCGGGCCGAGGAGCCGGTCTACCTGCACATCGAGGACGAGCGCGCCGAGCTGCTGCCGGCCGGCGCGCTCTGGGGCCGCACGGTCTGGGAGACCGAGGAGTGGCTGCACCGCCACCACCAGGACCCGCGCCTCAAGGTCGCCGCGATCGGGGTGGCCGGCGAGCACGCGGTGCGCTTCGCCTGCATCGTCAACGACCTGCACCGGGCCGCCGGGCGGTCCGGGGTGGGCGCGGTGATGGGCTCGAAGAACCTCAAGGCGATCGCGGTGCGCGGCAGCCGCGGAGTGCGGGTCGCCGACCCGCAGCGCTTCCTCGAGGTGGTGCGCCGCACCCAGGAGCAGCTCTGGAACAACCGCGGGCGCCGGGCGATGACCAAGCTCGGCACCAATGCGATGATCGACACGATGCAGGAGTTCGGCGGGCTGCCGACCCGCCACTTCAACGAGGTCCAGTTCGAGGGGGTGGGGCGGATCAATCCGCGGGCGATGATGCGCCGTCGTCCCGACGGGCACCGCAACCTGGTCGCCAACAAGGCCTGCTTCGGCTGCACCATCGCCTGCGGGCGGATCGCGCGCGTCGACCGCCACCACTTCACGGTGGTCAACCGCAAGGAGTACTGGCACGCATCCGGCGGGCTCGAGTACGAGATGGCCTACGCCTTCGGCCCGCTGGTCGGGGTCGACGATCTCGACGCGCTGACCTTCGCTGCCTTCCTGATGAACGAGCACGGCATGGACCCGATCTCGTTCGGAGTCACCCTGGCCGCGGCGATGGAGCTCTACGAGATGGGGGTGATCTCGCGCGAGGAGACCGACGGCATCGAGCTCGCCTTCGGCAACGCCGAGGCGCTCACGGTGATGGCCGAGCGCACCGGTCGCCACCAGGGCTTCGGGCAGGTCCTCGGCCTCGGCTCGAGGCGGCTCTGCGAGCGCTACGGTCACCCGGAGCTGTTCATGGGGGTCAAGGGCCAGGAGTTCGCCGGCTACGACTCGCGCGCGCTGCAGGGCATGGGGCTCGGCTACGCGACCAGCAACCGCGGCGCCTGCCACCTCAAGCACGACGTCTTCGCCGAGGACATGGAGGATCAGTCGGGGCGCGGCAAGGCGGTGCCGGTCAAGGAGTCCCAGGACCGGGTCGCGGCGGTCGACTCCACGGGGCTGTGCCTGTTCACCACCACGGCCTGGGGGTTGCCGGAGTTCGCCGCCCAGCTCGATGCCGCCTGCGAGGGCGAGTGGAGCGAGCAGCGCCTGCTCGAGATCGGCGAGCGGATCTTCAACCTCGAGCGCCAGTTCAACCTCGCCGCCGGGCTGACCGCGGCCGACGACACCCTGCCACCGCGAATGCTCGAGACCCCGGCGCCGAGTGGGACGGCCGCCGGCAAGGTCTGCGAGCTCGACCGGATGCTCCCGGAGTACTACCGGGCACGGGGCTGGAGCGAGGACGGGCGCCCGACCAACGAGACCCTGGCGCGGCTCGGGCTGTAGGCGGAGGTCGGGCGGGTGCTTGGCGAGCGGGTGACGAGCCGCGGAGGCTGGCCCGAACCGGGAGCCGGCGGCAGTCCGCTTGGATGCTCGCGGAGGCGGCGGTGAGGATCGAGGTCAAGGCGACCGGGGCGCTCGCCGACTACCTGCCGGCGAGCGCCAGCGGCGATCTCGTCGAGCTCGAGGTGCCCGAGGGCGCCACCCCGCTCGAGGTCGCCCGCCTGCTCGGCATGCCCGCCGAGGAGCGCTACCTGGTGGTGGTCAACGGGGTCGCCGTGCCGCGCCGCGAGCAGGCCACCCGGCGCCTGGAAGAGGGGGACCGCCTGGCCCTGATGCCGCCGCTGATGGGCGGGTGAGGCCGAAGACTGGCAGGCCCCTTGCGCCGGCCGTGCTCTCCGCTGTCGGGTCAAGCCGCCCGCGCAACACGCCGCGCCTCGAGGTGCGTGTATGCGCCGGGGCTGGCCCGGACATCTCACCGATCCGCGGCTGCGGTCGCCGATCCATCTGTCCTGACGGGACGTGCTCCCTCCAGCCGGCTCGACGTAGTGTCGGCTACGGCTTCGCCGGCTTCCAGTCCGCGCGCCCCGCCAGGCCAACGTCTCGGCGCCCTCGCTTCGCGCATCGGTGAGATATCCGGGCTAGGATTCACTAGG
>CAZRGU010000350.1:0-3191 GCA_964599705.1 uncultured Ectothiorhodospiraceae bacterium | reverse complement strand
CCAACGTCCGCCGGCGATGCGCACCCCGGCGTCGGCCTGGCGCTCGCAGCAGGTGTGTGACTCTTTCACGAGCGCTCAGCCCGCGCTGCGGGGCAGCCCGAAGAAGCGCTCGGCGGTGCGGGTGGTCGCCGCCGCCAGCCGCTCGGGCGTGACGCCGCGACAGGCGGCCACGGTCCGCGCCACGTGGGCCAGGTGCATCGGCTCGTTGCGCCGGGTGCGCGGGCGCGGGCGCAGGTCACGGGGCAGCAGGTAGGGCGCGTCGGTCTCGATCATCAGCCGCTCGAGCGGGATCCGGGCGACCAGCTCGCGCAGGTGCAGCCCGCGCCGTTCGTCGCAGATCCAGCCGGTGATGCCGATGTGCAGGTCCATCTCCAGGTAGGCGTCGAGGGCGCGCGCCCCGCCGGTGAAGCAGTGCACCACCACCGCCCCGAGGCGGTCGCGGTGGCGAGCGAGCAGCGCGGCGAGGCGCTCGTGGGCCTCGCGCTCGTGGACGAACAGCGGCATGCCGAGCCCGGCGGCGAGCTCGATGTGGGCCTCGAAGACCCGCTCCTGGAGCGCCCGGGGGGCCAGATCCCGGTAGAAGTCGAGACCGGTCTCACCGATCGCCACCACCTCGGGAAGGGCGGCCAGCTCGCCGACCCAGGTCGCGCTCGAAGCCCGCCACTCCCCGGCGTGGTGCGGGTGCACCCCGGCGGTGGCGAACAGCACCCCCGGCCGGGTGGCGGCGAGCGCCTGCGCGGCGCGGCTCTCGGCCTCGCTCGCCCCGGTGACCACGATCCGGGCGACCCCGGCCGCCGCGGCGCGCGCCAGCACCGCCTCGCGATCGGCGTCGAAGGCCTCGTGGGCGAGGTTGGCGCCGATGTCGACAAGCTCCACGTGCCCCTCCCTCCGGCTCCCGGCCGCCCGGGGGGCGGGCATTATCGGCAGCCGCGCGGCGCGCCGCCAGCCGCGCGCCTTGGGCTATCATGTTCTCACCAGCAGGAGGGAGCCGTGGCCGCCAAGATCAGGGAGTTCCGGGTACGCAGCTTCGCCGAGCTGCACGAGGTCCTCGGCCGCCACCGGCGCGACGCCGGCTGGATCTACCGCGGACATGCCGACCCCGACTGGGAGCTGGTGCCGCGCGCCGGGCGCCCGCCGTTCGCCGGCGGCCACGACGAGGCCTTCTTCCGGCGCTGGCAGGGCGAGGCGGCGCAGTACCTCGAGGAGGTCCCCGCCGACGACTGGAACTGGCTCGCCCTGGCCCAGCACAGCGGCTTCGCCACCCGGCTGCTCGACTGGACCTTCCGGCCCCTGGCGGCGGCCTTCTTCGCGGTCTTCGAGCCCGGGATCGGCGAGTCGGTGATCTACTGCTTCAAGACCGGCAACGTGGCCGGCGAGGAGCTGCGCCGCGAGCACTCGCCGTTCACCCGCCAGGGCATCACCCAGTTCGTGCCGACCCGGGTCAGCCAGCGAGTCTCGCGCCAGATCGGGATGTTCACCCTGCACGGGCCACCGACCCTGACCGTCGAGGAGGGGATGTCGCCGCTCGACCGCCTCGAGCGGATCGTCATCGATGCGGCCTACCGCTCGGAGCTGCTCTTCGAGCTCAACCAGTACGGGACCAACAACCAGACCCTGTTCCCCAACCTGGTCGGGCTGTCGCGGCACTTCAACTGGGTGATGGCCTCGTTCGGCTACTGGGCCGAGGGGCTGAGCGGGATGAACGACGACGAGGAGGAGTGAGCCGGCCGTGCGGCTCCACGGTGACAACGGGACCGTCGAGCTGGTCGGGATCAAGCGCCCGGCGGTGGCCGGGACCTTCTACCCGCGCGAGCCCGCCCGGCTGCGTGGCGAGCTCGAGACCTTCCTCGCCGAGCAGGCGCCCGCCGGCCCCCCGCCCAAGGCGCTGATCGCGCCCCACGCCGGCTACGTCTACTCGGGACCGGTGGCCGGCACCGTCTACGCGCGCCTCGCCGGGGCGCGCGGGCGCATCGAGCGGGTGGTGCTGCTCGGCCCCTCGCACTACGTGCCGCTGGCCGGGGTGGCGACCAGCAGCGCCGGGCTGTTCGAGACCCCGCTCGGGCGCATCGCGGTCGATCGCGAGGCCCTGGCGGTGGCCCGCCGGCTCCCCTTCGTGCGCGAGGACGACGCGGCCTTCGCCCGCGAGCACAGCCTCGAGGTCCACCTTCCCTTCCTCCAGCAGGTGCTCGGCGAGTTCCGCCTCGTGCCGCTGGTGATCGGCGAGGCCGACGCCGGGCAGGTCGCCACGCTGCTCGCCCGGCTGTGGGGCGGCGAGGAGACCTGCATCGTGGTGAGCTCGGATCTCAGCCACTACCACGAGTACGGCGAGGCGGCGCGCCGCGACGCGGCCACCGCCGCGGCGATCGAGGCGCTGCGCCCCGAGGCGATCGGCTTCGAGGATGCCTGCGGGCGCAACGGCATCCGCGGCCTGCTGGCGCTCGCCGGCGAGCGCGGGCTGCGCTGCGAGCGCCTCGACCTGCGCAGCTCCGGGGACACCGCCGGTCCCCGCGACCGGGTGGTCGGCTACGGGGCCTGGGCCTTCTACGAGCCGGCCGACCCGGGCCTCGCCGAGCGCGACCGCGAGACCCTGCTGGCAGTGGCCCGTGACTCGATCCGCCACGGGCTCGAGCACGGCAGCGCGGCCACCGTCGACCCGGCGGGCTACGGCGAGGCGCTGCGGGCGGTGCGGGCGAGCTTCGTGACCCTGCACCTCGACGGGCGCCTGCGCGGCTGCATCGGCAGCATCGAGGCTCGCCGCGCGCTGGTCAGCGATGTCGCCGAGAACGCCTACGCGGCGGCCTTCCGCGACCCGCGTTTCGCGCCCCTGACCGGCGACGAGTACCCGCGGGTGCAGATTTCGGTCTCGGTGCTCAGCCCGCTCAGCCCGATCGCGTTCGCCAGCGAGGAGGAGCTGATCGGACGGCTGCGCCCCGGCGTCGACGGCCTGGTCCTCGAGGCCGAGGGTCACCGCGGCACCTTCCTTCCGGCGGTCTGGGAGTCGCTGCCCGAGCCGCGCCGCTTCCTCGCCGAGCTGAAGCGCAAGGCCGGCCTTCCCGCCGACTACTGGTCCGACGCCGTGCGGGTCAGCCGCTACACCACCGAGTCGTTCTCCTGAGAGTTTGCAAACTCTGAGAGCCCCGGCGACCGCGCCCCGCGCGCATCGACACGAAGCGCCTTCACTCGCACGCTCT
>CAZRGU010000349.1:0-3198 GCA_964599705.1 uncultured Ectothiorhodospiraceae bacterium | reverse complement strand
CGTAGGTCGGGCGCCAGCCCGACGTGGAGATCCGCCTCAGCAGCGAGCGTCCGGTGCCCTCCCACGCTCAATCCCGGGCAGAGCCCGGGCTACGAGGAAGGCCCTGCCCGGCGGCATCCCACGCTCGGTCCGCCCGTGCGCGCCCCCCGTCCTTGATCCCCGCCGCCGCTAGGGCGCACCCTTTGCACCCGGCACGACAACCGGGGTCTCCCAGGCAGCACCCGAGCCGGCTCGAGCAGGGCCGCGCACGGCCGCCAGCCGTTACCATGGCCCCAGCGACGACCGGCGACTCCGGCCCCCGGCGGGGCCGGATGCGTGTCCGGGACGACCCATCGCCGGCCGGGAGCCGGCGCGCCCGCAGGGGAAGGAGGCGAGGAGCGATGTGGATGCGATCGAGGACCGGCGGGTCGCCGCGAGGAGCCGCGGGCACCCTTCACCGGCTGCTGCGCGGCGGGGTCGTGGCGCTGCTGATCGGGGCGCTCGGCGCCTGTGGAAGCAGCGAGGAAGAGGCCCGGGCCCGCCTGGAGAAGGCCCAGGAGTACCAGCGCGCCGGAGACATCCGCGCCGCCATCATCGAGTACAAGAACGCCCTTCAGGAGAACCCCGATCTGGCCAGGGCGCGCTGGCTGCTCGGCAGCCTCTATCTGACGATGGGCGATGCCGGGGCGGCCCGCAAGGAGCTCGAGCGGGCCCGCGAGCTCGGGCTCGACGAGCCCGGGCTCGACAAGGCGCTGGCCACCGCGCGGATCCTCCAGGGGGCCTTCAAGGAGGCCCTCGAGCTGGCCGAGGCCAGCCCGACGGCCGACAGCGATCCGGACTGGCTGGCGCTGCGCGGCGAGGCGCTGCTCGGGCTCGGCCGAACCGAGGCCGCCGGCGAGTCGTTCTCGCGGGCCATCGAGCTCAGGCCCGATCACGGCCCGGCGCGGCGCGGGCTGGCCCGGATCAAGATCGTCCAGGGCGAGCTCGAGGGGGCCCGGCAGGAGGTCGAGGCGGCGCTGGCCAGCGCCGAGACCGATCTCCAGACCTGGCTGCTCAAGGGCGAGCTCGAGCTCTCGCTGCAGCGTCTCGAGGAGGCGGAACGCGCCTTTCGCAAGGCGATCGAGATCAACGAGCACAGCGCGGTGGCCCGTCTCGGGCTGGCCCGGGTGCTGATCGCGCAGCGCAAGACCGACGAGGCCGCCAAGGCGATCGACGCGGTGGCCGGGAGCGACTCCAACGACCCCCGTGTCAACTACCTGCGGGCCCTGATCGCCCGCCAGCGCAACGACCTCGGCAGCGCGCTCGACTCGCTGCGCAAGGTCCTGGCGGTGGCCCCCGAGCACGAGCCGAGCCTGCTCCTGGCCGGCCAGATCCACTACCTGCGCCGCGAGTTCGAGCAGGCCGCCGCCCTGCTCGGGCGCTATGTCAAGCGGGTTCCGGCCAACATCGCCGCCCGCAAGCTGCTCGCTGCCGTGCAGATCGAGCTCAACCAGCCCGGGCAGGCCATCGAGACGCTGTCTCCTGCCGAGAGCGCGGCCCCGGACGACCCCCAGGTGCTCTCGCTGCTCGGCACCGCCTACATGCGCCTGCGCGAGTTCGACAAGGGCACCGAGTACCTCGAGCGCGCCTCCGAGCAGGCTCCCGACGCCGCGCCGATCCGCACCCAGCTCGCCATCTCGCATCTCGTCCGAGGGGAGGACGAGGCCGCCATCGAGGAGCTCGAGACCGCCATCGAGGCCGACCCGAGCTTCTCGCGGGCCGACTTCCTGCTCGTGCTCACCCACCTGCGCAAGCGCGAGTTCGACCAGGCGCTGGCCGCGGCCCGGCGCCTCGCCGAGAAGCGCCCCGACAGCCCGCAGGCGCGCAATCTGGTCGCCGCGGCGCTCGAGGCGAGCGGCGACCTGGAGGCCGCGCGTGCGGCCTACCGCAAGGCCGGCGAGCTGGCCGAGGACTTCCTCCCCGCCAAGCTCAACCTGGCCCGGCTCGACCTGCGCGAGGGCAAGATCGACGCGGCACGGACCGGCTTCGAGGCGGTGCTCAAGATCGCCCCCGACAACCCGACCGCGCTGGTCGCCCTGGCCCGGATCGCGAGCGCCAAGCAGCAGCCTGACAAGGCCCTGGAACTCCTCGAACAGGCCCGGACCCGCAACCCCAAGGCGATCCAGCCACGCCTGATCCTCACCGCCTACTACCTGCGCCAGCAGCGCCGCGACAAGGCCCTGGAGCTGGCCCGCGAGGCGCAGGCGATCAGCCCCCGTCATCCCGCCGCCAACCTGCTGCTCGGCCGCGCCCTGCTCGCCAACGGCGAGAGCGCGGAGGCCGAGAGGATCCTGACCGAGCTCACCCGGCGGCTTCCCGACTCGGCCGACGCGCACTTCCAGCTCGCCCTGGCCCACGCCCAGCGCGGCAATCTCGATGGCGCGCGCGCGGAGCTGACCCGGACCCTCGAGCTCAGACCGGGAAACGTCAATGCGCAGGCGACCCTGAGCCGGGTCGAGCTGCAGGCCGGCAACCACGACAGGGCCCTCGAGCTCGCCGCGGCGGTGCGCAAGCAGGCGCCCGACTCGGCCCTCGGCTGGATCCTCGAGGGCGACATCCGGCTCGCCCGCTCCGAGCCCGAGGCGGCCCTCGCCGCCTACCGCAAGGCCTTCGCCAAGAGCGCCAGCACCGCCACCGTGCTCCGCCTGGCCGCGGCGCTGCGCCGCGGCGGCGATCAGGCCGGCGCTCTGCGCGAGCTCGAGCGCTGGGTCGATGCCAACCCGGATGACGCCACGGCTCGCCTGGTGCTCGCCTCGACCCGCCACCGCGCCGGTGACAAGGCGCGCGCGCTCAAGGACTACGAGGCGGTCATCGAGCGCCAGCCCGGCAACGTCGTGGCGCTGAACAACCTCGCCTGGCTCTACTACGAGCGCAAGGACCCCCGTGCCCTCGAGCTCGCCAAGCGCGCCTACGATCGCTTCGCCGAGCGCGCCGAGATCATCGACACCTACGGCTGGCTGCTGGTCGAGGACGGCCAGGTCGAGCAGGGCCTGAAGCTGCTCGAGCGGGCGGTGGACCGGGCGCCCGACAACCCCGACATCCGCTACCATCGGGCCGCGGCGCTGGCCCGCTCGGGTGAGCGCGAGCAGGCCCGTGCCGAGCTCGAGGCGCTGCTCGGCCAGACCGCCCGCTTCTCCGAGCGCGGCGCCGCCGAGGCGCTGCTCGAGGAGCTTCGCTGAG
>CAZRGU010000348.1:0-3223 GCA_964599705.1 uncultured Ectothiorhodospiraceae bacterium | reverse complement strand
TCGAGCACCGCCCGCGGCGGGGCGTCGAGCACCTGGCGCGCGGCGAGCAGGCCGGCGGCGCCGACCCCGAGGGTGCCGGCGCCGATCCCGGCGACCCAGACCAGCGCCCCGGGGGAGTAGGCGAGATCGAAGACCTGGCGGGCGAGCAGCGCCGCGGCGAGGCTCGCCGCGCCGGCCGCGATCGCCCCGGCCGCCGCCCCCAGGGTGGCGAACTCGGCGGCCAGCCCCTGGAGCAGGCGGCGCCGATCGCCGCCCAGGGTGCGGATCACCGCGGTCTCGCGGCGCCGCTCGTCGAGGGTCGCCTGGAGGGCGGCGAGCAGCACGGTCAGCCCGGCGAGCAGGGTGAAGGCGAGCACGTACTCGATGGCCCGGGCGGCCTGGTCGATGATCTCGCGGACCTTGCCGAGCAGCGCGACCAGGTCGAGCACGGTGACGCTCGGGAAGCGCGCGACCAGCTCGCGCAGCACCCCGACCCGGGCATCGGGGACGTGCAGGCTGGTGATGTAGGTGGCCGGGAGGGCGTCGAGCAGCCCGGGGGCGGCGAGCACGAAGAAGTTGGGGCGCATCGAGTCCCAGCGCACCTCGCGGATGCTGGCCACCTCGACCTCGAGGCGCTCGGCCCCGACCCGGAAGGCGAGCCGCGCCCCGCGGCCGAAGCCGAGCGCCTCGGCGAAGCCGCGCTCCACCGAGACCCGCGCCTGGCCGCGATCGGCCGGCCCCCACCAGCGCCCGGCGAGGAGCCGGTTGTCGGCCGGCAGCGACTCGCTCCAGGACAGGTTGAACTCGTGGCGGGCCAGGTTGCGGGCCCGCTCGGCACGATAGCCCTCGGGCTCGACCGGGCGCCCGTCGATCGCCTCGAGACGGGCGCGCACCAGCGGGTAGAGCCCGGCCGAGCGCAGCCCGCGCTCGGCGAGGAAGCGATCGAGGGCCTCCACCTCGCCGGGCAGCACGTTGATCAGGAAGTAGTTGGGCGCATCGGCCGGGATGCTGGCGCGCCACTGGGCGAGCAGCTCGGTGCGCACCACGGTGAGCAGCAGGAGCAGCATCAGGCCGAGCCCGAAGGCGGTGATCTGGACCACGCTGGTGGCCTGCCGGCGGGCCACGTTGGCCAGCCCGAAGCGCCACGCCACCCCGACCCGGCGGCGCAGCGGGGCCAGTGCCCGGACCAGGGCGAAGGCGCAGCCGACCAGCAGCGCGGTGGCCGCCGCGGTCCCGGCCAGCACCCAGCCGGCGAGCAGCGCATCGCCGCTCTGCCAGCGCACCAGCGCCGCGATCACCGCCACCGCGACGAGCGGCCCGCTCCAGGCCCGCGCCGGGGCCGGGCCGAGCTCGCGGCGCAGCACCCGCCCGGGCGGCACGCTGCGCAGCCGCGCGATCGGGGCCAGCGCGAAGCCGACCAGCACGGCGAGCGCGGCCAGCGGGCCGGCCGCGAGCGCGGCGAGCGGCGGGGCGGGCAGGGCGGCGAAGGCGAACCCGGCGAGCAGCCGGGCGAGCAGCGCCTGGGCGAGCCAGCCGAGGGCGCTGCCGGCGAGCGCGGCGAGCAGCCAGAGCAGCCCGAGGCCGGCGAGGTAGAGGGCCAGCACCCGGCGCTGCGAGGCGCCCAGGCAGCGCAGCACCGCGGCCGCGTCGAGGTGGCGCTCGGCGTGGCGGTGGGCGGCCAGCGCCACCGCGATCGCGGCGAGCAGCACGCTGACCATCGCCGCCAGGCCGAGGAAGCGGCGCCCGCGCTCGAGCGCGGTGCGGATCCCGGGGCGGGCGTCGCCGACCCCCTCGAGGCGCAGCTCCTCGCGCCCGGCGAGCCGCTCGCGCAGCGCGGCGACCTTGCCCGGAGGCCCGGCGAGCAGCAGCCGGTAGCGGACCCGGCTGCCCGGCTGCACGAGCCCGGTGGCCGGCACGTCGGCGAGGCGGATCATCAGCCGCGGGCCGATGCTGAGCAGCTCGGCGCCGCGGTCCGGCTCGGCGGCGAGCAGCGCCGCGACCCGCAGCTCGGCGCGCCCCAGGCGCAGGCTCGCGCCGGGGGCGAGGTCGAAGGCCGCGGCGAGCCGCGAGTCGGGCCAGGCGGTCCCCGGCGGCGGGATCGCGGTGACCGGCCGGGCCGGGCCGAAGGGGGTCTCGGCCAGGGCCAGGCGCCCGCGCAGCGGGTAGCCGGGCCCGACCGCCTTGACCTCGACGAGCTGCATCCGCTCGCCGGCCAGCACCACGCTGCGGAAGGTCAGGGTCGCGGCGGTGGCCAGCCCCGCGGCGCGCGCCGCGGCCTCGACCGCGGGGTCGATCGGGCGCTGCGAGGAGACCACCAGGTCGGCGCCGAGCAGCTCGCTGGCGCCGCGCTCGAGGGCCCGGTCCATGCGCGCGGTGAACAGCGAGACGGCGGCGATCGCGGCGCTCGCCACGGTGAGCGCGGCGAGCAGCACCCGCAGCTCGCCGGCGCGCAGCTCGCGCAGGGTCAGGCGCAGGGCGAGCCCCGCGGTGGCCCGCGCTCCGCCCGCCGCGCTCACCGGCCCGGCCCGCGCAGCCGCCCGTCCTCGAGCTCGACGACCCGCGCGCAGGGCTCGGCCAGCGCCACGTCGTGGGTGACCAGCACCAGGGTCGCGGCGTGCTCGCGGTTGAGCTCGAAGAGGAGATCGCGGACGCGGGCCCCGGTGCGCCGGTCGAGGTTGCCGGTCGGCTCGTCGGCGAACAGCACCCGCGGGCTTCCCGCGAAGGCCCGGGCCAGGGCGACGCGCTGCTGCTCGCCGCCGGAGAGCTGGCGCGGGTAGTGGCGCAGGCGCTCGCCGAGCCCGACCCGCCCGAGCAGCGCGGCGGCCGCCGCCGCCGCGTCCTCGCGCCCGGCCAGCTCGAGGGGCAGCATCACGTTCTCGAGCGCGGTCAGCGCGTCGAGGAGCTGGAAGGACTGGAACACGAAGCCGACCGCGCGGGCGCGCAGCGCCGCCCGGCCGTCCTCGTCGAGCGCCCCGAGGTCCTGCCCGTCGAGGCGCACCCGCCCCGAGGTCGGGGTGTCGAGCCCGGCCAGCAGCCCGAGCAGGGTCGACTTGCCCGACCCCGAGGCGCCGACGATCGCCAGGCTCTCGCCGGCCGCCACCGCCAGGCTCACCCCCTCGAGGATCACCAGCTCGCCCTCGGGGCTGGCGACCCGCTTGCCGAGGTCGTGGCATTCCAGGAAGGGCTCGGACACGGGGCTGGGCGAACGGCCGGTGGGGGCGGGCCGGTATGGTATGTTTCGCCG
>CAZRGU010000347.1:0-3250 GCA_964599705.1 uncultured Ectothiorhodospiraceae bacterium | reverse complement strand
GATGCTACAATTCTAGACCTGACCCCAGCACCCGACCTGACCCCAGCACCCGGACCTGACCCCAGGCGCGCCGACGGTTGACCCCGATCGACGGGTCGTGACGTTGCTACTCCCGAGCCCGAGCCCGAGGGAGCCCAGCGATGAGCCCGACCCGTACCGTCACCACCCTCCTCCTCGCCGTGGCGCTGGCCGGCGCGGGCGGCTGTAGCGGGCGAGCGCCCGACGAGCGCGCCGCGGCGGACGCGGGGACGACGCCGGTGGCGAGCCCGGGAGCCCCTCCCGCGGGGCTCGCCGGGAAGGCGGTGCGGCTGGCCCCGGCCCCCCTGACCGGCGGGGCCGACTCGCCGGTGCTCGCACGGGTCATCTCCGCGCAGGCGCCGGCGGCCACTCTCCCGATGCCCGCTCCCGCGCAACTGGGAGGTGCCTTGCGCGAACCCTTCGAGCTCGGCGCGCTGCGCCCCCCGGCCGAAGCGCTCGAGCGCGAGCGCTACGCGCACTTCGACGACAACCCGCTGCGCCGGGTCGCCGAGCAGCCGGTCTCGACCTTCTCGGTCGACGTCGACACCGGCAGCTACGCCAACGTGCGCCGGCTGCTGCGCGCCGGGCGGCTGCCACCGCGCGACGCGGTGCGCCTCGAGGAGATGCTCAACTACTTCGACTACGCCTACCCGGCACCGGGCCCCGGCGAGGGGCCGTTCCGGGTCACCACCGAGATCGCCCCGAGCCCCTGGAACCCGGACACCGTGCTCGTGCACATCGGCATCAAGGGCCGTGAGGTCGCCGCGCAGGCGCTGCCACCGGCCAATCTGGTGTTCCTGGTCGACGTCTCGGGCTCGATGGCCAGCGCCGACAAGCTGCCGCTGCTCCGCTCCGCCCTCAAGCTGCTCGCCCGCCGGCTGCGCGCCGAGGACCGGGTCTCGCTGGTCGTCTACGCCGGGGCCTCGGGGGTGGTGCTCGAGCCGACCCCAGGCGATCAGCGCGCGCGCATCGAAGCGGCCATCGACCGGCTCGGTGCCGGCGGGCGCACCAACGGCGCGGCCGGGATCCGGCTCGCCTACACGCTCGCCGAGCAGGCCTTCATCGCCGGCGGGATCAACCGCGTGCTGCTCGCCACCGATGGCGACTTCAACGTCGGCACGGTGGACATCGAGGCGCTGCTCGACCTGGTCGCGCGCAAGCGCGCCGGCGGGGTGGCGCTGACCACCCTGGGGCTCGGCACCGGCAACTACAACGAGCGTCTGCTCGAGCGCCTGGCCGACGCCGGCGACGGCAACTACGCCTATCTCGACTCGCTGCACGAGGCCCGCAAGGTGCTGGTCGAGCAGCTCGGCGCAACCCTGCACACCATCGCCCGCGACGTCAAGGTGCAGCTCGAGTTCAACCCGGCGCGGGTCGCCGAGTACCGCCTGCTCGGCTACGAGAACCGCGCCCTGCGCCGCGAGGACTTCGCCAACGACCGGGTCGACGCCGGCGAGATCGGCGCCGGCCACACGGTGACCGCGCTCTACGAGGTGGCGCTGGCCGGCAGCCCCGGGGTGCGCAGCAAGCCGCTGCGCTACGCGCCGCGCGGCGCGCCACCGGCGAGCCACGGCGACGAGCTCGCCTTCCTGCGGCTGCGCTACAAGGCCCCGGCGGGCGGGCCGAGCCGGCTGATCGAGGTCGCGCTGCGCGCCGCCGAGCTGCGCCCCGCGGCCGGCACCTCGCAGCGCTTCCGCTTCGCCGCCGCGGTGGCCGCCTTCGCCCAGATCCTGCGCGGCGGGCGCTACCTCGGCGACTTCGACCTCGACCGCACCCTCGAGCTGGCCCGCGCGGCGCGCGGCCCCGACCCGCACGGGCGGCGCGGCGAGCTGCTCGCCCTGATCGAGCTGGCCCGCGCTCTCGGGGCCCAGGCCGGCAGACGGCGTGCGCCGCCGGATGGCGCCGGCTGAAGGTGCGGCGCTTTCCGGCGCCGTGGAGCTTCGCTACGCTGGCGCGGTGAGCGCCGAGGGGCCGAGCGACGAGGAGCTGATGCTGCGCTACTGTGACGGCGATGCGGGCGCCTTCGAGACCCTCTACCGCCGTCACCGCGGGGCCCTGTACCGCTACTTCCTGCGCCAGTGCGGAGAGCCGGCGGTGGCCGAGGAGCTGTTCCAGGACGTGTGGCTGCGGGTGATCGGGGCGCGCCGGCGCTACCGGGTCACGGCCCGCTTCACCACCTGGCTCTACACCCTCGCCCACCACCGCCTGGTCGATCACCACCGGGCCCGCGGGCGCTCGCCGCTGGAGGCCGACGGAGAGGCGCTGGCGAGCGTGCCCGACCCGGCACCGGCCCCGGAGCGGGCACTCGACGAGCGGCGCCTCGCCACCCGGCTGCTCGAGCTGGTGGCGGCGCTCCCGCGGGAGCAGCGCGAGGCCTGGCTGCTGCGCGAGGAGGCGGGGCTGGGGCTGGCCGCGATCGCCGAGGCCACCGGGGTCGGGCGCGAGACGGTCAAGAGCCGGCTGCGCTACGCCACCGGGCGGCTGCGCCGCGGGCTGGGGATCGAGCGATGAGGGTGCACCAGTGAGCGCGACCGGCAACGGCGAGCGCGGCGACGAGCGCGACCCGCGCCTCGCCCGCCTCTATGCCGAGGCCTCGCGCGAGGAGCCGCCGGCCGCCCTCGACCAGGCGCTGCTCGCCGCGGCGCGCCGCGAGGCCGGCAGCCGGCCGCGGTGGCGCACGCGGCGCTGGGGCGCGCCGCTCGCCGCCGCGGCGGTGGTGGTGCTCAGCGTCACCGTCGGGATCCTCGTCCGCCAGGCCGGGCCGGGTGCGGGCGCACCAAGCAAGACCGCCCGCCCGGGCGAGCCGCGGAGCCCCGGCAAGGCCGCGCCGGCACGACTCGCCGAGCCGGTGCCCGCCGCGGGCGTCCTTCGCATCGGCGTGCCCGGCGAGGCGAGCGGCGATGCCGGCTCACCCTCCTCCGAGCCCCACTATCGGATGATCGCGCCGCCTCCAGCGGCGAGCGAGCAGGCTGCCGAACCCGGCGCCTCGGGCGTCAGCCCGGCGCGGCGCGCCGCCCGTGCGGCCGAGAGCGGCGCTGCCCTCGAGGCCCCGCGGGGCGTGCTCGGTGCCGCCGAGCGCCAGGTCTGGCTCGCCCGGATCGCCGCCCTGCTCGCCGCGGGACGCCGCGGCGAGGCCCGCAGCGAGCTCGAGCGGCTGCTCGCGCGCGACCCCGAGGTCGCCCTTCCCCCGGCGATCGCCGCCCTGCGCGAGCGCTGAGGACGCGCGCTCGGG
>CAZRGU010000346.1:0-3258 GCA_964599705.1 uncultured Ectothiorhodospiraceae bacterium | reverse complement strand
CCGGCGGGGAGGCCAGGGAAGCGCGCGACCCGCGCTCGTCGGGGCTCTGATCGATGCGAGCGCGGGCTCAGCGCCGCCCCGCGGCCAGCGCCGCGCCAAGGTAGAGGGCGGCGGCGAGCATCAGCACGGCACGAAAGCCCAGGTGCACGGCGAGCAGCGCGCCGAGCGTGGTGGCGAGCACCGAGGCCAGCCCGTTGACCCCCCAGGCCCACGGCACCAGCGCCGGGCGCGCGGCGCCGAGCGGCGCGAGCAGCAGCGGGAAGGGCATCCCCATGAGCGCGGCGAGCGGCGCGATCGCGGCCACCGCGACCGCCATCCGGGCCCCGTCGGGCAGCGCCACGAGGGCGCCGAGCAGACTCGGCAGCAGCGCGATCGCGAGCAGCGCGAGGAGCGCGGTCGCGGCGCACGCCGCGGCGGTGGGATGGCGAAGGGTGCGTCCCACCTGCCCCGAGGCCAGGCTGCCGAGCCCGGCGAAGACCAGGAAGGCGGCCAGCGCCACCGACAGCGCGCGGGTCGGGTGGCCGAGAAAGGGCTCGAGCCGGGCGATGAACGCCATCTCGACGAGCATGAAGGCCAGGCCGACGAGGGCGAAGGGAAGCAGCGGGCGCCACAGCCGGCCGCCGCGCCCGGCGCGACCCCAGAGCGCCAGCGGGACGAGCACCAGCACGGCACCGAGGGCCGCGACCAGCACCCCGCTCGCGACCAGCACCGGGTAGCCCCAGTCGAGCTGGGCGAGCCCGGCGCGCGAGCGCAGGGCGAGCAGCTCGGGCAGGGTGCGCCAGCGCAGGAAGCGGTCGAAGAACGGGCGATCGTCGCTCGCCGGGCGGACCTCGAACTTGTAGTCGCGCAGGAACGCGGCGGCGCCAGGCCCGAGCAGGGCCCGCGCGGCCCGGTAGAGATACGGGGCCGGCCAGCGGTTGCGGCGGTTGGCCTCGCCCTCGGCCATCCCCGGGTACCAGGCCAGGTCGAAGCGGCGGCTGGCGGCAAAGCGCCGTGCGGCCTCGATCTCGGCGCCGCTGAACGGGCCGCGGCGCACCAGCAGCGCCGCGGTCTGCCAGCCGCGCACCAGCAGCAGCCGCGCGCCCGGGTCGCGGACCCCGGCGCGGCGCAGCGCCTCGATCGCGGTGGCCAGCAGCTTGACGCTCGCCCGCGGCGGCTGGCGCAGCCAGACCGGCACGACCAGCAGCCCCCCCGGGGCGAGGCGGGCGAGCGCCGCCCCGAGCCCCTCGACGGTGTACAGGCGGCTCGCCGCCAGCGCCTGCAGGCCGGCGCCGGCCGCGACCCGATCGCCGGCCAGGGGCAGCTCGATGAGGTCGTGGCGAGCCTGCTCGCGGGCCAGGAAGGAGCGCGCCTCGGCCCGCACCAGGCGCACCTGCGGGCTCCTCCAGGGGCCGCGGGCCCGACCTCCCCAGAACGCCTCGCCGAGCAGCTCGAGCAGCTTGCCGTTGGCCTCGACCGCGACCACCTGCGCCCCGTGGGCCACGGCTCGCGCCAGCGCCGCGCCCCCGGGGGCGCCGAGCACCAGCACCCGCCGGCGCGGGGCGCCGAGGGCGTAGGCGAGCGCCTCGGGCAGCCAGTCGAGCCAGGCCCCGTCGCCGAGCTCGACCAGCGGCGCGGGGCCGTCGCCGTCGACGAACAGCGCGAGCTGCCCGGGGGGCCCGGAGGGGGCGGCCAGGCTCAGCCCGGGGGCGTGGCGGATCGGCACCCGGGGGCTCGCGACCACGCTGAGCTGCCCGAGCGCCCCGCTGCGCTCGGCGATCACCCGCGCCCCGGGCGCGCGCAGGGCGAGCGAGAGCCCCTTGTAGGGAGAGGGCACCGGATCCAGCCAGCCGCCGGTGGCGAGCAGCCCGACCGCCAGCAGCCCGGCCAGCGCCCCGGCGAGAAGCCGGGTCGGCCCGAGCGCGGCGGCGCTCGCGGCCAGCGCCGCGGCCAGGCCGAGGGCCACGACCGCGGCCAGCGCGCCGGCCAGGGTGAGCTGCTCGAGGGCCACGACCGCGGCGATCGCCCCGCCCCCGGCACCGACCAGATCGGCACCGTAGAGGCGCGCCGGGCGCGCGGCGTGACGCATCAGGGCCAGCCCCACCGCCCCCCCGGCGGCCAGGAAGGGCAGCAGCACGACGGCCGCCAGCCCGACCAGGGCGAGCCCCTCGCGGGCATCCCAGCCGAGCGCCAGCGGATTGAACGGGGCATGCGCGGCACGTGCCGCGGCGCCCGCGAAGCCCGCCGCGAAGAGCACGCAGAGCAACGGATAGAGGCGCTCGAAGCGGGCCAGCGCGGCCTCCCGGGCGAGCGCCAGCACCGTCCCGGCCGCGCCCAGGCCGAGCAGCGCCAGGCTGACCACCAGGTAGGCGAAGTGGTGCCAGAGCACCACCGAGAGCAGCCGTGGCAGCAGCACCTCGGCGGCGACCACCGCCGCGGCGAGCAGCCCGACCGACAGGCACAGCGCGGGACCGGCCGGCGGCGGTGCGGGGGGACGGCTCAATGCCCGCCGGTCAGCGGCACGAAGCGCACCGGAAGCAGCCCCCGGGTGCTGACCTCGCCGGCCTGATCCTTGCTCACCAGCACCAGTTCCTGGACCAGGAACGGGCTGCCGACCGGGATCACCATCCGCCCGCCGGGGCGGAGCTGGGCGACCAGCGGCGGGGGCACGTGGCCGGCCGCCGCGGTGACCACGATGGCATCGAAGGGAGCGGCCTCGGGCCAGCCGTAGTAGCCGTCCCCGACCCGGGTGTGCACCTTGTAGCCGAGCCGCGCGAGCCGCTCGGCGGCCCGCTCGCCGAGCTCCGGGACGATCTCGATCGTGTAGACCTCGGCGCCGAGCTCGGCGAGCATCGCCGCCTGGTAGCCCGAGCCGGTGCCGATCTCGAGGACCCGCGCCCCGCGGCGCGGCCCGACCAGGTCGGTCATCAGGGCGACGATGTAGGGCTGGGAGATGGTCTGCCCGTAGCCGATCGGCAGCGGGCGGTTGAGGTAGGCACGGCGGCGCTCGGCGGCGGGCACGAAGAGGTGGCGCGGCACGCGGCCGAGCGCGGCCAGCACCCGCGGGTCGAGCGCCTCGCGCCCGGTGTAGCGGCGGGTGGCGCGCACGTCGCCGGCCACCACCCGCACCAGCGCCTGGCGCTGGCGCGCCCAGTCCTCCTCGGCCCCGGCCGCCAGGGCGCCGAGCAGCGCCCCGGCCAGCGCCGCACCCAGCGCCATCGCCGCCCGCGCCATCCGCCCGCCTCCTCCGCCCGGCGCTCCGCGCGCCGGCGGCAACTG
>CAZRGU010000345.1:0-3323 GCA_964599705.1 uncultured Ectothiorhodospiraceae bacterium | reverse complement strand
TCTTCCCGTGATCCACGTGCCCGATCGTGCCCACGTTTACGTGCGGCTTGGTCCGTTCAAACTTCTCCTTGGCCACGGCGACTCTCCTCGCGCTGTCTTGAGTCCGGAAACTAGCGGTTCTTGCTGATGATCTCGTCGGCGATCCCGCTGGGCGCCGCGACGTACTTGAGAAACTCCATGGTGTAGGTCGCCCGACCCTGGGTCAGCGAGCGCAGGTCGGTGGCGTAGCCGAACATCTCCTTGAGCGGCACCTCGGCGCGCACCACCCGTCCGGCGGCGGTGTCCTCCATCCCCTGGAGCACCCCGCGGCGGCGGTTGAGATCCCCCATCACGTCGCCCATGTACTCCTCGGGGGTGACCACCTCGACCTTCATCACCGGCTCGAGCAGCACCGGGTCGGCCTTGGCCACTCCCTCGCGGAAGCCGAGCGAGCCGGCCACCTTGAAGGCCATCTCGCTCGAGTCGACCTCGTGGTAGGAGCCGTCGAACAGGGTCACCTTGACGTCGACCACCGGGTAGCCGGCCAGCACCCCGTTCTCCATCTGCTCGCGTACCCCCTTGTCGACCGCCGAGATGTACTCGCGCGGCACCACCCCGCCGGTGATCGCGTCGACGAACTGGTAGCCGGTGCCCGGGGGCTGGGGCTCGAGGCGCAGCCAGACGTGCCCGTACTGGCCCCGGCCGCCGGTCTGGCGCACGAACCTGCCCTCGGCCTCGACGCTGCGCCGGATGGTCTCCCGATAGGCGACCTGGGGCTTGCCGACGTTGGCCTCGACCTTGAACTCGCGGCGCAGCCGGTCGACGATGATCTCGAGGTGCAGCTCGCCCATCCCCGAGATGATGGTCTGCCCCGACTCCTCGTCGGTGGCCACCCGGAACGACGGGTCCTCGTGGGCGAGCTTGCCGAGCGCCACGCCCATCTTCTCCTGGTCGCCCTTGGTCCTGGGCTCGAGGGCCACCGCGATCACCGGCTCCGGGAACTCCATGCGCTCGAGCGCGATCGGGGCCCGGGGGTCGCACAGGCTCTCGCCGGTGGTCACGTCCTTGAGCCCGACCGCGGCGGCGATGTCCCCGGCGTAGACCTCGGTGATCTCGTCGCGGTGGTTGGCGTGCATCTGCAGCAGCCGCCCGATCCGCTCCTTCTTCTGCTTGACGGTGTTGAGCACCGTGTCGCCCGACTTGAGCACCCCGGAGTAGACCCGGAAGAAGGTCAGCGAGCCGACGAACGGGTCGGTGGCGATCTTGAAGGCGAGCGCCGCGAACGGCGCCTGGTCGTCGGCCGGGCGCTCGGCCTCGCGCTCGGCGCCGTTGACCTCGACGCCGTGCACCGGGGGCACGTCGCGCGGCGAGGGCAGGTACTCGATGACCGCGTCGAGCAGGGTCTGCACCCCCTTGTTCTTGAACGCCGAGCCGCACAGCACCGGCACGATCTCGTTGCCCAGGGTGCGCCCGCGCAGCCCGGCGCGAATCTGCTCGGCGTCGAGGTCCCCCTCCTCGAGGTAGTGATCCATGAGCTCATCGCTGGCCTCGGCGGCGGCCTCGACCATCCGCTCGCGCCACTGCTGGCAGAGCTCGCGCAGGTTGCCGGGCACCTCGCGCACCTCGAAGCGCACCCCCATCGTCGAGTCGTCCCAGTAGATGGCACGCATCGCCACCAGGTCGACCACCCCCTCGAAGGCCTCCTCGGCCCCGATCGGGAGCTGCACCGGCACCGGGTTGGCGCCCAGGCGCCGGCGCATCTGCTCGACCACGCCGAGGAAGTCGGCCCCGGCGCGATCCATCTTGTTGACGAAGGCGATCCGCGGCACCCCGTAGCGGTTGGCCTGGCGCCAGACGGTCTCGGACTGCGGCTCGACCCCGCCGACCGCGCAGAACACCGCGCAGGCCCCGTCGAGCACCCGCAGCGAGCGCTCGACCTCGATGGTGAAGTCGACGTGCCCGGGGGTGTCGATGATGTTGACCCGGTGCTCGGGGAACTGGTGCTCCATGCCGCGCCAGAAGCAGGTGGTGGCCGCCGAGGTGATGGTGATGCCGCGCTCCTGCTCCTGGACCATCCAGTCCATCACCGCCGCCCCGTCGTGGACCTCGCCGATCTTGTGCGAGATCCCGGTGTAGTAGAGCACCCGCTCGGTGGTCGTGGTCTTGCCGGCGTCGATGTGCGCCATGATCCCGATGTTGCGGTAGCGCTCGATGGGCGTCTTGCGGGGCACCTTGGAGAGTCCTCTCGGGCTTGGCGACTGCCGGACGTCGTGGGCAGCGTGGCCGCTCACCAGCGGTAGTGGGAGAAGGCCTTGTTGGCCTCGGCCATCCGGTGGGTGTCCTCGCGCTTCTTGACCGCGGTGCCGCGATTGGCCGCGGCCTCCATCAGCTCGTTGGCGAGGCGCAGCCCCATCGACTTCTCGCCGCGCTTGCGCGCCGCGTCGACCAGCCAGCGCATCGCCAGCGCCGTGCGCCGGCTCGGGCGGACCTCGACCGGCACCTGATAGGTGGCCCCGCCGACCCGCCGCGACTTGACCTCGACGAGCGGGCGAACGTTGTCGAGGGCCCGGGTGAAGACCTCGACCGGGCTCTCGCGGGTCTTGCTCGCCACCACCTCGAGGGCCCCGTAGACGATCCGCTCGGCGACCGACTTCTTGCCGTCGAGCATCACCACGTTGATGAACTTGGCGAGCGTCTCGTTCCCGAACTTCGGATCGGGAAGGACCGCGCGCTTCGGGATTTCCCTGCGTCTGGCCATCGCTACTGTACTCAGCCCTTGGGGCGCTTGGCGCCGTACTTGGAGCGGCCCTGGCGCCGGGCGCTCACCCCGGAGGCGTCGAGGCTGCCGCGGATGGTGTGGTAGCGCACCCCGGGCAGGTCCTTGACCCGGCCGCCCCGGATCAGGATCACCGAGTGCTCCTGGAGGTTGTGCCCCTCACCGCCGATGTAGGTGGTCACCTCCATGCCGCTGGTCAGGCGCACCCGCGCGACCTTGCGCAGCGCCGAGTTGGGCTTCTTCGGGGTCGTGGTGTAGACCCGCGTGCACACCCCACGTCGCTGCGGGCAGCTCTGCAGCGCCGGGACGCTGCTCTTCACCTTCTGGCGCTTGCGCGGCTTGCGCACAAGCTGGTTGATGGTCGCCATGCCTCTACGCTCCGATTCGAAGGGGGGCACTCGCCCCGTACGGGGGCGGCAGCAAAAAAACGACAGGCAGGGCAGACCTGCCTGTCAAAAGACACCGAATTCTATAAAGCCTGCCCGATCCTGTCAACGAGAACGGCGTAGCTCATCGCTGCCCGGACCGCCTCAAGCGAGGGCGCCGATCCATCGCTCCGGGCGAGGCG
>CAZRGU010000344.1:0-3325 GCA_964599705.1 uncultured Ectothiorhodospiraceae bacterium | reverse complement strand
GAGCGTACTGGAGTACGTGACTCCATGTTGGGGGTCCCCGCAACGCAGTCCGGGGCGACCAGGAACGTCCGCAGCAGGCGGGTGGTTTTTTCACAAACTCTCAGGGACAAGGATGGCCGGCGGCGCGCGGCGCGCCGTCAGCCGGAAGGTTGGCGGAGTGGACGGGACTCGAACCCGCGACCCCCGGCGTGACAGGCCGGTATTCTAACCAACTGAACTACCACTCCGTGGATTTCCGTGGTGGGTGCTGAGGGTCTCGAACCCCCGACCTTCGCCGTGTAAGGGCGACGCTCTCCCACCTGAGCTAAGCACCCGAGGAAGCCGTTTAATTTACGGCATCCTTGAGCGCCTTTCCAGGCTTGAAGGCGGGCTGGCGCGACGCGGCGATGGCGATGCTCTCCCCGGTCTGCGGGTTGCGGCCGGTGCGCGCCGCGCGCTCGCGCACCAGGAAGGTGCCGAACCCGACCACCGTGACCTGCTCGCCCTCGCGCAGCGCCCCGGTGATGACGTCGAAGACGCTCTCCACGGCCCGCGCGGCCGAGGCCTTGGAAAGGTCGGCAGCGCCTGCTACCGCGTCGATCAATTGTGCCTTGTTCATGCGACCTCCCTGACTGTGCTCGCCTCGTGAGTCGGTGCGCCGGGACCGGACCGCCGGCCGCGACGCGGCGCCTGGCCGCCCGCGCAAGCGATGAACGAAAGGGGTGGGCCGCCGTACGAAGCACGGATCCGGGGCGCTCGGGAAGTAAACCAGCGGCCCGCGGCGCTGTCAAGGAAGCGGCCCGCAGGTGACCGTTCGCCCACCGGCGGCGTGGCCCGATCAGTGGGTCTGGACCGGCTCGCGCTCGCGCTTGGCCGGCCCGGGACTCGCTGCCGGCTCCTCGCCCCCCGGCGTGGTCGCCTCGGCCACCGGGCCGGGCATGCGCTGCAGCGCGACCTCGAGGACCTGGTCGATCCAGCGCACCGTGCGCAGCTCGAGGCTCTGGCGGATGTTGGCCGGCACCTCGCTCAGCTCGCGCTCGTTCTCCTCGGGCACCAGCACCACCCGGATCCCGCCGCGCAGCGCCGCGAGCAGCTTCTCCTTGAGACCGCCGACCGGCAGCACCTCACCGCGCAGGGTGATCTCGCCGGTCATCGCCACATCGGCGCGCACCGGGATGCCGGTCAACGCCGAGACCAGTGCCGTGCACATCCCCACCCCGGCGCTCGGGCCGTCCTTCGGGGTCGCGCCCTCGGGGACGTGGATGTGGATGTCGCACTTCTGGTAGAAGCCCTCGTCGATGCCGAGCGCCTCGGCGCGGCTGCGCACCACGGTCAGCGCGGCCTGGATCGACTCCTGCATGACCTCGCCGAGCTGCCCGGTGTAGGTCGCCTTGCCCTTGCCCGGCATCACCGCCGCCTCGATGGTCAGCAGGTCGCCGCCGACCTCGGTCCAGGCCAGCCCGGTGACCAGGCCGACCCGGTCCTCCTCCTCGCGGCGCCCGAAGCGGTAGCGCTTGACCCCGAGGTAGCGCGGCAGGCGCCGTGGGCCGACCGTCACCCGCCCGGGGTGCCCCTTGCCGACCTTCTCCTTGACCACCTTGCGGCAGATCTTGGCGATCTCGCGCTCGATGTTGCGTACCCCCGCCTCGCGGGTCCAGTAGCGGATGATGTCGCGCAGCGCCCCCTCGGTGATGTGCAGCTCATCGGGCTTGAGGCCGTTGTTCTTGAGCTGCTTGGGCACCAGGTAGCGCCGGGCGATGTTGATCTTCTCCTCCTCGGTGTAGCCCGAGAGCCGGATCACCTCCATCCGGTCGAGCAGCGGCGGCGGGATGTTCATGGTGTTGGCGGTGGCCACGAACATCACCTGCGAGAGGTCGTAGTCGACCTCCAGGTAGTGGTCGTTGAAGGTGTGGTTCTGCTCCGGGTCGAGGACCTCGAGCAGCGCCGAGGACGGGTCGCCGCGGAAGTCCATCGACATCTTGTCGACCTCGTCGAGCAGGAACAGCGGGTTGCGCACCCCGACCTTGGCCAGGTTCTGGATGATCTTGCCGGGCAGCGCGCCGATGTAGGTGCGCCGGTGGCCGCGGATCTCGGCCTCGTCGCGCACCCCGCCGAGCGACATGCGCACGAACTTGCGGTTGGTGGCCCGGGCGATCGACTGGCCGAGCGAGGTCTTGCCCACCCCGGGGGGGCCGACCAGGCAGAGGATCGGTCCCTTGAGCTTGCGCACCCGGGTCTGCACCGCCAGGTACTCGAGGATCCGCTCCTTGACCTTCTCGAGCCCGTAGTGGTCGGCCTCGAGGACCGCCTCGGCGCGACTCAGATCGTGGCGGATCTGGGTGCGTTTCTTCCACGGCACGCTGACCAGCCAGTCGATGTAGTTGCGCACCACCGTGGCCTCGGCCGACATCGGCGACATCATCTTGAGCTTGCCGAGCTCGGCGGTGGCCTTCTCGCGGGCCTCCTTGGACATCCCGGCCTGCTCGATCTTGCGGGCCAGCTCCTCGAGCTCGCTGGGACCGTCCTCCATGTCCCCGAGCTCCTTCTGGATGGCCTTCATCTGCTCGTTGAGGTAGTACTCGCGCTGGCTCTTCTCCATCTGGCGCTTGACCCGCCCGCGGATCCGCTTCTCGACCTGGAGCAGATCGATCTCCTCCTCGAGGCGCGCGACCAGGTGCTCGAGCCGGTCGCGGACGTTGCCGATCTCGAGGATCGCCTGCTTCTGCTCGATCTTGACGGCCAGGTGGGCGGCCACCGTGTCGGCGAGCCGTCCCGGCTCCTCGATGCCCGACAGCGAGGCCAGGATCTCGGGCGGGACCTTCTTGTTGAGCTTCACGTACTGCTCGAACTGCTCGAGCACCGAGCGGCTCAGCACCTCGATCTCGCGCGCATCGGCCGGCTCGTCGGCGAGCAGGGTGACCTCGGCGGCGAAGCACGGCTCGGTGGCGAGCAGCCGCTCGATGGCCGCCCGCTGCCCGCCCTCGACCAGCACCTTGACGGTGCCGTCGGGCAGCTTGAGGAGCTGGAGGATGGTCGAGACCGTGCCGACACCGTAGATGTCGTCGACGCCCGGGTCGTCCTGGGAGGCATCCTTCTGGGCCACCAGGAGGATGCGCTTGTCGCGCTCCATGGCCCGCTCGAGCGCGTGGATCGAGCGTTCCCGGCCGACGAACAGCGGGATCACCATGTGCGGGTAGACCACCACGTCACGCAGCGGCAACAGGGGAAAGACGTTCTCGGATTCGAACACCGGCTTCTACCTCAATCGGAATCTGGATACGCGGCGCTCCGCCGCCCCGAGCCCGGGGTGCGGGCCGCGCCGCGCGGCGCGCACGGCTGGCCTCAG
>CAZRGU010000343.1:0-3354 GCA_964599705.1 uncultured Ectothiorhodospiraceae bacterium | reverse complement strand
GGCTCGATCCCGGGCAGAGCCCGGGCTACGAGGAAGGAGCGCGCGGCCCGCGGTCGGCTCTCAGGGGCGGTGAGCGAAGGCGGCTGCCGGCACCAGGCTCATGTCGGCGTCGGCCGGCGCCGAGGGCGGGCGCCAGAACAGGCGCAGGGTCGAGGTGTTCTTGCGCTCGAAGTAAAGCACCTCGAGCGGGTACCAGCCGGGCTCGGCGACCTCGACGGTGACCGGCCGCGAGTAGCGGTCGGCGTGCACGTCCGGATCCTCGATGAGGCGCTCGCCGGCCAGCGTCAGGCGCACGCCGTCGTTGGACTGGACCACCAGGGTGTAGGCGCCCGGCTCGGCCAGATGCAGGTAGCCGCGGATCCGGGCGCCGACACCGTTGCTGCGCGGGCTGCTCAGCACCTTGCCGGTGCCGGTCTGGTAGTCGAGCGCCGGGAGCGGCGCGCCGGGCTCGGCGTCGCCCTCGCCGATCCGCTCCTCGAGCTCGTCGATCCAGCGGTAGTAGCCGTAGTAGTAGTCGACCGCGAGCCCCGGCTCGAGGGCGGCGCCCTCGGCGGCGGGCAGCGGCGCGCGCAGCGGCTCGGCGCCGGCGGCAGCGGCGGCGAGCACGGTGAGGAGCAGCCCGCAGAGGCGGGCCGCGGGCCGGATGGTGGATCGCATCATGGTCGCCGTCCTCCTGCGGTCGTGCCAAGCGGGGCGATTGTGACCGGATCGGGCGCGCCCATGCCAGCCACGGCCCCGCATCGCTCGGCGCTGCGCGTGGCGCGGGCGGGGCGGCTCCGGGAGCCCCCCGAGCACTGCCGGGCGCCGTGCTATAGTGCGCCGCCTGTCGCAGCAGGGGGAGGGCAGGATGGGCTCGTGTCTCTCGAAGGCCCGGATCCTCATCTACAGCCACGACAGCTTCGGGCTCGGCCACCTGCAGCGCTCGCGCACCATCGCCCACTCCCTGGTCGAGCGCCACAAGGGGCTGTCGGTGCTGATCGTGTCGGGCTCCCCGATCATCGGCAGCTTCGACTTCCGCACCCGGGTCGACTTCGTGCGCATCCCCGGGGTGATCAAGCTGCGCAACGGCGACTACTCCTCGCTCAGCCTGCACCTGGACATCACCCAGGTCGTCACCCTGCGCTCGGCGATCATCCGCCACACCGCCGAGTCGTTCCGCCCCGACCTGGTGATCGTCGACAAGGAGCCGCTCGGCCTGCGCGGCGAGCTCGAGGAGACCCTGATCGCGATGCGGGCGATGGGCGTTCCGCTGGTGCTGGGGCTGCGCGACGTGATGGACGAGGCCACCCTGCTCGCCCGCGAGTGGCAGGCCAAGAACCTGATGCCGGCCCTCGAGGCCTTCTACGACGAGGTCTGGATCTACGGGCTGCCGCAGATCCACGAGCCGCTCTCCGGGCTGCCCCTGCCCCCGGCGGTGCGCGAGCGGCTGGTCTACACCGGCTACCTGAGGCGCCACGCCGGCAGCGTCCCGCCCGGCGAGGGGGCCGACCCCGGCTTCGACGGCCCCTACCTGCTGGTCACCACCGGCGGCGGCGGGGACGGCGAGGAGCTGGTCGACTGGGTGCTGTCGGCCTACGAGCACGACCGCGACCTGCCGTGGCCGGCGCTGCTGCTCTACGGCCCGTTCATGAGCGCCGAGCGGCGCGAGCGCTTCGACGCGCGGGTCGCGCGCCTGCCGCGGGTCCGGGCGCGGACCTTCGAGGCCCGCGCCGAGCGCCTGGTGGCGGGAGCGGCCGGGGTGGTGGCGATGGGCGGCTACAACGCCTTCTGCGAGATCCTGTCGTTCGACAAGCGGGCAGTGATCGTGCCGCGGCGGGTCCCGCGCCTCGAGCAGTACATCCGCGCGGCGCGCGCCGACGAGCTCGGGCTGATGCGCATGCTCAGCGACGAGCGCGGCCGCGACCCGGCGGTGATGGCAGCGGCCCTGCGCGCCCTGCCGCTCCAGCCGCTGCCCTCGCAGGTCGTGGTCCCCGGCCTGCTCGAGGGGCTCGACAACATCAACCGCCTGGTCGAGCGCCTGGTGGCGGTCGACCACCTCGCCCCCTTGCCGCTGGTCACCCTCCCCGGCTAGCCGCCCGGCTCGACCCGCAGCGCCCTGTCACCCGGCAACCAGGACGGTACCTTCCGATGAGCGAGCACTCCATCCACCAGGGCCGGCTCGACCTGCCCTTCGTCGGCCACTGCACCTTCGGCAAGCGCCCGGCGGTGCTCGACTGGGAGCAGCTCGAGGCCGACGTCGCCGTCCTCGGGGTGCCCTTCGACATGGGCACCCAGTACCGCTCCGGGGCGCGCTTCGGGCCGCGCGCCATCCGCGAGGCATCGACCCTGTTCTCGTTCGGGCACGGCGGGGCCTACGACCACGAGGACGACACCGTCTACCTGCCGGTCGATGCGGTGCGGATCGTCGATGCCGGCGACGTCGACATCATCCACACCGACACCGCGGCCTGCCACCGCAACACCGAGGCGGCGGTGCGCGCGATCCTCGAGCGCGGCGCGCTGCCGGTGCTGCTCGGCGGGGATCACGCGATCAGCGCCCCGGCGATCGCGGCCTTCGCCGGGCGCGGCCCGCTGCACGTCGTCCAGTTCGACGCCCACCTCGACTTCGTCGACCAGCGCCACGGAGTGCGCTACGGGCACGGCAACCCGATGCGCCGCGCCGCCGAGCTCGAGCACGTCACCGGCCTCACCCAGCTCGGGATCCGCAACGTCTCCTCTTCGAAGCGCGAGGACTACGCGGCCGCCCGCGCGGCCGGCTCGGACATCCTCTCGGTGCGCCAGGCGCGCGCGCTCGGCGCCGCCGGGGTGCTCGAACGGATCCCCGCCGGGGCACGCTACTACGTGACCATCGACATCGACGGCTTCGACCCCTCGATCGCCCCGGGCACCGGCACCCCCAGCCACGGCGGGTTCCTGTACTACGAGGTCATGGAGATCCTCCAGGGGTTGGCCCGGCGCGGCGAGGTGGCCGGCATCGACCTGGTCGAGGTCTCCCCGCCCTACGACCCGGCCGGGGTGACCGCGATCCTCGCCGCCCAGGTGCTGCTCAACCTCCTCGGCTACGTGTTCGCTGCGCGCGGGTAGCGCGGGCCACTCCGCCACCGCTTCCCGCTCACCTCACCTTCCGCGATGCCCCGCGGCGATCGGGCCCCAGTCTGCATCGCTCACCGATTCACGGCTGCGGGCGCCGACCGCTCGCTCTGACGGGAGATGCTCTCTTGAGTCGGCTCGACCGGGCGCACGGCCGGCTGCTTGAGGCCACCGCCGCGCTGGTCGGCCCGGTGAGCGGAATGACCCCGAAGCGCGAGAACCCGACCGATCAGGCGGTAGGCCGGGCGAGCGGCAGGCCGCACG
>CAZRGU010000342.1:0-3406 GCA_964599705.1 uncultured Ectothiorhodospiraceae bacterium | reverse complement strand
CAACTCGTCGGTGTAGCGAAGTCCACGCTTTACGAGCTCGCGCAGGAGGGGAAGGCGCCGGGCCAGAGGGTCGGCCGGCATCGGCGGTTCCGCAAGGAGACCATCGACCGGTGGCTGGAGCACGATACGCGTTCCCAGCGACCGCGACGGGGGAAGCGATGACGGCGGGCTTGAGGCTCGACCAGCTCTCGCCCGGCGTCGTAGTGCGGGGCCCCCTGCTCCCGGAGCCTGTCGAGGTCATCACCACGATCCCGATGGGCGAGTCGTTCAAGCTCGTCGGGAAGGGCCTGCGTACCGGCCAAGTGCACGACCCGATCCTGAGCCCGGCTCAGATCGCCCAGCTCACGGTCTCGCCGACCACCGAGCCCTTCGATGGGGATCCCCTTCGCTTCCGCCTCGGCATCGAGGCCGAGCGCCTCGGGCTCGCCTACGAGTACGACCCCTACTTCTCGCTGTCGATCGCCCGCGTCGATCCCCTCCCGCATCAGCTCGAGGCGGTCTACGAGTACTTCCTCGCGCTGCCGCGCATTCGCTTCCTCCTCGCCGACGACCCCGGAGCCGGCAAGACCATCATGGCCGGCCTCCTGCTCAAGGAGCTGAAGATCCGCGGTCTCGTCCAGCGCACGCTGATCGTGGCCCCCGCCAACCTCACGTTCCAGTGGCAGCGGGAGATGAAGGACAAGTTCCGCGAGCAGTTCGAGGTCATGCGCGGCGAGATCCTGCGCGGCCAGTACGGCCACAACCCCTGGCAGGAGAAGAGCCAGGTCGTCACCTCGGTTTCCTGGATCTCGCGCGTCGCGGATGCCAAGGAGAGCCTGCTGCGCAGCCGCTGGGACCTCATCATCGTCGACGAGGCCCACAAGATGAGCGCCTACAGCCAGGACAAGAAGACCCTCGCGTTCCAGCTCGGCGAGGCGCTTGGCGAGCGCACGGACCACTACCTCCTGATGACGGCCACGCCACACAAGGGCGATCCCGAGAACTTCCGGCTGTTCCTGAGCCTCCTCGACCGCGATGTCTACGGCGACGTGAAGAGCCTTGAGGAGGCGATGCGCCGGCACGAGGCGCCGTTCTACCTGCGGCGCACCAA
This sequence comes from uncultured Ectothiorhodospiraceae bacterium, assembly GCA_964599705.1. Lineage (GTDB taxonomy): Bacteria > Pseudomonadota > Gammaproteobacteria > HK1 > HK1 > CAZRGU01. The sequence continues at coordinate 2,316 of CAZRGU010000342.1, read as the reverse complement.
GGAGGCGCTCGTCACCTTCCCGGACGACAACGGCAAGGTCCACCCGCTCTTCACCAACCGCGACGTCCGCACGGCGAAGTTCGACCTCGACGGGGAGGAGTACGACTTCTACGACGCCCTCACGCGCTACGTCGAGGACCAGTCCATCAAGGCTGCCGCGAGCGACTCCCCGCAGGCCCGCGCCCTCGGTTTCACGATGGCCATGCTCCAGCGGCGCTTCGCGTCGAGTATCTACGCCGTGCGCCGCAGCCTCGAGCGCATGCGGGAGAAACGGGAACGGATCCTGGAGGATCCGGAGAAGCACCGCCAGGAGCAGATCGAACGGAAGCTGCCCGACGACTTCGAGGATCTGACGGAAGAGGAACAGAACGAGATTCGCGATCAGCTCGAAGGTGTCGTGGTCACCGTCGACCCGGCGGCGCTGCGCGACGAGATCCAGCGGATCGGCAAGCTGATCGAGCAGGCCAAGGCGCTCCAGGCGCGGGAGGTCGAGTCCAAGCTCACCAAGCTCCGGGAGGTCCTGAACGAGCACGACATCTTCCGCAACCCGCGCATGAAGCTGCTCCTGTTCACGGAGCACAAGGACACGCTGGACTACCTCGCCGGCGACGGCAAGGAAGGGCGCCCGCTCGGCAAGCTCCGCGAGTGGGGCCTGGCGGTGACGCAGATCCACGGCGGGATGAAGATCGGCGACCGGGACACGCCGGGGACCCGCATCCACGCCGAGCGTGAGTTCCGCGAAGAGGCCCAGGTCCTCGTGGCCACCGAAGCGGCGGGCGAGGGGATCAACCTTCAGTTCTGCTGGTTCATGATCAACTACGACATCCCCTGGAACCCCGTCCGTCTCGAGCAGCGCATGGGCCGGATCCACCGCTACGGTCAGACCCACGACTGCCTGATCTTCAACTTCGTCGCGGTGAACACACGCGAGGGCCGCGTTCTCCAGAAGCTCCTCTCGCGCCTGCTGGAGATCAAGAACGAGCTCGGCACCGACAAGGTGTTCGACGTCGTCGGCGAGGTGTTCCCCTCGAACCTCCTGGAGAAGCTCTTCCGTGAGATGTACGCTCAGCGCCTCTCGGCCCCTAGCATCGAGGAGCGCATCGTCCACGAGATCAACCCCGAGCGCTTCCGGGAGATCACCGACTCCACGCTGGAGGGCCTCGCCAAGAGGGAACTCAACCTCGGCGCCCTGATCGGCAAGTCCGCCGAGGCCAAGGAGCGCCGCCTTGTCCCCGAGGTCATCGAGGACTTCTTCGTCACCGCCGGCCCCATCGCGGGTGTGCATCCGGCCGGCCAACGCGGGAAGCCGCACGTCTACCGTATCGGCAAGGTGCCCAAGACGCTGGTCACCCTAGGCGAGGAGCTGGAGCCCCGGTTCGGCCGGCTCGGCAAGACCTACCGGCGCATCACCTTCGACAGGGGCCAGCTCAGTGATGACCCTACCCTGGAGTGGGTCACCCCGGGACACCCGCTGTTCGAGGTCGTGCGGGCCGACCTCCGCGAGCGCGTGACCGACGACCTGCGCCGCGGTGCGGTCTTCTTCGATCTGCACTCGGCCAAGCCCTACCGGATCGACGTCTTCGGCGCCTCGATCAAGGATGGGCGCGGCAACACCCTGCACCGGAAGCTCTTCGTCATCCGGGCCGACCTGCCTGCCGGTCAGGCAGGCCTCGACGGCACGATCTCCGTCCGCCAGCCCACCCTGCTCCTCGACGTCATCCCCGCTCCGAAGGGCACGGCGGTGCCGGCGGGGCACATGCTGCCGGACCGCCAGGCCTGCCTGCCGGACAGGCAGGCAGTCGAGCTCGAGCTCGTGAATCGGGCGCTCACGCCGTTCCTGCGCGAGGTCTCGGAGCAGCGCGCCCGCGAGAACGAGGTCGTCCGCGAGCACATGGAGATCTCCCTCGGCGAGCTGATCCACCGGCAGAACCTCCAGCTCGCCGAGCTCGTCTCGAAGCAGCAGGCCGGCGACACGACCCCCGGTCTCGCCGGGAACATCGCCCAGGCCGAGCAGCACCTCGACGAGCTGAACGGGCGCCTCGATCTGCGCCGCGAGCAGCTCGAGATGGAGCGGCACTGCACGATCGGCGACATCCTCCACCTCGGCCGCGCCTGGGTGCTGCCGCACCCCGAGCGCACGAGCCCCGGCATCGCGCCCATGGTGCGCGACGAGGAGATCGAGCGGATCGCGGTCCGGGAGGCGGTCCGTCACGAGGAAGCTCGCGGCTGGGTGGTGCAGAGCGTCGAGGCCGAGAACCGCGGCTTCGACCTCATCTCACGCCGGCCCTGCCTGCCGGCAGGCAGGCGCACCCCCAC